>NZ_PJNH01000001.1:900000-1148904 GCF_002844535.1 Halalkalibacillus sediminis
GTAGGCTCATGCCCTCTCAGTTTTCAAATTAATTCATACAGTGTAATAAACGACTGGAGGGAATGAAAATGTCTTATTATTCTCCTTACGGTTATCAACCTTACTATCCGCCATATGAACAGTATGGATTTGGTTATGCATTATTAGTGGTAACTCTATTACTTTTATTGATAATCGGCGGCTACTATCTATATACTCAAACATATAAATAGCTACGAACCAATTTGTCTTGGTCCGTAGCTATTTTTTTAGTTAATCATATTTATGATGAATGAGGCACTATTTTCTGCCGCTTTCTCTAGAAATTGATCAAAGGATATATTGGATTCTTTTCCAGCAATGTCGGATAAGGAGCGGATGATTAAAAATGGAGTGCCATATTGGTGACAAACTTGAGCAATAGCAGCTGCTTCCATTTCCAATGCTTTAATATCCGCTAATAAGCTCATAACAGCTTTCACACGCTCCTCATCAGCCATAAATGAGTCTCCGGTACCTATCCAACCTGTTGTGACCTGAATAGATGGATTATAGGCTTGTATGGCATTCTGAGCCCTTTCAACTAGCTTAGGATCCGATGCATATGTTTCTGGCATTTGTGGGATTTGTCCGTATTTATAGCCAAAAGCTGTTGCATCAGCATCATGGTGAACAATTTTCTCACCGATGACAATATCACCGACGTTGAGACCAAGATCGGTCCCACCTGCTGAACCAGTGTTTATTACATAGTCCGGATTGAACCGTTCATGTAAAATAGTTGTCGATAACGCAGCGTTCACTTTCCCTATACCAGATTGCAATAATACTATTGATTGATCACCAATTCTTCCTTCATAGAATTTGCAATTAGCAACGATTGATTCCTCGACATCCACCATTTCTTTTAGTAGCCAAGCGACTTCTTGTTCCATCGCTCCTATTATTCCGTATTTCATAGTAAATTCCCTTCTGTATCTAATGCAGTGATTTTAGTACGCATCTTCTTTATCGTTTTCTTTTAATACTTCTACTCTTTGAGGTTCCCAACCTTCGTTCTCTACCCAAACCATCGGTACTCTAAATATTTCATCCTGAGCACGATTGGTTACTGTTCCTGTAACTCTGCTAGGGTCTCCACCACTTTCAAGAGCCCATACAATCATATCACCTTCATTGAGACCAGTAGCATACCTGATAGCTTGTTCCATCTCTTGGCGATCTTGACTTCCTTCACTATAGTTAATTTTATGAGGCTCTTCTTGTTCTGTACCAATTGGATCCCAATTACCAGTCAGAACTTCTTTTACGTTCGGGTCGTCACTTGATTCTGAATTAGTATCGACTTCATCTTCATTTGAATCGGATTCTTCATTTTCATCTGTATTCTCGTCTTGCTCTTCTTCTGATTCTTCCTCAGAAGCCTCTTCATTTTCTGAAGTGTCCTCTTCCTCTGTTGAGTCATCATCTTCATTCTTTGATTCATCTTCATTATCTGATTCATTATCATTTTCTTCATTCGCTTCTTCATTTTCTGAATCTTCATCTTCGTCATTACTATATTCATCACTTAGGCTTTGATCGTCATCAGGACTTTGTCCACTATCAGCGAATAAGAACATCCAAACTAACATTAGAGCTAGAACCAAAGCTACAACAATTAATATATTCAACAGTTTCGTACTTTTACGTCTTTTTTCGAAACGTTCAGATCTAGAATTTTTATTTGAATCTGACATGGTAATTCCTCCTTTTAATTAAAAAGAAATTATGGGGTGATGAGCTATTTATAAGGCTCAATCTTCCTGCTTAAAAAGTCCTACACAAAGTGTATGTGTAGGACCGGGAATCAATTTATTTCACTTCTACGATTTTTACTTTAATCTCTCCACCAGGTGTTTGAACCATTACTTGGTCTCCAATTGTTTTACCAATCAAACTTTGTGCCATAGGAGAATCGTTTGAGATTTTTCCTTCAAAAGGATCTGACTCAGCACTTCCTACAATTTGATATTCTTCCTCGTCACCTTCTGGTAGTTCAACGAAACGAACCATCTTACCCAGCTGTACGATATCGCTGTTGTTATCATCGTTTTCAATGATTACAGCATAACGAATCATATTTTCAATCTGTGAGATTCTAGCTTCAACAAAAGCTTGTTCATCTTTAGCCGCATCATATTCAGAGTTCTCAGATAGATCTCCAAAGCTACGAGCAATTTTTATTCTTTCTACAACTTCCGGACGTTTGACCGTTTTTAATTCATTCAATTCCTGTTCTAATTTCTCTTTACCTTCTTCAGTCATATAAAAGTTCTTTTCTTCTGCCACTTAAAACACTCCTTAAATAACTATCTCTTAAATGATTTTATGAAAATTGCTTATCAATAATACTATTGATTTTAGTGGTCAATAAATCAATTGCCACATGATTTTGTCCACCTTCAGGTATGATGATATCTGCATAGCGTTTTGCCGGTTCTACGAATTGTAAATGCATCGGTCTTACTACACTTATATATTGATCTATAACCGAATCAATTGAACGGCCTCTTTCTTTTATATCTCTCATTAAGCGACGTATAATTCGAATGTCAGAATCCGTATCTACGAAAACTTTAATATCCATCATATCACGTAATCTTTCGTCTTCAAGTACTAAAATTCCTTCTACAATGATAACTTCTTTCGGTTCAGTTGTTAAAGTCTCATCAGACCGAGTGTGTAACTCGTAATTATAAACGGGTTTTTCAATTGGTTGTCGATCCAATAACTTCTCTAAATGTTCAATCAAAAGATCATTATCGAATGCTAATGGGTGATCGTAATTTGTCTTCAAACGCTCCTCAAATGGTAAATGAGCTTGATCTTTATAGTAAAAATCCTGTTCCATCATAAGGATTGATGTATTTTGGAAATGTTCACAAATAGCACGAGTTACGGTTGTCTTTCCAGAACCTGTACCACCTGCAACCCCAATGACGATTGGTTTATCGGGCATTCGGGGAACTCCTTTCTGCATGTAATTCTATTGATGATATTCTATTACTTTTTCAATGCGATTGCAATTCCATCTCCACTTTCAATGATAGTTGTGTAATAGTTCTCGTTGTTCATTAACCATTCATTGAATTTGGCAATCTTTTCACCAATCTTTACCCATCTCTGGTTTTCTTGGCTGGCACCTGAAACATACCCTTTAAAAAGTACATTGTCGATAACAATAACCCCTTTAGTTGGGACATATGAATCAATGGCTTCTATATAGTCTTTATACTGACCCTTTGCTGCATCTACGAAAACAAAATCAAATTGAGTGTCTTCCGCTAGCTCATTTATGAAAGAAACAGCGTCTCCAAGATGGGTATCAATCTGCTGTTCTAATCCTGCACGAGCTATGTTATCAACAGCTACTTTATAGCGAGTTTGTTCTCGTTCAACCGACGTGACCTTGCTTCCAGAATATGCAAGAGCCATCTGTATAGCAGAATAACCGATTGCCGTACCAATTTCAAATATATTTTTTGGACGATGAATTCTGATTAACTGCTTTAATATTTCTATTCCGTCCTTCTCCATGATTGGTACGTGATGTTCTTCAGCATAAGCTTCCATTTCATTCAATAACGAATGACTGTCCTTATATAAAGATTGAATATAAGCCTTTGTTTCATTCATGTTGGAATGCCTCCAAGCAGACTGTGAATAGGAATGAATCTAACTTCAACTTTGGTATTGTAACATAAAAAAAGCAGGGAACGCGAATAATGACGCATTCCCATTAGTATGATTAATCTTGCGGCGGGCGGTGTTCTTGTCGGTTTTGGTTATGTTCTTGGTTCGTCTCAGCATAGTGGACTTCCCCTTCATAATCTGCCAAGAAGTAGAAATAATCATGTTCTCGTGGTTGTAATGCAGCTTCAAATGCGTTCATCCGAAAATTTGAAATAGGACCTGGTGGCAAGCCTCTGTTTTGGTAAGTATTATATGGGCTCTCCACGTCTAAATCTTTTTTCAATACTCGATCTTTATGTTCACCTAGTGCATAAAGAATTGTGGGGTCGGTTTGTAAAGGCATTTCATTAGCTGGGTCCTCAGGATTCATTCGATTTTCAAACACCCCAGCAATCATGAACCTATCTTCTTCACTGACAGCTTCTTCCTCTATCAGGGAAGCCATCGTCAATGCTTCATGGACGGTATAATCTGATTCAGCTATTTCACCCATATATGGTTCTAACTGATTTTGGGTTTGTTGAAGCATCATCTCAACCACTTGTTCTATGCTAGGATCTTCTTCATAGAAAGAATAAGTTATACCGAAGAGATAACCTTCCAAAGGATACTTTATTTCTTCTGCTAGAATGTCTTCAGATAGAAGGTTTGGATACATATCAATTAACGATTGGATGTATTCTTCATTCTCCATCTTCGTCATGAACTCTTCAGGATCTATTGAGGTTTCTTCCCCATAGATTTCAGCAATTTCTTCTAAAGTTGTCCCTTCTGGGATCGTTACAGTGAAAAGTGGTTCCACTAAAATTTTACCTGTTTTCAATGATTCGATGTATTCGTCGATTGTCATGCTTTGTGAGAATTGATATTCACCGGCTTGAAATCCTGACTCATTTTTGAATTTTACATAAAGTTGAAAAATCAATGCATCATTTATCAAGTTTTTTTCTTCAAGAGTCTCAGCTATTGAGGTTGTGCTCGAACCAATTGGTATTTCAACATCAACAATCTCTTCGTTATCTGGATCTACAGGGCTTAAACCTTCAGTTATGTAATTATAGCCATAATAACCACCTAAACCGATCGCTATCATCAAAGTCAAAAGGACTACTAGAATAATCCTTCGTGAGATTTTGGCTTCTTTTGCCCGTTTGTTACGTTGTTCTATATATGAATGCTTCTCGTTTGAATCAGTCAAAGAAGATCCTCCTTTTTCTTCTACACTCGTGCATACTTCATCTATTGTAACACGATTAAATCTTCTAAAAGTATAAATTAAAATCAATTATTTTTCTATCTTTTTCACACAATTTTTAAATAAAAGTAGAATATTTTTCTTCTAAAGGAGTTATTTATTAAATCGTAATCACTACACATAAAAAAAGGTTAACCACTAGGGCTAACCTTTTTTGTAACTATTAATTTATTCTGTATCGTCTTCAGAAAAGGTTGCTAACATCTCTTCGATCATTTGCCACTCTTCATCGGTTTCGACTTGGAAAAGTGTCAAATCATCTTCATTCCCATCATTTTCTTCATAGCGGAAAGCGAAAACCTCTACTTCCTCATCTTCAGCTTGTTCAGCTGGAACAGCTACAAGATAGGATTTCTCTGTTTCATCAACATCAAATGTAAATAAAACATCAAATAAATGTTCTTCACCAGATTCATCTGGAATGATAATTCGCTCTTTCTCTTCCATTTCGTTCACTCCTTTTTATTGGTTGGCATCTAAGTAACTTTGAAGAATCATGACGGCTGCCATTTTATCAATTACTTTCTTTCGTTTCTGCCTGCTTACATCAGCTTCTAGCAACACTCTTTCAGCTGCCATTGTGGTTAATCGTTCATCCCACAATACGACTTTCACATCATACTCATTTTCTAAAAAAGTAGCAAACTCTTGTGAAGCTTCGCCTCTTGGACCAATAGTACCATTCATGTTCTTCGGCAGTCCAACAATAATCTGGCTAATATCGTTTTTTTGAATAATCTCTTCCAGTCGACTGGAAGCAGTCGAATAGTCGGATTCATCCCACCGGACTGTCTCTAACCCTTGCGCAGTGAAGCCTAAGGCATCGGACACTGCAACTCCGATTGTTTTTTCTCCGACATCTAAACCTAATGTTTTCATTAACGTTCCTCTTTATTCCCTTTTAGATAATATTTCACGAGCTCTTCGATCATTTCATCTCGCTCGACCCTGCGTATCAGATTTCTAGCATCGTTATGACGAGGGATATAAGCAGGATCTCCAGAAAGTAAGTAACCTACTATCTGGTTGATTGGATTATAACCCTTCTCTTCTAGGGAATGATACACAGAATGTAAGATCTCATTGACTTTCTTTTCTTGTGAATCATCTGAGAATTGGTACTTCATCGTGTGATCGTTATTCATTATCACATAACCCCCTCGTTAAACTGTACTTCTATTATAAACTGATTGATTAAGAAGATAAAACAGTTTTAATATAATCTTTTCCTGCTTTCAATGATTCATCAATTTTTTCAGGTTGTTTTCCGCCTGCTTGAGCCATATCTGGACGGCCTCCGCCGCCTCCTCCACAACGAGTTGCTGCTTCTTTTATTAAATGACCTGCGTGGAAACCTTGATCAATTAAATTTTTAGTAACTCCTGATGCTAATTGTACTTTACCATCGTTCTCCATAGCCAATAAAACGATCCCAGATTCCATCTTCTGTTTCATATCATCCACCATTTGGCGTAAACCATTCATATCATTCACGCTAACCTTTGCTGAAAGAAGTGGGATTCCTTCGACATCTTCAATCTGATCTTTAAGTCCAGCAGATTCTGCTTGAGCCATTTTAGCTTGAAGAGATTCTTTTTCTCTTTCAAGTTCTTTCATGTCTATAAATAGCGATTCAATACGTTGTGGAACCTGATCGGATTTTGTTTTTAATAGAGCTGCTGATTGGTTTAACAGATCTTCTTTTTCTCGAGTAAAATAATAAGCTCCCTTACCTGTTTGAGCTTCAATTCTTCTTGTTCCAGCACCGATACCTGTCTCGGAAACAATTTTAAACATTCCTATTTCAGAAGTGTTTTTAACATGACAACCACCACAAAGTTCAATGCTATAATTATCGATAGATACAACGCGCACGACATCTCCGTATTTTTCACCGAATAATGCCATTGCACCCATTTCTTTAGCCTCTTCTATAGTATGGTTCTCAATTGCAACATCAATAGATGCCCAAATTCTTTCATTGACCGCTTCTTCTATTTCAACGATTTCCTCATCCGTTAAAGCATTGAAATGGGAGAAATCAAATCGAAGTCGATCAGGGGCTACAAGTGATCCCGCTTGATTTACATGGTCACCTAGAACATCTTTCAGAGCTTGATGTAATAGGTGAGTGGCAGTATGATTTTTGACTGTTTGTACTCTAGAATGAGGTAGTACAAACGCTTCTAGATTCTGTTTAGCTTGTAGATAACCTTCTTCGACCTCTATATGATGAAGATTTTGGCCATTCGGCGCTTTCTGAACATCAATGACTTTTGCTCTTCCAGTCGATGATCCGATCCAGCCTTCGTCTGCGACTTGTCCGCCACTTTCTGCATAAAAAGGAGTATCTTTCAAAAAGACATATGCTGATTCTCCAGTATTCACTGAGTCGGCAAGTTCTTTGTTAGACACGATAACCTCTAGTGTGGTTTCAGTTTCTAAATAATCATAGCCAATGAAAGTGCTCTCAACATGAACATCTTGAAGAACCTGATCTTGCACTTGCATGGAGTCTACTTTTTGGCGAGCTTGGCGTGCACGATCACGTTGCTCCTTCATTTCTTTATCGAAACCTTCTTGGTCAATCGTAAATCCAGCATCTTCTACATACTCTTCTGTCAATTCTTTTGGAAAACCATACGTATCATAAAGAGTGAACACTTCTTTTCCAGGAAAGATATTAGAGCCTTTCTCTTTTTCAGCTTTCATTACCTTCTCAAGAATAGCTAGCCCATCTTGTAACGTATCGTGGAACCGTTCCTCTTCTGTTTTTATTACACTTTGAATGAAGTCTTTTTTCTCGTTGACTTCTGGGTAAAAATCTTTCATGATCATTGCAACTTCATCCACTAGTTGATACATGAATGGTTCGTTGATATCCAACTCTTTAGCAAAACGGACTGCTCTTCTCAGTAATCTTCTAAGCACATATCCTCGCCCTTCATTTGAAGGTAATGCACCATCACCAATCGCAAAAGAAACTGTACGCACATGGTCCGCTATCACCTTGAATGCAGAATCCTGTTCCGTCGCTTCACCATATTTTTTTCCAGAAACTTTTTCAGTTTTTTGGATAATTGGCATGAAAAGATCCGTCTCATAGTTTGTAGGGGTATCTTGAATAACTGAAATCACACGTTCTAAACCCATCCCTGTATCAATATTTTTCTTCGGAAGAGGTGTGTACGTATCATCCGGATTATGATTGAACTGAGAAAATACTAAGTTCCATATTTCTAGATAGCGTTCATTCTCCCCACCTGGATATAGCTCTGGATCGTGTGGGTCATTTCCATATTTTTCGCCGCGATCATAAAAAATCTCTGTATTCGGGCCACTTGGACCTTGCCCAATATCCCAGAAATTTTCTTCTATACGAATAATTCTCTCTACCGGAACTCCTACTTCATTTTTCCAAACCTGATAAGCTTCTTCATCTTCAGGATGTACCGTCACTGACAGTTTTTCTTCGTCAAGGTTCAACCATCGCTCATCAGTTAGAAACTCCCATCCCCAGATCATTGCTTCCTTTTTAAAATAGTCTCCTATTGAAAAGTTTCCGAGCATTTCAAAAAATGTGTGGTGACGAGCTGTAAACCCAACGTTTTCGATATCATTTGTGCGAATTGATTTTTGAGCGTTCACGATTCTTGGATTGTCAGGAATAATACTACCATCAAAGTATTTCTTCAAGGTTGCTACACCACTGTTGATCCACAATAGAGTTGGATCTTCACGAGGCACAAGTGATTTACTTGGCTCCACAGAATGTCCTTTTTCCTTGAAAAAATCTAAAAACATTTGCCTAACATCTGCTGATTTTAATGTACTCATTTTTCTCCTCCTAAATAGATCTATCTAATTTTCAATTAAGTTAAAGTCTTTAAAAAATTAATGCGCTGTTAAAGCTCATTGTTTAGAAACTTTGAGTGTCTAAGTATGCGCTCGTTGATTCTGACGAATCGTGGGAGGCGGCGACTCCTAGGGGACTAGCACGAGGTGAAAATCACGCAAAACTCACGAATGGTGAGTTTTGGGAAGTTGAAGCCGTGCCCCCAGGAAAGCGTCCGCCTTCAAACGATTCGTCAGAATCAACACCAAACAGAGCCAAAAATAAAAAAAACCGTCCTACATAAAATTTATGCAGGGACGGCTATATCCGCGGTACCACCCTAATTATAGGTTCCAATGACCTATCAACTTTAGTGCACGTTAACGGGTGCAACACCGGCGGGGATTAGCCGCACTCAGGAATAGCTTTCAACGACACTTCACCGAGGATCTCTTTCAGCCTAGAAGATCCTTCTCTTATCAGTGGGCTGTCATCTACTGTTTCCTTCAAAGTTTTCAATATAGATATGCAGTAATTATAGAAAACGAACAGGCTCTTGTCAATAAAATCAATATGTAGCTACTGACCCCTTGAGATCAGTAGCTTTCATCATTACAACCAGCGCCTTCGAGCACGCTTCATGGTTGATCTTAATCGTTTGACCGTGGGGTTTTTACGAAATCTTTTCCGGTTACCCATCATATACATGACGGCTGCTCCCATACCCATTTTGACACCGCTATTTACTATTCGGTTCAATGAAGATCACCAACCTTTTTCTCAGTTCTCCTATTCGAAAAATAAATCGTCCAAGGACGAAACTGAGCCATCTTCTTCAATTTCATGAACATGCATTTGTCCTTCTTCGACTGTAATCTCAATTAAACATGTCCAACAATAATATTGCTGTTCACCGATTTTACCGAGATTCGACGTTTGACAGTTTGGACATTTCATACCGACAAACTCCTTTTAACCATTAGTTTGTCATTCAGCCTGCCCAAATAGCTTTATTTCTATACCCACGTGTCCAACAGTCATAGTATGTTTCAATTACATGAAGTCATAAGGCGTAATTTCTTCCTCATCGTCTTCTTCACCCATCTCGCCTTCAATAAAGTGCCGTAAACGTTCGACTAAACTCGTATTTCTTTCAAATGCATTCTCCGTCTTGACGCCCTGTAGGAAATATTCATATTCACCACAGATGATCAACGAGGATTTGCTCCGTGTAATCGCGGTGTATAATAGGTTTTTAACAAGCATTCGCTTAAATGAGCGAATAATTGGCAAAATAACAATCGGGAACTCACTACCTTGAGACTTATGGATAGAAATAGCATAAGCGTGCATAATTTGGTTAAAATCTTGTTTTGTATATCTTACTTCAAGTCCATCGTAATCAATGACGATTTCGTCTTTTTTCGATTCAGTTTCGGAACCTTTTAAAATTCCTACGATCTCACCAATATCCCCATTGTAAACTTGCTTTTCGGGTTGATTGACTAACTGAATAACTTTATCACCTGTTCGGAAGATGTGGTCGAAATGTATAATCTGTCGTTTTTGTTTACTTTCAGGATTAAAGATTTCTTGAAGAGTTTCATTTAATTGATGTATACCGACTTCTGTTCGGTACATCGGGGCTAATATCTGAATGTTTTTCTTCGAATACCCCTTATCTAAAGCTTTTCTTACGATGTTTTCCACCATAGCTAAAGTTTGGTCTTTTCTAGTTTGAATAAAGTTAAAATCCGACTTTTTAACAAGTTGGAGATCATCCACTTGATCATTCTTAATTTGGTGAGCCAACTGTACGATAAAAGAGTCTTCTTTTTGACGATAAATTTCAGTCAAGTGACTTACTGGGATACGATCACTCTTAATGAAATCTGCTAAAACTTGACCAGGTCCTACTGAAGGTAGCTGATCCTCATCCCCAACGAAGATAACCTTCATGTCTCCTGGAATAGCTTTTAATAAATGGTTAGCTAACCAAACATCAACCATTGAGAACTCATCAATGATGATTACCTTACCTTTTAATGGATTAGCAGCGTTTACTTCGAATTGATTCTCTCCGGTCCAACCGAGTAAACTATGAATTGTCTTCGCCTTCAACCCAGTAGATTCAGATAACCTTTTCGCGGCTCTTCCCGTTGGTGCGGTTAAAATATAATCCGACTTATTGACGCCTTGATGCTTCTGAAAAAGTCGATCATAGCAAGTGATGATGCCTTGGACAACCGTTGTTTTACCTGTACCAGGTCCTCCCGTCAAAATAAGCACCTTTTCTTCCAATGCTTTTTTGATGGCTTCATATTGCTCTTCACCGTAGGATAGTGATTCTTGTTCCTCGATTTCCCCTAAAGCTTTTAAGAGTGAACTTTCATCCACAGTCTCATCTTCTTTAGCATCGATAATCCTCGTTAATTGAGAGGCGATTCCTTCTTCTGCATAATAAAGTTGAGGTAAATAAACCCTGGTGTCTTCTTTCACAATGAGGTCTTCTTCCTCAAGAGCTTTGAAGTGATCTTCCACACCCAAATCCGCAGTATTTGAAATACCTTGAAACAATAACTTCATCACTTTTTCCATCAAGTAATTTTCTTCTACATATACATGTCCGTTCGATGATTCCTGTTCTAACACATGTAAAACTGCTGCCTGAATCCTTGTCGGATGGTCATGGGTAATCCCAAGCGATTGTGCAATTTCATCAGCGCGTTGAAACCCGAATCCTTCAGTAGTAAATACAAAATGATAAGGGTTTTCTTGTAGTTGTGCAATTGTCCGTTCCTGGTACTGCTGATAAATTTTCTGGGCCATTTGCAACCCGACACCATATTTAGCAAGCTCTAGAGTGACTTGCTCAAACCCTTGATTCATACGTAGGTCTTGAATGAATCTCTGTTTAGATTCCTTTTTCATACCAATTACTTGATCAAGTTCAGCTTCATTTTTCAAGATTTTTTCTACAGCGTTGATCCCGAGTGTATCGACGATTCTTTGAGCTGACTTCTTTCCAACACCGTAAAATAAATCACTCGAAAAATATTTGACCAAGTTATCTTCTGTTTTTGGCAATTCTTTTTCATATGTAAAAACTTGATATTGCTCGCCGAATTTAGGGTGTGATTTCATCGAGCCGTAAAAAATATAGTCGTTTCCATGTGTGAGAGGAGGAAAATGTCCTTTGACGACCAATTCTTCCTCCTCCACTGTTTCATTTGTTTCAACAACAGAGACCGAAGCGATGGAGAACTGTTCTTCACTATTATGGAAAATCATATGATTCAGTTGACCTTTCACAAAACTTTTCTCATCCATCCTACGGCCTCCTCCCTTTTACTCTTCATTGAGTGCAGCTTCTACTTGTTTCTTACCATTCCCAGCAAGTACGTGATCAGGCTGGATTTCCAGTGCTTTTTCAAAATGCTTAAGAGCTAACTCTGGTTCTGGCTCCTCCAGATGAAGATATCCTACACCTAGATTATAATGAGCATCGCTATGCATCTCATCAAGTGCAATCACTTTCTTCATTTGTTCAACCGCTTCTTTGATCATATTGATATATGCCAAGTTCAACCCATATTGGAATTGAATATCGATATCTTCTGGAACCATTTCACTAGCTCTTTGTAAATAAGGCAATGATAGTTTTGGTTGCTCTTGGCTCATCAGTGAGCGACCAAGCATATAATACACGTCTGCTTCATCCAACCCAGCTTTCATCGCCTCTTGATAGGCTGCTGTAGCTTTTTCAAAATCTTCTTCTTCAAAATAAAGGTTTCCGAGTCCGTAATGAGCAATTGCCGCTGTTTCATCTAGAGCTAGTGCTCTTTCATAAAAGCGCTTCGCCTTTTCAGATTCATTAACCTTCGCTAAAAGATGTCCAAAATTAACATAACCAACCGGGTCTTCTGGATTTTGTTCAAGATAATCATTGAAAACTTTTGCTGCCATTTCCATTTTTCCTTCTTGCAAATATTCGATTCCTTGTTCTATTAAGTTCATATTCCCTCTCCTTTCTTTTATGTAAGAAAAGCCACCACAAAAGTGCTGGCTTCTTTTTTTATGCTAAATACGATAATTCTTTTGTATCTTTATACACGTTTTCAATCGTTCCGCCACCAATACATACTTCTCCGTCGTAAAGAACAACAGCCTGTCCAGGTGTTATCGCACGTTCTGGTTCTGCAAATCTAACTTCCAGAGTTCCGTCTTCTTTAGGGTATACAGTCACTTCACTATCCTCTTGACGATAACGGAACTTTGCTGTGCAGGTGAAAGGTTCACTCAGATCTAAATCAACTAACCAGTTAACGTCAACTGCTTCTAACGAGTCTGAATACAATGATTCGTGATGGAAACCTTGAGCAACATATAAAATATTATCTTCCAAGTTTTTACCCACTACGAACCACGGATCTCCTGCTCCCCCGATTCCAAGGCCTTGACGCTGCCCGATAGTGTAATACATCAGCCCATCATGTTTGCCTTTGACTTCACCTTCAAGTGTCTCCATATTCCCAGGCTGAGCCGGTAGGTATTCACTTAGAAATTCTTTGAAGTTTCTTTCGCCAATAAAACAAATTCCCGTACTATCTTTTTTCTTAGCGGTAGCTAAGTCATTTTCCTCTGCAATTCGTCTTACTTCCTTCTTAGACATGCCACCTAAAGGGAACATGATCTTAGGCAAAATTGAAGCTGGAATTTGGTTAAGGAAATACGTCTGATCTTTATTTTGATCGACACCACGAAGCATTTGATACGTACTATCATCAGATTCTCTGATTTGTGCATAATGTCCAGTAGCTAAATAATCTGCACCTAACGCCATCGCGTGATCCAAGAAAGCTTTGAATTTAATTTCTTTATTGCACATTACGTCCGGGTTCGGTGTTCGTCCCGCTTCATATTCATTTAAAAAGTACGTAAATACCTTATCCCAATATTTCTTTTCAAAATTCACTGAGTAATATGGGATATCTAGTTGGTTACATACTCTCGCCACATCTTCATAGTCCTGAGTGGCTGTACAAACGCCGAATTCATCTGTATCATCCCAGTTTTTCATAAAAATACCTACGACATCATATCCTTGTTGCTTAAGCAACAATGCAGTCACCGATGAATCAACACCGCCTGACATTCCTACTACTACTCGAGTATCTTTGCGTTCTTTCATGTTATCACCACCTTATCCTTGTAACCTTTCGATTATTTTCTTTATTTTTTCTGCCGCTACAACCATTTCCTCTTCAGTATTATCGATTCCAAAGCTGAAACGGATTGAATTTCTTAGTTTTGGATCTTCTTCACCGTACATCGCTTTTAGAACATGAGATGGATCGATAGAACCCGCAGTGCAAGCTGATCCAGAAGAAACTGCTATACCTTCTAAGTCTAAGTTCATCAAAAAGATCTCAACGTCCATACCCGGAAAACTGATATTCATAATATTAGGTACCTTTTTCGAATCTTCCCCATTAACCTCATAAACGATAAATCGTTCGTCGAGTTCTTTTAGCAGTGTGTCTGTGAGTTTCTGGTAATGTTCCGTTCTTTGTCCCATATCACGTTTCAACACGTTGACAGCTTGTTTGAATCCTTCTATGGCTAAAGTGTTTTCAGTTCCTGAACGCCACTTCCGCTCTTGTTCACCACCAAAAACTCTTCTTTTTAAATCTACTTCATTTCTTTTATATAAAAAGCCAATACCTTTAGGTCCGTAAATTTTATGTGAAGAAACACTTAACAAATCGACCCTCAGGGCATCTACATCAATTTTTTCCACTCCAAATGCTTGAACGGCATCCGTATGGAAAACAGCTTGATGATCTGCTAATAGTTCACCTATCTCTTCTAACGGTTGACGATGACCAGTTTCATTATTCACGGTCATTACGCTGACAAAAATCGTATCCTCACGCAATGCTGCTTGTACATCCTCAACAGAGATCACACCGCTAGGATCAACAGAGAGATAAGTAACTTCGAACCCTTCTGCCTCTAATTGCTCAAATGGATGTAAAACTGCATGGTGTTCAATAGAACTTGTAATAATATGCTTCCCTTTGTTGCTTCTTGCATATACAGAACCGAAAATTGCCAAGTTATTTGCTTCAGTTCCTCCACTTGTGAAAATAATAGAAGAAAAGTCAGCATTAATTGATGAGGCCATCAAATTTCTTGCCTCATCCAACAGCTTCTTACTTTCACGGCCGTAATGATGAATGCTGGAAGGATTTCCGTATTGGTTCGATAAATGTTCCGTCATCACGTGTGCAACCTCTGGGTGAACAGGAGTTGTTGCCGCGTGATCGAGATAGATTCTTGTCATACTTACACCTTCTTTTTGAAGAAAACTTTCTTTGGTTTATATATAAAACATGTGCTCTTCTTGATAGTTGTTATCATCATACTCAGTTAGATCTTGCAATGTCGTCGTTTCAAGGACATCTTTGACAGCATCGCGGATCCTTTTCCAAAGCTCTCGTTTGGCTGGTTCCTCATCGTCCATTTCTTCTACTGGTCGAATAGGACCCTCTAACGTTCTGATAATATCCGCTGCTGTAATCATTTTCGGGTCTTTCGTTAGCAAATAACCACCCTTAGCTCCTCGCACACTCTTAACAAGTCCTGCATTTCGCAAAGGGGCAATCAATTGCTCTAAATAATGCTCAGATAGTTCATAGTTCTGCGCAATTGTTTTTAATGGCAATGGTGTATCGCCATAATGTCTTGCCAATGCGATCATGATTGTTAATCCATAACGTCCTTTTGTTGATATTTTCATTAGTCCTTCATCCCTTTTATAACAACTACTGCTCTATAATGATTATACTTTGAAATGTTAGCAAAAACCAAATGTCATTATAGCATGACTTTTTCTATTATTGCACCCATTCTAGTTTAGCTTCTCGGATTCTTTTTTCGCCCATCCTGACGTAACTTCCCTAGTTTTTCATATGTTTGGGCATAACGTTTTTCTTCACCAAGTTCATTTGGTTTATAATAATTCACATTTTTGATCGAATCAGGGAGGTATTCTTGATACACCCAACTATTCGGATAATTATGAGGGTATTTATATTCGATGCCATGACCTAAATCCTTAGCTCCCTGGTAATGTGTGTCTTTCAAGTGATCTGGTATTTCACCAGTGACTCCTTTTTGGACATGAGCTATTGCAGTATCCAAAGCTTTATAAGCTGTGTTCGATTTAGGTGACAAGCTAAGTTCGACTGTCACAACGGATAATGGAATCCGAGCTTCAGGCATTCCGAGTCGCTCGACAGATTGAATTGCCGGCATGACCCTTGCGCACAACTGTGGGTTCGCAAGTCCAATATCTTCATAAGCAATTACCAACAAACGCCTTGTAATCGCTTCTAAGTCTCCACCTTCCAGCAGTCTCGCTAAATAATATAAAGCTGCATCCGTATCACTTCCGCGGATACTTTTTTGAAAACTGGAGAGAAGATTATAATATATGTCACCTTTTTTATCGTGAGTAAAGCCTTTGTTTTTAATACAGTCGAGCACTGTCTCTTCAGTTACAACATAACCCTCTCCATCAATTTGTTCAGATGCATAAACGATGTCTTCAAGTAATGAGAGAGCCGTTCTACCATCTCCAGTAGTTTCAGCAATCCTATCTAGATGATGTTCCTCGATATCAATTGAAAGCGCACCTACACCTCTTTCTTCATCTGCTAGAGCTCGGTGTAATAAACTTTTGACTGCAGATTGATCAAGAGGCTTCAACTGCTTGATCTGTCCACACCTGGACCTGATTGCGTTGTTCACACTATGGTATGGATTTTCTGTGGTAGCTCCTATTAAAGTGATCGTACCCTCTTCTAAAGCCTTCAAGAGTGAATCTTGTTGACTTTTATTGAAACGATGAATCTCATCGACGAAGAGAATAACATTCCGCGTCATTTTTCCCTCTTGGATCACTGCCTCTATATCTTTTTTACCAGCAGTCGTAGCATTCAGAGCATGGAATTCCTTATTCGTCGACCCTGCGATAGCATATGCCAACGAAGTCTTCCCAGTACCTGGTTCACCGTACAATAGCATTGAAGGTACATGTCCGTTTTGAATCATTTTATATAAAGGCGTATGTTCACCTATCATGTGATCTTGACCAACCACTTCATCGATTGTTCGTGGCCGCATTCGATAAGATAAAGGTTCTTGATATAACATTTTGTAGCTCCTTCAGTTGCTTCATTGCATAACTCTTCTATCTTATCATTTTAACATTATCAGCGTAATTAGTAGACAGATAAGGACGAGTGAAACCAAGAAAATATCAGTGGTCACTGTCATGTAATCTATATATCCACATAAAATATATGTATATTATGAATTTTAATTGCACATGATAGAAATAGAAATCTATTAAAACAAAAGCACTATAAATATGTGGAATGAGAAGGAGATGGTTATATGCCAAAAGTCCGGCAAGATGCATGGTCTCACGAGGATGACTTATTATTAGCAGAAACTGTTCTACGTCATATACGAGAAGGTAGTACACAGTTAAACGCATTTGAAGAAGTGGGCGACGAATTGAATCGCACTGCGGCTGCTTGTGGCTTTCGTTGGAATGCAGAGGTAAGACAAAACTATGAGAAAGCAGTAGATTTAGCGAAGCGTCAACGCAAACAGCGAAAGAGAGCTCAACACTCTCAAAAACCGCGTGTAGCCAAATTAGTTGAAACGACCAATGAGTTTGATCAACAAGAACAAGAACCTTGGGAATCTGAACCTACACCGCAATTAAGAGAAGAGACTTTTTCACAGCCTGTAGAAAGATCCCCGAAGGTATCTATCGATTCAATCATTGCTCAGTTAAAAGAATTAAAGTCATCTGACCAGCACCTTCAAAGACAGACAGCAGATTATGAAAGATTACAACAGGAAATACAATTACTAAGATCGAACAATGAACATCTAAAAAAGCAGCTTAATCAGTTAAAAGAAGAGAACCAAGCCATCAAGGAAGATTATGATATGTTCATCAACATTATGGAGCGTGCAAGAAAGCGAGTAGTGTTCGACGAAGAGACATCTTTGTCGACACCTGCGTTCAAAATGGAGAAGAATGGAAACTTAGAAAAGCTTGCTAAATGAAATGAAGAGCAAGAACACTAGATTTACATTTAGGTAAGCAGCAGCTGAGAAGTTGCTGCTTATTTTATTGGCTCTGTTAAAGTCCATTGTTGATATTGTCAAAACGCTTAGAAGCAAAAGCTTGTGACGACCTGGATGGTCTAATGACGGCGTTCGATACAGGACGTAACGGACTTTAGCCGTCCCTAGGGGCTTGCGCTCAACTAATTTTTGCACTAAGCTGATCCCTCAGGCGTCTCAGCTTCAAGTGTTTCTCCTCCATACGAAGTTTTCTAGATAAAATCAACATTAAACGATAACAGCGCCTTTTTATTAAGCGATTCCTTGAAACAGCTCATCTTTTAATCAGACAATTAAGTTATGTCCCCACCTCGATTAGTTTTGGACATACCCCCTAGGAAGTGTCCACCTTGCTTTATTGAGAAAATCAGCTTATCCCTATAAAAAAGCCATTTTCCTTTTACAGAAAATGGCTAACGTTCGTTCTTATGTAATCAATCCCAATCGTGCCGTCTATCCTTAGAGTTTTGAACCCGCTCGAGGCAGGTGGGTGTCCTGTTTTATGCTTTGTAAGTCCTCAAAAGGCATTTACGCCGCATAAAAACTGCAGACTCCCTAAGATATAAGTGTTCGGTCAAAACTTAGACGGACTCGACGAACACATTAGGATTGATGTGTGATTTAGTGTAATTGAATAATAGCACATTCACTGACCAAGTTCAAGAACTTGCAAGTAGTAAAATAGATCCAATTTTTTATTTTTAAAATTAGGTTTTACCAGTCAAATTAGAATTCCTGAAGTGCCGCCTTTAGAATAATACTATTTACTCTTAGCTTCTTTTTCAAGCAACTGAAGATGAAGTTCTTTCAACTGATCTTGACTTACCTCTGAAGGTGCTTGCGTCAATAGATCTGATGCTGATGCTGTTTTAGGGAACAGGATTGTATCACGTAAATTAGTTTTACCAGCTAATAACATAACCAATCGGTCGAATCCTAACGCAATACCTCCGTGTGGCGGTGCACCGTATTCCAAGGCATCCAGTAAAAAGCCGAACTGTTCTTTCGCTTCTTCTTCTGTAAATCCAAGAACTGAAAGCATTTTCTCTTGCATTTCACGCTTGTAGATACGAAGGGATCCTCCACCTAATTCAAATCCATTTAGCACCACGTCATAAGCCTGTGCTTTAACATTTGCTGGATCATTCGTCATCTTGTCTATGTCATCATCCTGAGGCATTGTGAAAGGATGGTGAGCAGCATGATAACGATTCGACTCTTCGTCGTACTCAAATAGAGGCCAATCAGTTACCCAAAGGAAGTTGAAAGCTGATTGATCAATTAAGCCTAATTCTTTTCCAAGTTTCGAGCGCAAGGCACCAAGACTTTCAGCTACAACTTGCTTACTGTCAGCAACGAATAGTAATAAGTCATTATCTTCAATACTTAAACGATTTTTAAAGCCTTCCACTTCTTCTTCTGAAAAGAATTTCGCAATAGGACCATTGACTGTGCCTTCATCTGCTTTTAACCATGCAAGACCTTTTGCTCCATATATTTTCACAAATTCAGTTAATTTATCAATGTCTTTACGAGAAAATTGATCAGCTGAATTTTTCACATTGATTGCACTCACTTTTCCACCTGATTCAACAGCTTGTTTGAAGACTTTAAATCCACTATTTTCAACTAAATCGCTTAAATTTACCAATTCTAAATCAAAGCGAGTATCTGGTTTATCAGAACCGTAGCGTTCCATTGCTTCTTCGTATGTCAAACGTGGAAATGGAAGGTTGATTTTAACACCTTTAACTTCACTTACCACGTTTTGAAGCATTTCTTCAGTCATAGCCATGATTTCTTCTTGTGACATGAAAGAAGTCTCTATGTCCACTTGAGTAAATTCTGGTTGACGATCTGCACGCAAATCTTCATCCCTGAAACAACGTGTAATCTGATAATATTTTTCGAATCCCGATACCATCAACAACTGTTTGAACAATTGAGGAGACTGCGGTAGTGCGAAAAATTCCCCTTCATGCACACGGCTTGGTACAAGGTAATCTCTAGCACCTTCAGGAGTACTTTTTGTTAAATAAGGCGTCTCCATTTCAAGGTAGCCATTACCGCCCAGATAGTTTCGGATGGATTGAGCCGCTTGATGGCGAAGCAAGAAAGTTTCTTGCATCGATTGTCTTCTGAGATCAAGATAACGGTGCTTTAAGCGAACTTCTTCAGTAGCATCCGTCTCATCTTCAATTTGAATTGGCAAAGCTTTGGAAGTGTTAATTATTTCTATATTTTTGGCAATGACTTCGATTTCTCCAGTCAACATTTTAGGGTTCACAGTACTCTCATCACGATTTGCAACTGTACCCTTCACCTCAATAACATATTCACTTCGGATTTTTTCAGCAGTTTCTAAAGCTTCTTTACTTTCATCCGGATTGAAAACGACTTGAACAATTCCTGAACGATCTCTCAAGTCAACAAAAATCAACCCACCTAGGTCACGTCTTTTCTGGACCCAACCTTTCAATAATACTTCTTGACCAACTTGTTCTGCAGATAAAAATCCGCAATGACTTCTTTCACTCATGATGGATCCCTCCTATAATTCTGCTTTTACTTTCTCTACAATTTCTTCTAAAGATATCGATTTCTGATCGCCTGTTTCAAGGTTTTTCAAATTGGCGATACCTTCATTCAACTCATTTTCACCGATAATCAGCGCTAAGCGTGCTTTATTCCTGTCAGCTGCTTTAAATTGGGCCTTCATCTTTTTATCCAAGTAGTCCTGATCAGTAGAAATACCTGTTTTTCTTAGCTGATCTACAATCTTACTACCAGCATATTTAGCTTCCTCGCCCATTGTAATGACATAACAATCAATCGTTTCGTCTTCTTCAAGATCTACTTTCTCAGCTTCCAAAGCCATCAATAATCTTTCGATACTCAAGGCAAAGCCGATACCTGTTATCTCTGGCCCTCCAAGATCTTGAATCAATCCATCATAACGTCCGCCACCTGAAAGTGTCGTGATAGATCCAAAACCTTCTGCCTCACTCATAATTTCAAAAGCTGTATGTGTATAGTAATCTAATCCGCGAACTAATGTCTCATCTACCACGAAATCAATGCCCATGTGGTCTAAATGTTTTTTCACTTGTTCGAAATAATTAGCTGAATACTCATTTAGGTAATCGAGAATCGACGGTGCATTTTGCATTGCCGGGTGGTCCTTGTCTACTTTACAGTCTAAAAGTCTAAGGGGATTCTTCTCTAGTCGCTGTTGGCAATCTCCACATAGTTCACTCTCTACTGGTTTAAAGTGATCCACCAAAGCTTGACGATGAGCTTCTCTGCTTTCATGATCACCAAGGCTGTTAAGGACAAGTTTCAATGATTTTAACCCCAGTGTCTGATAACTTTCCATCGCGAACGAAATAACTTCTGCATCAACAGCCGGATCTGCACTGCCAATTGCCTCGATACCAAACTGTGTGAACTGTCTTGTACGTCCTTGTTGTGGACGTTCATATCTGAACATTGGACCAATGTAATAAAGTTTCGTCGGCTGTTCAGGCAAACCGTGCATCTTATGCTGTACAAAAGCACGAGCAACAGAAGCAGTACCTTCAGGACGGAGAGTAAGGCTCCGATCTCCACGATCAGTGAACGTATACATTTCTTTCTGGACGATATCCGTCGTATCACCTACTCCACGTTGGAAAAGTTCTGTCCGTTCAAAAATCGGCGTTCTGATCTCTTTATAATTATATATTTTAGCCAGGCGATGGTAGGCATTCTCAATCGCCTGCCACTTCACAGTATCTTTTGGTAAAAGATCTTCCGTACCTCTTGGAACATTAATATTCATTATTATTTCCTCCCTCATCCGTCTATAGAAATTAAAAAACGCCCCTATCAATTTTCATTGATAGGGACGAGATATACCCGTGTTGCCACCCTGATTGAAGTAAGTTCAAGACCTTACTTCCACTTCATTCGATAACGCTCGACTGCGGCTAGCACCTACTTTATTCGATGCAGCACCTCCAGAATGTCTTTCACAAAAGGTCGTGATGGATTCACTTTCAGCCTACGATGAATCCTCTCTTTATCCGTTTCGCTATTGCTACTTTTTCCTTCAAAGGTATTATAAATCGTATTTGTTTCAACTATCATATACGGCTACGATGCTCCTGTCAAGAGAATATTGATTTTAATCGTTAGAATCAATAATTAAAGTGACTGGTCCATCATTAAGTAAAGAAACAGCCATATATTCTCCGAATTTCCCAGTTTCAACAGGGACACCTTTAGCTTCAACAGCTTCATTAAATGCTTCGTACAAAGGAGTAGCGTGGTCAGGTTTCGCAGCTTGCATGAAGTTCGGACGACGTCCTTTCTTACAGTCCCCATAAAGAGTAAATTGAGAAATTGATAGCACTTTTCCCTTTACATCTTGGACAGATAAGTTCATCTTTTCCTGTTCATCTTCAAAAATACGAAGATTTGCTATTTTATCAGCTAAAAATTGTGCATCTTTTTCATTGTCATCATGAGTAACACCGATCAGCACGACTAATCCTTGTTCTATTTCACCTGTTACAGTCTGATCGACTTCTACTGATCCTCTTGTAACCCTCTGTATAACCGCTCGCATGCTGACTCTCCTTAATGAATGATTCGCTGGACGGTGAAGACGTCCCGGATTTGTTTGACTCTATCGACGATTCTTTTTAAATGATCCGTATTATGAATCAAAATCGTCAGGTGAATTGTCGCAATTTTATTTTTGTCAGATTTACCCGTAACAAAAGTAATCGTAGTATTCGTTTCATTGACCACATGTAGAATTTCATTGAGCAGACCGCTACGATCAAATCCTGAAATTTCTAGATCGACGTTATAACTTTTGCGGCTTTGTATTTCATTCTCCCATTCTACATCTATCAGACGGCTCTCTTCCTCTGAAGAGATGTTTGGACAATCTGCTCGGTGAACAGACACTCCCCGACCTCTTGTAATGAAACCGACGATTTCATCGCCTGGCACCGGATTACAGCATCGAGAAAGTCGAATCAATAAATTGTCGACACCTTTAACACTCACACCTGATCCAGATGAACGATTTTTACGATTTTCAACTTCTTGTTGGACTTCTTTGATTGAATCTTCTAAATCAGTCGGTTTCTCTTTTTCACGTAATTTTTCAGTCAAACGGTTCACTACTTGTTGTGATGTTAATCCCTGATAACCTACCGCTGCGTAAAGGTCATCTACATGATTGAAATGGAACTTTTCCAAAGCGACTTGAATATTTTCATCCACTAATATTTCTTTTGGACTCAAGTCCATGCTTTTCAGTTCTTTCTCAATCATTTCACGACCGCGTTCTACGTTATCGTCACGTTTTGCCTTCTTGAAGAACTGTTTGATCTTATTTTTCGCTTGAGAAGTCTGGGTGATTTTCAACCAGTCCTCTGATGGGCCATATGAACTTTTCGATGTCATCATTTCAACAATGTCACCGGTCTGAAGCTTATAATCCAGAGGCTCCATTTTACCGTTCACTTTCGCACCTACAGTTTTGTTTCCTACTTCAGTATGGATACGGTAAGCGAAATCTAAAGGCACTGAACCGCTTGGTAGTTCGATGACATCTCCATTTGGCGTAAAGACATAAACCATGTCTGAAAAGAAATCGACTTTTAATGATTCCATGAATTCCTCAGCATCACTTGTCTCATTTTGCCATTCTAAAATTTCACGGAACCAAGCCAATTGTTTGGCCATATCTTCAGGATTGTTGTTACTTTTACCCTCTTTATAAGCCCAATGCGCAGCAATCCCGTACTCAGCAATCTCATGCATTTCTTCGGTCCGTATCTGTACCTCTAATGGGTCACCTTTGGGTCCGATGACAGTCGTATGCAATGATTGGTATAAGTTCGGTTTAGGCATTGCAATGTAATCCTTGAACCTACCAGGCATCGGTTTCCAACAAGTATGGATAATCCCCAGTACTGCGTAGCAATCTTTGATACTGTTGACGATTACTCGGACAGCTAGTAAATCATAAATCTCGTTGAAATCCTTTTGCTGGAGAACCATCTTGCGATAAATGCTGTAAAGATGTTTCGGTCGACCTGAGATTTCAGCCGTAATATTCACATCTTTCAATTGCGTATGTATTTCATTGATTACATGATCAATATATTCTTCACGCTCTTGTCGCTTCTGCTTCATTAACTGTACAATACGGTAATATTGTTGTGGATGCATATAGCGTAACGCTACATCCTCCAATTCCCATTTAATAGTGGAAATACCAAGACGATGCGCAAGAGGTGCAAATATCTCTAAAGTTTCATTCGCAATACGACGTTGTTTCTCCTCAGGAAGATGGGTCAACGTACGCATATTGTGTAATCGGTCAGCTAATTTAATCAAAATGACACGGATATCTTTAGCCATAGCGATGAACATTTTTCTGTGATTCTCAGCTTGCTGTTCTTCTTTTGATTTATATTTGATTTTACCTAATTTAGTAACACCCTCGACTAAAGAAGCCACTTCTTCGCCGAATTCATCTTTCAATTCTTCGAAAGTGATGCCTGTATCTTCTATTACATCATGCAAAAAGCCACTTGCTATAGTTGCTGGGTCCATCTCTAAATCAATCAGAATATTAGCAACTTGAACAGGGTGAACAATATACTCCTCGCCGGATTTACGTACTTGTCCCTCGTGTGCTTTCTTCGCATATTCATAGACATGACTAAGGAATGCTATGTCCTTTTCGTTGAGATAGCGACTAGCATGATCGAGTACTTCTTCTATTGTTTTAGTTTCATGTTTAGCCATATTATTCATCACCTAGGTCAATTTCTGTCAAAATACCTTTTATACATTATTAAAAATAATTCATTCATTGTAAAGTAATTCAATTCTTATTCTTAAAAATAGTAGCTGACCCTATTTAATAGAGCCAGCTCTATAATATCTAACAAATTTCAAATTAGTATTGCATTAAGGTCAAGACATCGTATCCTTCTAGTTTGTCACGACCATTCAAGTAAGTCAATTCAATAAGAAAAGCACAACCTGCAACCTCTCCACCTAGCTGATTCACGAGGTCTATCGTCGCTTCGATCGTTCCACCTGTTGCCAATAAGTCATCAATGATTAAAACTCGCTGACCAGGCTTGATTGCATCTTTATGAATAGTCAGCACATCGCTTCCATATTCAAGACCATAATCAACTTTAATCGTTTCTCGTGGTAGTTTACCCTCTTTACGTACAGGAGCAAACCCCTTTGCTAGTGCATATGATACGGGGCACCCCACGATAAAACCTCTTGCTTCAGGACCTACAATTACATCTATATCTAACTTTTTAGCATACTCTACAATGTCATCAACTGCTGATTTGAATGCAGGTCCATTATCCATTAATGTCGTAATATCTTTGAAACGGATCCCCTCTTTTGGCCAATCCTCAACAATCGTTATATGTTCTTTATAATCCATGTACTACTGCTCCTTCCCTCGAATGGGCATTCATTCGATGTTCGAACCACTCTTTCATTTCATTATAAGAGGCATAAAGTAATTTTTCCTCTACTTGAATGGAACGAATTTTCTGCTGATAGGTATTTGATTCTGTTAAAGGACGTGGTTGCACATCCTCTTGAAAGACAATTTTACCATTCACTATTTTAACAAAATTCAGGTCAAAAAACACATTAATCATAAAATCTAGTTGTGACTGATTCCAGCCTTTTGCTTGAGCTAATTGTAATTTCTGTTCTTCTTGGATCGTTTGATGCTTTTTCAATATACCATACAATTGCTTAAATTGATCTCTTGTAGGCACAGATGAAAAGAAATGTCCTTGATTCGTCGGATAACATAAATAAATCGAGTGGAATCTTGACTTCCCTAGGACTTGTTCAAAAACATCTAAATGATCAGGAAGGTCGAGTAGAGCAATTCTATTTGCAGTTTCTAATTGTTCGTCCAATTGAGGATCATTAATATTCAAAGTCTTCAATTTGGTCTCATCTGCCCGGATGGCATCATTGAAATATATAGCCACTGTTTCATTCGTTGGTATGCTTTCATGTATTCTTTGCAAGTTTTTACTACCACGATAATCGAATAATTGCCATTCCAAGCACTGAAGGTCTTTCAACTTGATCTGTAACTTTTTCGTGCCGTTCCATTCATTGATTTCAATTTCTCCGGCAACATCCACTGTAGAGTTCAGTGTCAGATGGTCAGCTAGTTGGCCGAGTTGGAAACCAATCATATCAATTGATCGACCATCTTTTTGGCCTAACAACTTAATATGGTTTTGCTTCGCTCCAATTTTTCTCATTTGACTCAATTGAATGCCGTTGAACTTGAAAACGGGCTTGGGATTGTTCATACCGAATGGTGACAGCTGGCTCAATTCTTCTGGGAGTGCCATGTCGATTTCTTCTAAATTCAACTCATCTTCGATCTCAAGTGGCGTTTGAAAATCTTCTTCTGTTAGATCATTGAATGCCTTTTCATTCAAAGCTTTTCTTAGTGGATCTAATTGGTCTAAGGAGAGTGTCATCCCAGCGGCTTGAGAGTGTCCGCCAAAGTGAATGAAATAATCTCTGACTGTCATCCCGTTTTTAAATAAATCAAACGCTGGGATACTTCTGGCACTACCTTTAGCAGTATGAGTTTCCGGATCTATTCCTAAGACAATAGCAGGACGATCGTAAGTGTTCACTAAACGAGAGGCGACAATCCCTAAGACACCAGGGTTCCACCCTTCCTTCGCTACTATCAACACACGATCTCCTTTAAATTTTTCCTCGACTTCTAAAATAGCTTCATCGGCAATGCTAGCTACGATTTTTTGTCTTTCTTGATTAAGCCGATCGATCTCCCCGGCCATCTCGATAGCTACTTCAGGATCCTCCTCTAAAAGAAGTTCCACTGCCAATGATGCATCTTGAAGTCTTCCGACAGCGTTCAACCTAGGACCCATAACAAAGCCGATCGTCTCCTCTGTCACATCTTCAGAGATACGCGCAATTTGTTTTAATGCTTGGATTCCTGGAAGCTTCGAGTTCGTCAATTCTTTTAATCCATAATAAACTAATACTCTATTTTCCCCTTGCAATGGAACTAAATCTGCTACTGTTCCAATAGCTGCATACTCAAGTAGTTCTTTAGGAAGTTCACCTAATAATGCTTCTGCGACTTTTAAAGCAACTCCGACTCCTGCTAAGTCGTTAAATGGATAATCAGGAGCTAACCTTGGGTGGATAGTCGCAAATGCATCAGGCAGTTCATCTTGCTCTTCGTGGTGATCTGTAATTATGAGATCGATTCCTAATTCTTTCGCCACCCTAGCTTCATGTGGTGCAGCTATGCCATTATCAACTGTGATAATAACTTCAAACCCCATCGCATGAGCTTCTTGAAAAGCAGCTTCATTAGGACCGTAACCTTCTGTAAAGCGGTTTGGTATGTAAAAGTCAACTTCTGCGCCTAAAAGTTTCAATGTGCGTACGATTACCGATGTAGATGTAACGCCATCCGCATCGTAGTCACCATATACTAGAATTGGTTGTTGTTGGTCGATTGCTTGACGGATCCGCTCGACAACTTTTTCCATATCATCAAATAAAAAAGGGTCGTGTAAGTCATTTAAAGAGGGGCGCAAAAAAGCTTTCGCTTGATCGACTGTTACGATTCCTCTTTTAGCTAACATCCTTTTCAAAACCGGTGATATGTTCAAATCTAATGAATGATGTATATCTTCCGTTTGTATTTTCCAATTCATTTTACTTTCTAACATAAATACACCCCTGACGAACTCATTATACTAGAGCTCATCAAGGGTATCAATCACGTATAGAACTTTAAGAAATAATTAATAAGTTGGGTCCTGATCCTGAGGTGTTTCTTCAGCCTCAAATTTTTCTCGGTCCTTTTTGTTATCCTGATAAGTCGCTGAACCATCTCTCGAACTCTTCTCATTTTCAAACGTTTTCAGCTTTCTCTTCATCTGATAAAATTTAGAAAAACTTACACCAGTGACTAACAAACCTCCTAATAATGCTGAAAGTAAGATAATAAGAATCAGCGGTGCATTAGCTGATGTGAAAAGAAAGTCCACTTCGACTGCATCCACATTAATAACAGCGAATACAGCAATAATGATAGCAAATACTAATGTAAAAATAATCCATGATTGCTGTTTCATTTATTAAAACCTCCTACCTTTCTGTTATTTCTTGTTTACCCGAATTATTGAAAAAATATCCACCTTTTTTAAATCATCCAAAATAGGACAAACACCTTTGTTTAACAGAATAAGTGGCGCAATCCTATCCTTGTATTAGATAATGATTAAAAATCCGCACCCCTCAAACTGGAGTGCGGAACTTTTTATTATACTTGTGGTCCACCTGATGGTTTTTTCTTCGTGTAATCTACTGGATTAGACTCTACTGTTCGACCTCTCCACACTAACCATAGCTGAGCTGCTAAGAATAGAGAAGAGTAAGTACCAGCAATTAAGCCGACAATGAGGGCGAACGAGAAGTACGTAATCGCTTGCGCACCGAAAATGAATAACATCAATGCAGCGAATACGACTGTAATCACCGTGTTAAAACTACGTGCTAATGTCTGCATCAAACTTTTATTTACGATTGCTGCTAGAGATTTGAATGATTTGACCCGCTTCTCAAGTCGTAAGTTCTCACGTATCCTGTCAAATGTAACAATCGTGTCATTGATCGAGTAACCGACAATCGTCAATATGGCAGCGATAATGATAATACTGAATTCAAACTGGAATATGCTGAACAACGCCAAGATGAAAAATGCATCGTGTAGCAAAGCTATAATCGCTGTGACACCTGAGATTAGTTCAAATCGGAAGGTAACGTAAATGATTATACCGATCGAAGCGAACATCACGGCGTAAATCGCATTCATCACAAGTTCTTCTGCTACTTGCGGTGATACCGTACTGACATTTGGTTGATTACCGTATTCCTCTTCGAAATAATTATTCAGTTCACCGATTTCTTCTTGTGAAAGAGTTCGGTCGAAACGAGCCATTCCGATTTCATTATCATCTCCCGCCAAGATTATTTGTTGGGGAGAAAAACCAAGCTCATCAAAGTGTGATTGAACCTCTTCTTGGGTCACTTCTTGATCGGATAAGACCTGGACACGAGAACCAGCTTTGAAGTCTATTCCGAGATTCAAACCGACAATCGATAAGAAGAGTCCACCAACAACTAAGAGGGCTAAAGATATAGCAAAAAACTTTTTGCGATGTTGCACGAAATCGAATGTTTTCCCAAGAAAATGCGGTTTAACCTCTTCGCCTTTTTCAATATCTTGGATTTCATTCGGTTTAACACCGAACCATTTCGGCTTCTTGTTCAGTGCTTTACTCTTCACCCAAAGGCCAAGAAGTAAGCGTGAGCCGAATACGGCAGTAATGAAACTTAACAATATACTGATAATCAACATCGTTGCGAAACCTTTAACAGAGCTTGTACCGAAAATGAATAGTACAATCGCTGCAAGAATCGTTGTTATGTTGGCATCCAATATCGTACCTAAGGAACGTTTGTTACCAGCTTTAAACGCTGATCTTAACGTCTTACCAGCTTTCAATTCTTCTTTCAATCGCTCATAAGTGATAATATTCGCATCAACCGCCATACCAACACCTAGTACTAGTGCTGCAATACCAGGAAGTGTCAACACACCATTAATCAGGTAAAAGACAAGTAGAATCAAGTAAATATATGCACTTAATGTAATAGTCGCAATTAAACCAGGGAAACGGTAATAGGCAATCATGTATAAGAAAATTAAAACAATACCTAGCATACCTGCAAATAACGTTTTATCAAATGCTTGTTCACCAAATTGAGCACCAACCGCGACAGAATACACTTCATTCAAGTTCGCTGGCAATGAACCTGCATTCAAAATATCCGCAAGTTGCTGAGCTTCTTCAATTGTGAACTGCCCTTCAATCATCACATCATTCCCCGTAATAACCTGACTCACACGAGGAGCAGAGATGAACTTTTGATCTTCCTCTGGCTTTTCTAGTTCTTCTTCAAAAGAGTCTCCCTCTTCATAATCCAACCAGATAACTAACAAGTTCTCTCCCGCTGGTTTTTGAGAAATTTCTCTTGTAACGTCCTGAAAATTTTCATAATCACTATTTTCAAAATCACTTTTTGTTTCTAAAGTTACAATAGGTTGGTTCGATTCTGAGAAGTCTTGCATCGCGCTTCCTTCAACCAACTGTGAACCATCAAAATATAATTTATCATTTACTCCTCTAAAAGACAGTTCCGCAGTAGTCGATAAGATTTCACGTGCTTCATTCTGGTCACTTACACCAGCTAATTGTACACGGATGCGGTCGTCTCCTTCGATGTCAATCTGAGGTTCGTTTACTCCTAAAATATCTACACGTTGATAGAGGCTCTCCACCACCGCGTTCAGCATTTGATCATTAACCTCTTGACCTTCATTCAGCGGCTCTACTTCATATAGAATTTCAAAACCACCTTGGAGATCTAGACCTAGTGGTATGTCTTTAGCAATCGAATTCGTCGTCGTTCCAATCGTCGTTCCAATCAATAGGACGACGAGAAAAAAGGCAACTATCCTTCCCGTCCGTTTCATATGTACTGGTTCCCCCTTATTCAGCCTTCACGAGACTATCTTCCTATTTTTATTTATTATTTGATTCCCACTCATTCAGAGCTTCGATTTGTTGTGCTAAATCATTTGATTCCATCCCTTGTGCTTGTGCTTGAATGGATAAATAATTCATATACGTTCCATCTTTTAAATGTAAAACATCTTGAATTACTTCATGCAACTGCTTTTCTTGTTTCTTTCTCCAAACCTTTTGCATCAAGCAATCCCACACCTCGCGCTCGTTCGCGCCATCATATCCTAACAATTGTAACTCGTCCACTTTACTTTGTAAAACGTCCTTAATATAAGGTCTCCAGCGGTCTACGTGCTTTACGATTGGTTCCACGGCATCTAGCCTCCTATAATAATAAGTCTCTGTCATGACTTGTACCTTTTAACGCATATAAATTATTGTACCGAACTTTCATATTTTTGAGAAGGTAGGCAAGCAAATTATGACGAAACAAACTTTCATTAAAGGTGCAATAATTCTCATCATAGCTGGTATGATCAGTCGACTACTGGGTTTTATCAATCGTATTGTCGTAGCTAGATTATTAGGGGACGAGGGTGTAGGTGTTTACATGCTTGTCATGCCTGCTCTCTTTTTGATGATCACTTTATCTCAATTGGGGATTCCAGTCGCAATTTCAAAACTGGTGGCAGAGGCAAATGCACAGAAGCAATCACAGCGGATCAGAAAAATTTTATATGTCTCTTTCTCCATAACGATTACACTGAGCATTATTTTAACAGTTGTATTCATTTATGTAGCACCTATCATTGCAAAAGAAATGCTACTTGACGACCGGACATACATCCCGATGCTCATGATCAGCCCAATCATTCCGATCATCGCGATTTCATCTGTATTCAGGGGTTATTTCCAAGGGATGCAAAATATGATTCCACAGGCCACTGCACAAGTAATTGAACAAGTCGTCCGGATTTTTTTAGTTGTCGTGATGGTACAAGCCTTTCTTCCATATGGCCTTGCATATGCGACAGGTGGGGCAATGTTATCGGTGATTATAGGAGAGTTCGTGTCACTCGTCTACATCTATATCTGTTACAAAAGATATAACCGCGGGCTCCCACGTCACCTTTTCAGTACGCCTTTTCATTATTTAAAAGATACATTCAATAACATTATGAGGATCGCATTACCTACTGCAGGAAATCGTATGATCGGTTCAGTAACTTATTTTCTAGAACCGATATTAGTATCTCAGAGTCTATTCATTGCCGGTTACACTGTCTCAGAGAGCACGAAAATGTATGGGCAACTAACAGGATACGTTTTACCACTACTTCTGCTGCCGACATTCATTACACACTCATTGTCAGTTGCTTTGATACCGTCAGTAAGTGAAGAGAATGCATTAGGACATCAAAGGGCGGTCCATTACCGCATCAGACAAGCTTTGCGCTTATCGTTTGCTTCAGGTGGATTAGTGACGATTGTATTCATGTTGTTCGCTGTCTCTATTCTACAGTTGATCTATGGCAGTGTGAATGGAGCCCAATTCCTGACTTTCATGGCCCCATTCTTTATATTGTTATACTTTCAGGCTCCGCTACAGGCGACATTACAATCACTGGACTTCGCGAAACATGCTATGATCAATAGCCTTATAGGCGCTGTGGTGAAACTGACCATACTATGGACACTCGCAACGAAACCTTCGTTTGGAATCGATGGGGTCGTCATTGCTGTACTCGTCGGGATACTAGTGGTCACAATTTTGCACTTTATTACGCTTTACCGTGTTATTCATTTCGCACTACCGGTACCACTGATATTAAAAATGATTTCTTTGTTGCTAATTACGTATCTCACAGGGTCATACTCACAAAAAATGCTCACCCCGATGAGTGAGCTTCCTTTATTAGTATTAAGTATCCTATTCATGACGATCGTCTATATCATCGGATTATTTCTATTTCAAATCATCTCACGCGACGAATGGAATCAATTAAAAAATAGGGCGACCCGATAATAATCAATTCTTCATGTCGATAAAAAGCGAGCCATCGGTATTCAATTGTGCTAATGACACATGGTCTATCTCGTACAAACCCTTTCTTTTCAACATCGAAAGGACTTCGTCTTTGGTCAAAGACAACGATTTTAATGTTTCTTCTTGAAACTGACCGTCCATGATCAACGGATCAATCACATCAGGTGGTTGATCTTTTTTTTCAAAGACAGACAGCTTCCCGTTGGTTTCTAAAACGGCCATTTCTACTTCGCTAACTTCAATGACCCCCTTTTCCCTAAGCTGAATCATTAAATCCTCCATATTATATCTCTGCCTCTTCATTTCATCTTCATTAATTTCTCCCTTTCGGATGACAACGGACGGCCTCCCATCTAACCAATTTCTGAATGTGACACTTTTCAAAGAAAGATATGCAGTAAGTCGCTGAATGACCAAAAGCACAAGCATCGGAATCATTGAAAAGAAAAAGGACTGTTCCGTTTTTTCAACTGCAAATATCGCAATTTCAGCAAGTAATATGAATACGACAAGGTCCATGACGCTTAACTCACCGATTTCTCTTTTTCCCATTAAACGAAACACGAGAAATATAGCGATATAGACTCCGATAGTTCTTATAATTAACACGAGGATTTCATTAGTCATCTTAGTCCCTCTATTTTACATGAGATAATACTTGTACGTTCTCCTAAGATGACGACTTTATTCATTTGGTTAGAGCATAAAGTAGCGAACGTACAGGTAAACTGAGGAGACAATCAGTGAAAGAATCACAATCGAAAACCCATACAGCATATAACGGACAAAACGTATATGAACTTGGTTCGTGCTAGCAATTCCAGCCACTACTACATTGGCCGAAGCTCCTAACAAAGAACCATTCCCGCCCAAACAGGCTCCAAGTGCGAGTGCCCACCACATAGGGTCGATTGACTGGATCCCAAATTCCTGAAATTCGTATACAATCGGAATCATCGATGCGACATAAGGAATGTTATCTACGAATCCAGACAAAATTCCGGCAGACCATAATATAACGAATGATGCGACCATTACATCGCCTTCCGTCATTTCAATGAACATTAATGCCACACGGTCGATGATGCCTGTGGATTCTAATCCACCCACTAAGACGAATAATCCTATGAAAAAAAATAGCGTCGTCCATTCTATCTTTTGAAATATAACATCGCATGAAGCTTCTTTCTCAGACAGTAACAACAACAGTAGTGCAGACATAATCGCAATAGTCGTCAGCTCTAAATGGAGTGAGCTATGGAGTGTGAATGCCACCATCGTTAAAATCAATATGATAACGGACTGATAGAGTAATGGTGTTTTCCTAAGTGACTTTTGAGGGTCAATATTCTCAATATACGATCGGTCGACACGTCGAGTACTCGTGATTTTTTTCTTAAATAATGCAAGCAGAAATAGCATCGTGATGATAAAAATAAGGAGGACAACAGGCCCTAGGTGGATGATGAAAGATATGAAAGTAAAATGAGGCACTGCTTGTCCAATCATTATATTAGGTGGATCACCGATCATCGTAGCAGTTCCACCGATATTAGAAGTGATAATAACCATTACAAGGTAAGGGAAGGCAGGCAAATTCAATTGTTTGAACAAGTGCATCAATACCGGTACAAATAACAAAACGGTTGTCACATTGTCGAGTAAAGCGGACCCGATCGCCGTTAATGTCCCAATCCAAATAAAGAGTGGTACAGGACGGCCTTCGACTTTTTTTATCATCCACAAAGCAACAAATTCGAACACACCTGTCCGTTGAGTGATCGCGATTAACACCATCATCGAAAATAAGAGCATGATTGTGCTCCAGTCAACATAAGAAGATAAAGCATCATCCCAAGTAAATAATCCGAATAAAACCATCAAAGATGATCCACACAAAGCAATCAGTGCTCGATTGATTTTGTCCATTAGTAAAAAAAAGTAGCTAATAAGGAAAATCGTTACTGCTAGTATTGGTTCCATGACATGTACCCCTTTTTGTTTCATGACAACTGTTCTTATCCATAAATACGTCTTTTATCTTTGAAACATGCATAGATTGTTATCAAATAGGACAAAAAGGAGGTAATCGATTTGAACGAGAGATTAAGGGCTATTACGTTCGGCGTAGCAGCTGTTGTTATCTTCATGCTACTAACTAGTTTAGTTATTGCGCTCTTTATCTATTTTGGTGATGTGACTAATTCAACCCTTCGCTGGACAACCTTTATTACAAGTGTACTTATACTTATGGTTGGAGGTTTGATTGGCGGAAAGATGACCATGGACAAGGGGTGGATGACTGGTGTCTTGATCGGAGCAGTATACGTTTTCGGGATACTAATATATCAATTTCTTGCTAACGACCAATGGGTTCACCACAATCAAACACTCTACTTTGCAATCTTCTTACTGGCTAGCACCATCGGTAGCATGGTAGGGGTTAATTTCAGGAAAACAGCGTAAGGAATGTTCTGAATGAAATTAATAGTTGTGGCTTATCGTTCAATAGTAGTGTAATAGTGGTCACTAACCGTTGATTAACAATCACTAAAGGTAAATTATCAGTCACCAATTATAGATTAACTGTCACTACACACGAATTAACGATCACTAACCGAAGAATAAAAATTCTCAACGCATAAGAAAAGGGCGAGTCTCAACGACTCGCCCTTCTACCTTTAATTAATCGTTAGATGTAACAACTTCTCTGACCGAGTTACGGTCATATGTAAGTTTGTTTCCATCATTCACTTCTAGTACAAGTGAACCTTCATCTACTGCGTGTACAGTTGCATGAAGACCACCGATCGTAATGATACGATCACCTTTTTGCAAGTTGCTTTGCATTTCTCTTACTTGCTTTTGACGTTTTTGCTGTGGACGGATTAAGATCAACCAGAACAACAAAATGAATAGCAATATCGGAGCTAAAGTTCCTAGAATTTCCATTTATATTGACCCCCTTCCTAAAAGTTCTTTGCATTAGGTTTATTAAAGCCATATCGTTCAAAGAATTCATCTCGAAAATCACCAAGGCGATCTTCTCTTATGGCTTGTCTAACATCCTCCATCAATTTTACCAGAAAGTAAAGATTATGATAAGTAGTTAATCTTAAACCCAACGTTTCATTCGTTTTGATTAGATGACGAATGTAAGCTTTCGTATAATTACGGCATGTGTAGCAATCACAGTTTTCATCAAGTGGTGTGAAATCCCTAGCAAATTTAGCGTTTCGAACAACCAGACGGCCATTGGATGTCATGCAAGTTCCATTACGAGCAATTCGAGTAGGAAGTACGCAATCGAACATGTCAATTCCACGAATAGCACCATCAATCAATGAATCCGGTGAACCAACCCCCATAAGATAGCGTGCCTTATCAGAAGGTAATATAGGTGTCGTGAACTCGAGTACTCGGTTCATCACATCTTTAGGTTCTCCTACTGACAACCCACCAATCGCGTAGCCTGGGAAGTCCATTGAAACAAGGTCTTTCGCACTCTGTTTTCTTAATTCCTCATATTCTCCGCCCTGTACAATACCAAATAACCCTTGTGAGTCAGGTTTCTGGTGAGCTTCAAGGCATCTTTCTGCCCAGCGGCTCGTCCGTTCCACAGAAGACTTCATGTATTCATAACTTGCTGGGTATGGTGGGCACTCATCAAAGGCCATCATGATGTCAGAACCTAATGAGTTTTGTATGTGCATCGCCTTTTCTGGAGATAAAAACAATTTCTCTCCATTCAAGTGATTTCGGAAGTGCACGCCCTCTTCTTTTATTTTACGCATATCACTCAAACTAAATACTTGAAATCCACCGGAATCTGTAAGAATAGATCCATCCCAGTTCATGAACTTATGGAGTCCACCCGCTTCTTCAATGATATCTTCACCTGGTCGAAGCCATAAGTGATACGTGTTTGATAAAATCATATTCGCACCCATCTCTTTTAATTCCTCAGGTGCCATAGTTTTAACTGTCGCCAATGTTCCTACTGGCATAAAAACAGGAGTATCAAAAGAACCATGAGGAGTATGCACTCGCCCTAGCCTTGCCCCAGTTTGTTTACAAGTTTTAATATGTTCATAGCTGATCGCCATTTTAAATTCTCCTACCATTTATAAAATAATCATCGCATCTCCAAAACTGAAAAAACGATACCGGTCACGCACAGCCTCTTCGTAAGCACGTAAAATTAATTCTTTAGATGCAAAAGCACTAACTAACATAATTAATGTTGATTTCGGTAAATGAAAATTCGTAATCATTGCATCAATCGCCTGAAAACGATAAGGAGGATAGATGAAAATATCAGTCCATCCACTTGATCCTTTGAATTTTCCCTGTTCATCCCTTGCAATAGTTTCCAAGGTCCTAACAGATGTAGTCCCGACTGCAACCACACTATTCCCATTTTGTTTCACATCATTTAAAAGATCTGCAGTTTCTTGATCCAATTGATAAAACTCTGAATGCATATCGTGTTCTTCTACGTCATCTACTTGCACAGGTCGAAATGTACCTAGCCCAACATGGAGCGTCAGATAAGCAATTTTAATTCCTTTGGCTCTGATACGTTCCAGGATTTCATCTGTGAAGTGTAACCCAGCCGTTGGTGCGGCAGCTGATCCGACTTCTTTCGCGTAGACTGTTTGATAACGATCACGGTCATCCAGTTGCTCTTTTATATAAGGTGGTAAAGGCATTTCTCCTAGTTGATCCAGTACTTCAAGAAAAATACCATCATATTCGAACTTTACGATTCGTAAACCCTGATCACGGATTTCTGTACATTCAGCTGTCAATAATCCATCACCAAAAGAAACACGAGTTCCAACCTTAATTTTTTTGGCAGGCTTAACTAACGCCTCCCACTCATCCTCACCTGTTTGGTGAAGCAATAACATCTCTACCTTTCCCTTTGTCTCCTCTTTTTCCCCAAGAAGCCTGGCGGGAAGAACTTTTGTATTGTTCAAAACGAGACAATCTCCAGGATTAAGATAATCAACAACTGAAGGAAACTGCTTATTTTCTACAGATCCTTTATCTCGATCAATCACCATCAATTTAGAGGCAGCTCGATCTTTCAAAGGAGTTTGAGCAATCAACTCCTCTGGCAAATCAAAATCAAAATCATTAACGTTCATCTATCTAGCACGTCCTTCTATCGAAATCTTCCAATAATGAAAAATATTAAGCTTAAGATAATGCTTATCACAATCGATGTCACGATTGGAAAGTATATGGTCGTATTTCCTTTTTTAAATGTAATATCTCCAGGGAGCTTTCCAATTAAGCCCCAGACTAGTCCAATGATGACAAACAAGACTCCTATGAAAATAAATAACTTCCCGATGTCCGTCAAGAGTTATTAACCTCCCGATTGAGATGTTCATATGATTTCATCGTAGCCACTCTTCCTCGTGGTGTCCTTTGTATAAACCCTTCTTGTAGCAAAAATGGTTCATAAACATCCTCAATTGTCTGTGATTCCTCACCGATTGTCGCCGATATTGTGTCTAAACCTACTGGGCCACCACCGAATTTATCAATGATCCCAAGAAGATACTTATGATCGATATGATCCAATCCGTGCTGGTCCACTTGAAGCATTTTAAGAGCTCTCTTAGTCGTTTCATAAGAGATTTGAGCTTCTTCCTGTACTTGTGCAATATCACGCACTCGTTTTAGTAAACGGTTGGCAATACGCGGAGTTCCTCTGGACCTTGAAGCAATTTCCCCAGCAGCTTCTGCATCGATTTCAATTTCAAAAATATCTGCTGTCCGTCTGATGATTTGGCTCAAGTCCTCCATATTATAAAATTCTAAGCGGTTCAGTATACCAAAACGGTCACGCAAAGGTGCAGAAAGGAGTCCAGCTCTTGTTGTGGCACCTACTAATGTAAAAGGTGGTAAGTCAAGGCGGACCGACCTTGCACTTGAACCTTCACCGATGACAATATCCAGAAAGAAATCTTCCATAGCAGGATAAAGGATTTCTTCTACTGATCGAGGTAAGCGATGAATCTCATCAATAAATAATACATCCCCGATTTCTAATGAAGATAAAATGGCAGCCAAATCTCCTGCTCTTTCAATTGCTGGCCCTGAAGTTGTCCGAAACTGCACATTCATTTCATTAGCAATGATGGATGCCATTGTCGTTTTACCAAGTCCAGGTGGCCCATATAACAGAACGTGATCTAATGATTCCTCACGCATTTTTGCAGCTTCTATAAAAATGCTAAGATTTTTCTTTGATTCATTTTGTCCGATATATTGTGCTAATGTGGAAGGTCGTAAACTCTGTTCCACTTGTGTATCGTCTGTTTGTAATTCACCCGATACCATTCGATCGTCCATTCTTTCACCCACTTTTAACGTTTACTCGTTAATAATTGTAGACCTTTTTTCACGAAATCATCCGTCGAATGGCCGTCATAAGCCTTCAATTTGCCCGAAATCCGGTTGATTTCACGTGATGAGTAACCAAGCGCCTTCAAAGCTTCAAGAGCTTCGTCCGCCCCTTCTGTGGACATCGTAGTGATATTCACTGATCCTGCATCAGGTTCAGTCATAGTTGCACCACCACTATGCATCCATTCGTCTACTTTACCTTTCAAATCTAATATCATCTGGCGGGCAGTCTTCTTACCAACGCCCGGGAAATTCGTCAAGAATCCATCATCCTCATGCTCGATGGCCAATGCAAAATCATGCGCAGAAGTCTGACCGACAATCGATAAGGCGTTCTTGGGACCTATTCCAGATACATTCAATAACTTTTTGAACAGAGACTTTTCTTCTTGCTCTTTGAAACCGTATAAAATTTGTGCATCTTCACGCACATGGAAATATGTATATATTTTAACTTCTTGCTCGATTTGTCTTTGAAAATTATAAGGGTTAGGGCTATAAATTTCATATCCTATGCCTGATACATCAATAACTAGATGGTCTTCGAAGACATCTTCTAACTTTCCTTTTATGTATGCGTACATATCGTTCCTCCTGAATTGACTACAACGAATTCTTTAAAAATGAACAGATGTTCTCCATTTATTTTAACATGTTCTATACCTGAATGTAATTGTTACCTGTTTGCTAATTTACAAAGAAAATATTAGGTTTTTAAAACAATTTTTGGTGCCAACTGACTTATTTTTCTATCCTTTAATTACTTTCTTAAAGTGTAAAAGTTCCACACAACTATCGCATTGAGTGGAACTTCTACAATTACTGTTTATTGTGGTGAATATCTTGAACGTCATCCAAGTCTTCAAGCATATCAATAAGTTTTTCCATATCTTCGTCATGTTCTTCGATTACCTCTGTATAAGTATCTGGAAACATCGTTAATTCTGCCACTTCAAACTCATAAGATTGATCAAGCGATTGTTTAACTTTGTCGAAATCATCCACAGAAGTGAAGACTTCAAACACTTCATCACTAGCTTCAACCTCTTCACATCCAGCCTCGATCGCCTCTAACATGAATTCGTCCTCGTCAACGTCCGTTTTCGTACGGTCGATTACCATATAACCTTTTCTTTGAAACATGAAAGATACACAACCGTTTTCACCAAGGTTCCCGTTATTTTTTGAAAAAGCATGTCGAACCTCTGATGCAGTGCGGTTTTTGTTGTCAGTAAGTACATCCACCATTACAGCAACTCCACCAGGGCCATACCCTTCATAGGTCAGCTCTTCATAATTTTCACCGTCTAAATTACCAGTCGCTTTATTGATTGCACGGTCAATATTTTCATTAGGCATATTATTAGCTTTTGCTTTATCTACCGCTAGTCGAAGAGATGCATTGGTTTCAAGGTCTCCCCCACCCTCTTTAGCAGCTACATAAATCTCTTTCGCCAACTTCATAAAAATTTTCCCGCGTTTAGCATCTTTAGCATTTTTCTTGTGCTTAATATTATGCCACTTAGAATGTCCGGCCATGATAATTCCCCCTTAGGTCGTACTATTTGCTTAAATCATTGACGTGATAAACTTTTCCGTTTTGGATTGATTGACGTTCAACGATCAATTCCGTCATGAGATCAGCTACTTCTTTAGGGCTTCTTAGCTCTCCGTTTTCTTTCAGTTGTTTGAACTTATCGACTGCTTGGAAAGAGTGCTCATCTGTTCCTCTAATTTCTTTTTGCATATCTGTATCCATCACACCAGGACTGAATGCCACATGCATATCACCAGACTTGAGAGCCTCTGCTTCGAGTGCTGCCGTTTCCGTATACATATTAACTCCTGCTTTAGTCGAACAATAGGCGTTCCAACCATACATACCATTTTCAGCTGCGCCAGAAGTTACATTAACTACGAAAAGATGTCCAACTTCTACATCTTTTTTTATCGTATTCACTAACAACATAGGAGCAGTCAAGTTGACAGCAACATGTTGTGCAATCGAATAGTTTTTTAGTTCACCAACTGGTCCCATAGGTGATACCATCCCAGCGTTATTCACAATCAATAACTCTTCGATTTCCTTTTGATTCGTAAGAGATACGACTATTTCATGTAATGTATCGTTAAAAGCTTCTAAGTCACTCAAATCACAAGAATGATGGAAATAGGAACGGCGGTTTTCGTTCGCAAGATTTTTAAGCTCATTCGTTTTTCTTTTTCTAGATATCGTAATCAGATTATAATCATTCTTCAATAAATTTTTAGATACTTCTAAACCTAAACCCCTGGAAGCACCCGTAACAATTGCAAATTTCATTTGTTTTCCCCACCTTTTTGTAATATGTAAAGAAAAGAGGTACTTATCCTCTTTTCTTCTTCCACTTTCCATTAATCAGTATCTTCAATACGATTATTATGCTCGCCATCTACAATTACATCTATATCGGTTCGCCCTGTTATATTTTCTACTACTTCTCTAACTTTTTCAACAGCTTCTTCAGGTTCTGTCCGACTTTCAAGATTTATTGCGACAGTGATTTTTTGAGGTCTTATTGAAACCCCAGCTTGTCTTACTTCTTCTAATCGTACGAGTTCATAGTAAATTTGTCTCTCACGCTCGACGCGTTTGCCGGTATCATCCGACATCGTGCCACCACCACTAGTATTATCCATGGTACCCTCGAGTTCTTTCTTTTCATAATACTCATAAGGGTTCTCGTACAAATTGTATCGAATGAGCTCTTCATCCGTAACCTTTTCATCTGTGTGAATCTCTGTGATTTGTTCACTATTCGTCAGACTATTGTCTTTTCTAGGATCGACATAAGTACAGGCTGAAAGCAAGACAACGGTTAATAAGATCAACATCTTTTTTAACATGAAAACACCTCCGTTTCATTAGTTTGAAATAAGAGGTGCTTCATCATGCGTTTATTCTAATGTGAAATAATGGAAGTCCGGCGGAGATTTAGGCAGAGCACGCTTATGAGACGTTTTATTGTGCATTTTCTCAATCGTTTCGACATCTTTTTCGTCGAGATCTTTATCACCTTTAAGATAAGCATCTATGACATCGTAAGAAACGCCCATCTCTTCCTCATCAGTTTGGCCGTGCCATAGCCCTGCACTCGGTGCCTTCTCAATCACTTGATTCGGTACACCCAATTCTTTTGCTAATTCACGGACTTCAGATTTCGTGTAATGCAGTAAAGGTACGAGGTCAACGCCACCGTCTCCATACTTAGTGAAGTAACCTGTATACCATTCAGCGGCGTTATCTGTACCGACAACTAAATAATTGTAATTCGTTGCTACTGTATAGAGTGTGCTCATACGTAGTCTTGCACGCAAATTAGCATCAGCCAATTGGGCGCGTTGATCATTCCATTCCTTTTTATGTTCAATACCTTGTTGGATAGAGCCGAATAAAGAGTCATGCTGTGTTGATAAATCCACTACTAAATGATCAAGCTCTACACCTTTAACAACTGCCTGGGCATCGGTCTGGTCTTGATCACCACTTTTACATGGCATGATTACACCCAATGAATGTTCAGGCATTGCACGCTTAATCAGATATCCGACGACAGAAGAGTCGATTCCTCCACTAAGCCCAACTACTAAACCATTTACATTGGCTTCTTCTACTTGTTGCTGCAACCATTTCGTCAATTGATCGATATGTTTTTCCATAATCAATTCCCCTTCGTCTTTCTGCAATAAGTGATATTCTACCACACATCAGAAAGGGAGAACAAAGAGAAGCTAGTCTGTTTAATAGTGATATGGTGTGCCAGTGCAAGGATTGTAATAGTACGGATAATATCCTCGGTAAGGCTCTGACGGCTGATAATAATAATTCAGCTGGTACGGGACATAATCCTCTGGCATGTTTCCACTGTTGTTATCTGGTATATAAGCGCCTGGCTGACCGTACCATGATTGATGCAACCAATCTTCATGAGTAGCCTGGTCATAGGGTTGAATGGTTTTATCTAAAAAAACATGCTCATCTTCTCTGATTTCTGGGGCATATTGACGAAAGTGTTTACCACTTGTGTTGTACGTTTCCTTTTCACTCGAATGATTTCTTTCAGAATTTGACGAAATTACAGGCTCTAGCTGTACTTCTTTGTTAGGCACTTTCAATTTCATCCCTGCCATAAGAGATTCTGGTGAAGATATTTGTTGATTCATACCTAATATTTCATCCAAAGTAATATCATACTTTTCAGCAACCGATGCCAATGTTTCATTCTTTTTGACCACATGTATTTTCATTGTCATGCTCCTCTCCCTGTTATTTTGCAATTTTTTTGCTACTAACAAGATATGCATACAATGAAATAAGTTGAGTCAATTGCCTATAAAAATATACAGCTTTTGAATGATTGTATTGCATGTGAGTCAGACAAAATTAATCGATGAATTCGAATTCGTAATCTAAGAGACGGACAGTGTCTCCATTTTCGGCCCCTCTTTTGCGTAAAGCATCATCAATTCCCATATGACGCATTTGTCTCGCAAACCGCCGCACTGATTGATCTTGATTGAAATCAGTCATCTTGAATAATCGTTCTATTTTCTGTCCTGATAATACATAAGCACCGTCAGGATCACGTGTGATTTCAAACGATTCATCGTCTTTTTCGAATTTGTAAACTACACGCTCTTGCTCATCTTCCTCAGGCTTCGATTCAAAGATATCCTTCGGCATTTGATCCAGTTTATCCGCTATTGCATACAAAAGTTCCTGGAGCCCTTCTTGAGTATAAGCGGAAATAGGTACTATCGTTGTACCTTCATCAAAATGAGCTTTGAATTTTTCTACTTGCTCTTCGGAGTCTGGCATGTCCATTTTATTTGCTACAATTATTTGAGGGCGTTCGAGTAATTTTTCATCATATTGTTTCAACTCTTCATTAATTGTGATGAAATCCTCATAAGGATCACGACCTTCAAGTGCTGACATATCAACAACATGAACAATAACCCTTGTGCGTTCGATATGTCTTAAAAATTGATGACCTAAACCTACTCCTTCATGAGCTCCTCTAATCAGACCTGGCAAGTCAGCTATGACAAAACTACGATCATCTTCCGTTCGCACCATTCCCAAGTTTGGGGCAAGGGTAGTGAAATGGTAATCAGCAATTTTTGGTTTTGCTGAACTCACTACCGATAAAAGAGTCGATTTCCCGACGCTGGGAAAGCCAACTAAACCTACATCGGCTAAGACTTTCAACTCTAACTGAACATCATTCTCTTGACCAGGCTCCCCGTTCTCCGCAATTTCAGGAGCACGATTTCTAGCGTTGGCGAATTTGATATTCCCACGTCCGCCTCGACCACCTCTAACGATGATCGCCTGCTGTTTATGTTCAGTTAAGTCCGCTATCAATTCACCAGTTTCTGCATCACGTACAATTGTTCCTGGTGGTACTGGTACTACCATAGGCTCAGCATTTTTTCCATGCTTACCTTTGTTCATGCCGTTTTCACCACGGGAGGCTTTAAAATGACGCTGATAACGGAAGTCCATCAATGTATTCAGACCTTCGTCCACTTCGAAAACCACGTCTCCGCCATTCCCGCCGTCACCACCTGCTGGACCACCCATCGGTTCATACTTTTCACGACGAAAAGCGACGATTCCGTTCCCACCGTCACCTGCTTTTACAAATACCTTGACCTGATCGACAAACATGTTCTCACCTACTTATATTGGTATATTACTTCCAACCCTTGTTCTAGTTTATTTACTTCTATATTCTTTACCGAGTTTAATTTTTGTAAAACTTCTTCTGATTGCTTATTAAATTGGTAAGCAACTTTATTTTCATTTATTGTTATATTCACATCAACAGGGGGAGTCTGGGACAGTTTTTCAAAAAGAGCTTGTCCATCCCTTTTCATTTGATGATCATGATGTTTTAACTCTTCCCCGATATCCTCTATATAGAATTCGATAGTAAGGTTTTCGTTCGTATACTTTTCATTGAACAACCAAAGAGGAAATTCTTGCGACTCAATAGCCTGCAAAAGTCTCTCTGAAGAAAGTCGCTTGATTAGCGCTTGAATCTTCTTATTCGAGTACTCATACTTGCCCATGGATGCGAAACCTTGAATCAGTTGTAAATCGTTGAGCAAATCGTGCCTATAATGCCTTAACAGCTCCAATACATCTGAATCCTTCACCCAATCACCCTTCTCGTTTTACACTTATCATACCATAAAATTGAAAAGATAAAGGGCAACAGGAATTTGGCCACTTCTGAGTATAACTACCCTTATAGAATGATTGATAATAAGACCTAAACAAAAGAAAAAGCTGACCCTCGATTGAGCCAGCTTATATCATATCTAATTATGCTTCTTGAACTTCTGGATAAACACTTACTTTTTTGCGGTTACGTCCGTAGCTTTCGAAACGAACAACACCGTCAATTTTAGCATAAAGAGTGTCATCTCCGCCGCGTCCAACGTTATATCCTGGGTAGATTTTCGTACCGCGTTGGCGATAAAGAATAGATCCACCAGTAACTAGTTGACCGTCAGCACGTTTTGCTCCAAGGCGTTTGGATTCGGAATCACGTCCGTTCTTCGTACTACCTACACCTTTTTTCTGCGCGAAAAATTGCAAGTCTAAACGTAGCATCATTTTGCACCTCCTCAGTTTTTCGAGATGTTTATATATTGGCTATAATCTTTTTCAATCGTTTGAAACGTGACAAGCATGCCTTGTAATAAGGTCTGGGCCTTTTCGAATTTCTCAGCTGACATATCGTCAGGTAGCATCATTCGTAAGTATCCACCTTCAGCACCTTGATCGATTTCAGGTTCGATTTTGCAAATCGAAATGATCGAATTGACTGTCCCGAATGAAACGGCCGAAACGGCTGCACAAACGAGATCATGTCCATGAGGACCGCTATTAGCATGTCCTGATAATTCAAACCCGATGATTGTTTCATCTTTATTTTGAAATACCATCATTTCAATCATGGCCAAAATCCTTACGCGTTAATTTTGTTTACCGTCAATTTAGTATATGGCTGACGATGACCTTGTTTACGCTTGTAGTTTTTCTTTGGCTTGTATTTGAATACAGTGATTTTGCGGTTACGACCTTGTTTTTCAACTTTAGCCGTTACAGTTGCACCATCAACAAATGGAGCACCTACTTTTGCAGAATCACCACCAACGAAAAGGACCTTATCAAAAGTTACTTCTTCGCCATCAGCAACGTTGATTTTTTCAACATAGATTGTTTGGCCTTCTTCAACTTTGAATTGTTTACCGCCTGTTTCGATAATTGCGTACATTCTCTGCACCTCCTCTTTATACTCAGACTCGCCATCGAGGTACTTGAATCTACAAGTTTTAAAACCTCTTTTGAGCGGTTGTAGCAATCGGGTGCTACATGAAAGCATAACATATAGATGTTATCACGGATTAAAAAAGTTTGTCAACCTTTTTTCCTTGCTTCTGCAAACGATTCAAGAGCCATTCCGCTTCTCCAATTTTATATAATTGATAAGGCTTTTGCAATGATAAATTTTCGGTTAGATATAATTCGAAGTGGAAATTGTGCTTTTCATTTAAGTTCTTTAGATAATCTTTTGAAAAAATACCTCTTTCAGCAACAGTACCTACGTCAAGATGGACTACATCAGCCGTATTCGTCTTATGCATGAGTAAATCTTCTTCTATTTTATATCTGAAATACTCATCGCTATTTAGTTGATGATTTAATGTGACACCGAATTGTGTATATACATCGGGGTACACTCTTTTTCTAGTCAGCTCGAGGAAACCTAGTTTCGTAAAACCAACGATATGAATAGGAATAGAATCTTTTCTAATCTCTTCCTTCATAATGGAAAGGATCTCTTGTTGATCTTTTTTGGAAGCCATATTAATGAAATCGATAATGATCGCACCTGAACTTTGCCTTAAACGTAATTGTCTTAAGCTTTCTCTTGCCGCTTCGGAATTAACTTGTCTCACCATTGTTTGTGGAGACCCTTGATGTCTGAAGCTACCTGTGTCAACGTCAATAACCGTAAACGCCTCTGTACGATCTACCGTTAAATTCGCTCCATTTTTTAAAGGCACATGGCGAGTGGTCAACCGTTCAATCAAAGTAGCCATATCAAACGGCTTATGATTAAAAAATAACCGATCGAATTTGATTTTTTCTGCTAACCTATAATGACGCTGTTTTGCATGCTGCTTAAGCTCGGTACTATCGACCACTATCTCATCGATTTCTTCAAGCGAGAGCCTTGATAAAAAATCGTCCCAAACATTCGGACCCCTAACGATCAACTTTGGTTTCTTTTCGTCACTTGCAACTTGCTCTAGCTCTCTCCATTTAGAATTTAAGTTTTGCAAGACCTTAGAAAATTCATCAAAATCAATGCCTTGTGCGGCCGTGCGAATGGTTACTCCTCCGTCCATCTTGAGGGATTTCCAGTATTGTTGAAGCCTGTCCTTTTCTTCCTCATTCAGTTTGGAAGATACTTTGCACCCATTTCCAAAAGGGGAATAGACGAACCATTCATTCTTCCATTCAATATGTTTGGTGACTGTTACCGTTTTCGATTGTCGTGGCGTTTGAATAACCTGCACAATGATTTTTTGACCATTGTGGACTTTTTGATCAGCAGAGTTTTTTCCCAACGCTAAATAAGCGACATCACCTTCAGGAAGGTTCACAAATGCCGCTCCAATTCTCTGGTCCACATTCTTTACAGTCCCCAAAAAGATGTCACCTACGTGATAATCATCACGGTTCTGGAACAAAACATTATTCAGTTCCCCATCTGTTATATCCATTAACATCTGTAATTGTGTAGTTGACTGAATCAACAGTTTTCTCATATATCTTAACCCTTTCAAGCCTGATCGTGAAAATAATTATTAATAAATTCTTCCTCACTAATAATACTATCTTCTCCTCTTGTTTGATAGCGAATATAATGATATCGATTCATTTTGAATCGAGAAATGATTTCAGGGAAACTCGTCTGACTAGAAACCTCAATGATATGAGGAGGATCGTTATTTTTTTCGTAAAAAGTAGCACGATTAAGTACGTGTCTGATCAAAAAGATGAATTTATTTTGAAAAGTCATCCAATTATCTATCAGAAGAAACATCGAAAAAACTGACAAATGAATACTATAATAACCCATTATAAAAATTATAACATTGCCAAATAAAATAATTGTAAAAGAAACGATGCTCATACAGATTATAGCTCGGTAAAGAGAAATCCATTTATTCATCATAATAAAAACCAACCGTCCTCCATCAAGAGGCATAATTGGAATTAGATTGAACCCTAAAACAAGTAGGTTGATGAGCCATAACCGTTCAATCATAATATGCTCACCGAAAGATAATGGCATAGCCCATAAAAAAACAGCGATCCAAACATGTTGGATCGGCCCTGCTAGAATAACAATCAATTCTTCTTTCCTCGGTCGATTGTAGAAATCCTCCGTCTCCATAACCCCGCCAAAAGGCCATAGAACCAGTCGACGCACATTCCATTTAAAATACTTAGCTGCAACAAAATGACCCAATTCATGAATAGTAACAATGACTAAAAAGCTGAACAATTCTATGAACATCCCCAAAAAATAACTGGCAATCAGCATTAAAAATAGTAAAGGATGAAGATAAATTGTGCGTTCTTTATTCATCAGAATCCCCAAGTATTATTGTGAATGGGTCGAGGAACTGTTCACCATCTTGAACTGAAAAGAACATGTTCGTAAATCCGACACTTTCATCAGGGTTTACCGTAGCGATCGGATTCCCCTCATCAACGAATTGATAATGAAAGACGTCAATTGACTCTAAATGTCCATATACAGATTTTTGTCCATCAGCATGCTGCAGAATAATCGTTTGACCAGTTTCAGGCTTCGTTCCTGCAAAAATAACTGTTCCACGCTCTAGTGGAAAAACTTGTTTTTGTTCATTTACTTTAATGTAAACACCTTCATTGAATGTCTTTACATCTTCTTGATCGATTCCGCTTACTGGGATCGTACCATCCGATTGACTCGCTTCCGTATATGGCTTGTCTCTTCCGAAGGATAAAAATGAAGTAGCAAAATGATCATCATACCAAGCTTGTACAGTAGCAAATGGCAAATCTTCAGTCAGTGCATCTTGAACGAATGATTTAGGCTTTTCCAATAATGCGTAGGATGTTTGTTCCAAAATCAACACTGTCAAAAATAATATGACAGCCAGAAAAAGCTTGTGAACTCTCACTTGCTTACGATTCACTTCTTTTGTGTCAGTTGAAGAAGGAAAAGAAGTATGGCCGTATCTTTCTTCGTCATCCAGAAGTGAAAAGGAATGACTTTTCTTAGCATTCAGTTGCTTTCTTCTAGAAATGTTATTTCGAATCTGATCTAAATTTCGCTTCATCTTCACCAATCCCTTTAGCATTTGTACTAGCCTATTCGGAATTAATGAGAGATATGACAAGCTTTAAAAGGGTCCATATAAAAAGGCACTGTTAAAATTTGTTGTTGATTCTACTGAACCGCTTTGAAGCTTTCGCATGCCTAGGGGCTTGCCCTCCACTAATTTTCCCATCATTACCATTCTGGAAAAAATGGATTTTGGCCTACGCTTATCCCATAGCCGTCTCGGCTTCACGCGATTCATCGAAATCATTAGGGTAAATCTGTTCTATATGATCTACTTTATCAATAGTTAACTTTAACGAATGTATTATAAAAAGGCTGTCGAGAGTTTCTCGACAGCCTAAGGGTTGTTTCATGTTATTTTTAAGCCCTCATACCTAACATCTTTTTCATTTTAGTAAGCAATCCTTTTTCTTCCTCCATTGAAATCAATGGAACGGATTCCCCCAAAATTCTCCTTGCGATATTACGATAACTGATGGATGCTTTCGTATCTGGCTGGAAAGCGACAGGCTCACCGTGATGGGAAGCTTTGATAACATCTTCATCATCCATCACTACTCCTAAAAGCTCAATAGACAATGTGGATACGATATCATCAATACTTAGCATATCTCCGCTATCCATCATGTGTTTTCTGATACGGTTGATGATCAAGTGAGGTGGTTCAAGGTCTTCTTGTTCTAATAGACCAATAATACGGTCGGCATCACGGACGCTTGATTTTTCAGGAGTTGTTACTACAACTGCTTTATCTGCGCCAGCAACAGCATTTTTATAGCCCTGCTCAATTCCTGCTGGACAATCAATTAAAATATAATCATAATCAGCTTTTATTTCATCCACAAGTTTTTTAATTCCTTCTGGAGAAACTTGGTTCTTATCTGAAGTCTGTGCAGCTGGAAGTAAGTGTAGACAGTCGAATCTTTTGTCTTTGACGAGTGCAGCTTGCAATTTGCAACGTCCTTCCAGTACATCAACGATATCGAAAATAATTCGATTCTCCACACCCAGAATTACATCCAGATTTCTTAAACCAATATCTGTATCGATCAGACAAACCTTCTGATCAAGTAATGCCAAAGCTGTACCTACATTCGCTGTAGTCGTCGTTTTTCCTACGCCACCTTTTCCTGACGTAATGACAATCGATTCACCCATCTCACAATCCCCTTTCTGACAGATCCGCTATACTTGGGCGGATTTTTTGTAAATGTTGTACCTGGTTTATTTCAATTTGATCTGTTTCTAAATTGATATATGCGAATTCCCGGTCCGCACCTTCTGTTTCATAATCAGGTGCCCGGCTGATTTTATCAGCAATTCTGATTTGGTTCGGATTCATATAAGAAGTCATTACCACACATTTTTTATCCCCATCATAACCTGCATGTGCGATGCCATTCAGTTTACCCATAATATAAATGTTTCCAGTAGCTTGGATAGTCCCACCAGGGTTGACGTCTCCTAATAATAGAGCATCTCCTTTGATTTTATGGACCTGCCCTGAACGGATGGTTTTCATAACTGTATGGAGTGTTTGATTTTCTAGCCATTCATTGGCTTCTACTTTTGAGATGACATTTGATTCGATTGTTTTGATCTTCAAAGCACTATTATTTTCAACAATATCACGAATCATCTGTTCTTGTTCTTCATTAACATAACGATATTGCATATCTACTGTTATTTCAGTCATGTCTTTTGCAATACTCGATGTCACTTTTTCTTCTAGTTCCTTTAAAATTGAATCAAATGAACAACGATCGTCTAGGTAGACAATGATGCCATGGTTGGTTCCTTTCATGGTGATCAAATGATTAGATTCCATCATCGAGGTAACACCCCATTATCTGCGTTTGGTATTTGTCATGATTCTTTCTCTTTCTGCCAGGATGATAGCCATTTAACGGAGAGTGGATAAACAATCAAAAAGAATAATAGATTTATCAAGACCGTCGGAATCAAACGACTCTCTACATAAGTATTAAAGTCGAGATTGATATGACCAATCAAAAGGTATGCTCCGAATATCAAGCACTCTGCTATAACGAGCCCTAAAGTAACTGACAGCATTGCCACGTAAAAGTTCTGATGTAATAATTTTTTCAAAAGATGAATGATATACAAAGTTACTGCGTATGCTAAGAAATATACTCCGAGTAAATCTGTATATACTAAATCAATAATTAAAGCGAATATCATTCCGTTTATGATTCCATGATAGCTTAGTGGGCTATCAAAGAATAGTAGAACCAAAATGGAAAAAATCAATACCCAGTGAGGAATATATTGGACCTCAAGTTGTAATAGAGGTGCTGGCAAAAGCCCAGTAGCTATGCTTTCCAGTACAAGTAGTCCAAATAAAATCCCAGGAATAATGTATATCTTCAATATTACTCCTCCTCTTCTTCATCAAGAATCGGAGAGTGGATATCTCTATCAATAATCATTAGGTGATTGACATTGTATAAATCCGCAGCTGGTTTCACATATGCAATTTGTGTCAATCCATATTGATCCAATTCCACAGTTTCAATTGTACCAATTAATAGGCCTCGTGGGAATACTCCACCTAAACCGGAGCTAACAATTGTCTGCCCCTCTTCAATGTTCCCTTCACTACCAATTTCACGGAAAAGTAATGCTCGTTTTTCCTTATCGTACCCTTCAATCATTCCGAAGACATCTTCATCCCCATCAACCGTAACTGAAATTCTGTTATTCTCATCAAATCCGCTTAATAGTTGTACCGTCGATGTGAGTTGGGAAGATTCAATGACTTTTCCTACCATTCCTTCTGGAGTACTCACTGCCATATTTTGCTCCACACCATGAATTTGTCCTTTATTTATGGTCAATTGATCAAACCAAAGATCTGGACTTCTAGCAATTACGGTTGCTTTTGTAGGAGAGAAATCACTGATTGAGTCTTCCATTTCAGTAATCGCTCGCAGTTCATCATTTTCTTTTTCCAATTCATTTACCTGAAAGGCTAATGTTTTATAATCCTGTAATTCTTCTTTCAGCACTTCATTCTGCTGATATACATTACGAATATTCTTTATATCTTCTGTCAGTCCAACAACAAGTTGAATCGGCTGATGAGCAATGTTTTGGAAAAAACCGACCGTGTCTGCCACAAATTGCGCTGGCAATGATGATTGCTCATCAGAACGAATGGAATATCCTATGATTGCTACTACAAATATAATAAATACAAGAAAAAATATTAATTTTCTTTTGCGTAAAAATGACGGCATTCTTAAAGCACCTACTTAATTTAAAGTGTTACGTTTTGCTACGTTCGGAGTATTTTGGAAGTGTTCGATATGCTCTAGCGCCTTGCCAGTTCCGATAGCTACGCAGTCCAATGGATTTTCAGCTATGAACACCGGCATTTCCGTATCTTCACTAATCACTTCATCCAAGTGACGTAATAAAGCTCCTCCTCCAGTCAACACAATTCCTCTATCGATGATATCCGCCGCTAACTCTGGTGGCGCAGATTCCAACGTTTGTTTTACTAATTCTACTATCATTGAGACTGATTCCCTTAATGCAGAAACCATTTCTTCGTTTGTAATCGTTACAGTTTTAGGTAACCCTGTAACAAGGTCTCTTCCCCTGATATCCATATCTTGCACTTCTTCAGAACGTTTCGCTGAGGCAAGATCAATTTTAATTGTTTCTGCTGTGGCTTCACCAATTAAAAGGCCATATTTTTTCCGGATATACTGGACGATTTGTTCATCCATTTCATCTCCAGCAATCCTAATCGAACGACTGACTACTGTTCCACCGAGGGAAACAATTGCAACCTCAGTTGTTCCTCCACCGATATCAACCACCATGCTCCCCGTAGGTTCCCATACAGGCAAACCAGCTCCAATTGCTGCTGCGAATGGTTCAGCGATCGGGTAAACATCCTTAGCCCCCGCTTGTTTGGTAGCGTCGATGACAGCTCGTTCTTCGACCATCGTAATTCCAGATGGTACACAGACCATCACGTTTGGTTTTCTAGAAAACAATGATTTGGACCGATGGATTTTACTAATATAATAATTCATCATCGATGCAGTGATATCATAATCTGCAATGACTCCGTCCTTCATCGGCCTTATAACAGATATAGTTCCAGGCGTACGCCCGATCATCTGTTTTGCTTCATTACCTACAGCTGCAATCTCCCCTGTATGGTTATTGATCGCGACAACAGAAGGTTCTCGTAATGCAATTCCTTTTCCTTTTAAAAATACTAATGTATTAGCTGTACCAAGATCAATCCCGAAATCTCTCGTGAAAATGGGTCTTCCCAATCGTATCGTCCTCTCTTATGTTTCATTCTTATGTAGCTTATGAACTGTCGTCACGAAACATGAATAAGCGCCCCAAACGAACATTTCAAATCGCTGGATGGCGCTTGTATTATTCAAATTATAATATCTATTATACGAAAAAAAAGTTTAAATAGATAGGTTTTCATGTCTCAAATAGTAGATATTTTACGATTAGGCCAAAAGGATTAATAAGTATGATTACAAATAACCTTTCTCTTTTAAGGAAATGAATTTATGATCTCCAATGACAATATGGTCCAATAATTCAATACCTAGGACCTTGCCTGATTCGAATAGTCGTCTTGTCACTTGGATATCTTCATTGGATGGAGCAGGATCTCCTGAGGGGTGGTTGTGAGCACAAACAACAGATGCCGCAGAACGTTTTACTGCCTCCTTGAAAACTTCACGAGGGTGGACGATGGATGAGTTGAGACTTCCAATGAAGATGGTCTGGCGGTGAAGAACTTGATTCTTTGTATCTAAATATAAACAGACAAAATGTTCCTGTTTTAAATTTCTCATTTCTTCCATCAGGAAATTGGCGCCATCTTCTGGACTCCTAATAACATAGCGATCACTGACTTTGAATGCATGAATTCTTTTTGATAATTCAAGCGCAGCTAGAAGAGAAACCGCCTTCGCTTCTCCTATACCTTTAATATCGGTTAATTCGGTAATGGAAGCATCTTTAAACAATGATAACCCTTCAAAATGGGCAAGTACTCGGTTGGCTAAAGATAATGCGGAGGTACCCTTCGTTCCACTTCCAATTAAAATTGCCATCAACTCTTGGTTCGATAAAGCAGCTGGTCCTACATGAATAAGTCGTTCTCTCGGTCGGTCATCCTTTGGTACATCTTTAATAAATATCGTATCAGTAGACATTGATTATGACCCCTTTCAGAATAATAATATCTTCATTCTATATAGGGGTGTGATCGATTACAAAGGAGCTTAAATCGATTTTCTCTATCAGAAACAATGAATATAGTAGTGTATGAAGAATTAACTTGCAAATTTCATATGTTAATCTAATTTTCACCTATTTCTTCTAAAAACAACCATAAATTTAGTTGAGCGGTTTGTAAGTGCAAGTCCGATTTTTCTGATGATGCGTTTTGTTCATATAAACCTAGCTGAGTTGAAGCTGCTTTCAAACGCTCGTTGTCACCCCATATGTCTGGAGCATCATTAATCCATTGCTTTACAGAAGCAAGGTCACTTTCAGCTAATGGATTAGTTAAAAATTCAGTTTTTTGTAGCCACTGTTGCTCATTTTCGCCTACTTCCTTGTTAACAACAGAAAAGCTCCAATCTTTTACTAGGAAATCCTCCATATAAACTAACCCTAGACCCTCGTGAGCTCCCTCTACTTGAGTTCTCATGGAATCATTTAATAAAAGACTATTAATCAAATAGAATTGCTGATCCTTTTCCACAATTGCTGACGGAACGACGTTAAGTTGTTGCGAAAACACTTCTGCGTTCTCCCTACTTGAAAATATTCCAAGTTGAACGACGGACGCTTCGGGGAATTCAAACTGAAATGCAGCACCCGTGGAGGCTTCAGTTGCTTCTGTCGAACCCTCGTCTTGCTCTTCTTGTGATGGTTGATCTACTGGAATGGCCGAAGGATTCAAGTCTGAAAAGAAATGCATAATTGAAAAACCAAATATGCCACCAAGAATTACGGCAAATAACACAGGTTTTAAAAATGCTTTGAGTGCTCGATTTTTATTGAACTTTTTCTTAGGTGATTTTTTTGGCGTAAGCACTGATTCTAGCCGATGCCTTTCCGAATGCTCCTCATCCTGTTTGAGTTTATATTGAAAAGAAGAATGCTTGTCCACTTGTGGGCCACCTTTCTCTAAATGTAATCTGCTTATTACAGACTCTAGCACAGACTATGTGAAAAAATGGTTAAAACTTGTCTGAGGACTTCAACATTTTTCGTCATCAATATGATTTATTATTCACTATAATAATTCATCTAGCCCTAAAATAAAGGCTCTGTTAAAGTTCATTGTTGATATGGTCAAAACTCTTAGAAGCGGAAGCTTGCCTAGGGGCTTGTGCTCAACTAATTTTTCCTCCATTGCCATTTCGAAAAAATGGATTTTCGCACTGCGCTGATCCCTCAGGCGTCACCGCTTCACGTGTTTCTCCTCCATACGATGTTTTCTGGATAAAATCAACACTTAACGATAACAGCGCCAAAATAAAAAAAACCTTCAGAGGCTAAAAGCCCTGAAGGTTTCGATAATTTTTTTATTAACTTACATTTGAAGCAACTTTGTTCTTACCGTCTCGTTTGGCTCCAACGTACATTGCCCGGTCAGCTTGACGGAGGAGTTCCTGCGGAGATTCACAGTGATCAGGATAAGTCGCAACACCAATACTAGCAGTGACATTAACTTTTTGTTCTTGGCCTGTCCCCATATTTTTGATAACAAATGGGTCTTCAGCAATCAGCTTACGTACCTCTTCGGCTAGAGCCATGACTTCGATGTGCGCAAAACCTTTTAATAGGATTGTGAACTCTTCGCCACCATACCTGGCTACAATCCCTCTCTCATGTATATAAGTCTGCAATCGTTCAGCTAATTGCGACAAGATTTCGTTACCTGCTTCATGACCGTACGTATCATTAATTCTCTTAAAAGAGTCCAAGTCTAGAATGATAATAGAAAGACGTTCGTCAATCCCTTTAGATTTCAGGTCATTCGCATATTCATCAATATGCTCTGACAAAAATCGATAATTATAGAGGCCGGTTAATTCATCCCTCTGACTTTTAAGCTTTTCAGATTCGTAGTGACGTGCGTTTTCCATTGCTACAGATAAGAAATTCGCTAAAATCTCCAATAACATTACGTGATACTTTTCATATACTCTTCTTTCATTAGAAGCAACTAAAAGCACACCAACAACATGGTCATTCCGTTTAATAGGCACTCCAATTGCACTTTGCACCTCATTAGGAAATTCATTGGCTTCCATTCGGTTCAATTTCGACTTAGTATCAACCATGCTAGATTCTTTTTCAGCATAAATTTTACCAGCAAATCCTTTCCCATAATATAAAGTGAGTTCCTTTTTATCATCTGGGTCATCTTCATTGACAAAACGGATTAGACTCATAGATTTACTCGCACTCGTAACATCAAATATATAAATATATTTTGCTGGGATGAGTTTACTGACTTCCTGGACAAAAGTATCAAGAACGGCTTTTACATTCAGTCTTTTTGAAAGCTCATGTCCAATTTGGCTCGTTGTATGGAGGTATCGATTAATTCTGCGTCCGTTATGGTAGAAGGAAATGACGATTGATAACAAAACGAATGGAATTCCAACAAACAGAATCGCACTTATCTTCAATTCCAGATATAATATGTAAAGAACGAGACCTAGTGGAAAAGTCACCAAAATTATTAAACCGTCAACAAATAGAGACTTATTCATTTTGACTGATTTTCTACCATGAATATAAGCATTTATAATCATTAGGAATAGTTGGTTAGCAAGATTATAACCTAAAATATATCCTACTAAAGGGATGATTTGATCTAACGAATTAAGCGTCAGCACCCCGTGAGTACCACCTAAAGCATAATAAATTCCTGCGGAAAAAATCGATGTTAATAGCAACATCGTTGAGTTCATCGGAATTTTATGTAGTTCATTTTTCTTTAACCCAATCTTTAAATATAAAGCTATTAAAGATATCTGCGTAAGCACGATCTCAGCAAATAGTCCAAAGTATAAGAAAATAGCAAAACTGATACTATTCAGAAAGAAAACTGTGATGGACCCTACTCTTATAGGAAAAATAGCGACAGCACTCATGATGATTGCGAATGCAAGCAAGTCTAACCAATACCCATCGAAAGTCGGATCGAGCATAAAATAAAGATAAATCATTAATGGTGGGAATAATACAAACCAAACCGTCCAAATTGTAATCGATTTTGATCTAGTCATTCATCATGAACTCCTTTTACAGGTGTTAAATTTCTTTCCCTCGAAACCATTGCCTCACTTCAGATACAAAATACAATGAACCAGTTATTACCAAAATGTCATCCCCTTGCATCTGATCTGTGATTTCTTTATATGAACGACGCCAATCTTGAGAAATATTTATTTCACAATTTTGAAACTTTTTATTTAGTTCATAATACCCATAACTCTTCGGAAAGTCAAATACTGTTAAGTATATATTTTTTGAAAATTCATTTAACATCGCAACCATTTCCTCGATCTTCTTGCCTTGAAGTATTGAGACGAGAAAATAAATATTTTTATGATGATATTTTTCTTTTAATGTTGAAATCAAGGTTTCTAGAGCTTCAATATTATGTGCTCCATCAACATAAACTTCCGGTTCTATTTGAATTCTCTCGAAGCGACCTGGCCAAGTTGAATTAAGTAACCCTTGCTCTATATCAGTTTCATTAATGTTGAGTTGCTCGATGTCCACTATCTGAAGAAAGCTCATTAACGCTAAAGCCGCATTTTCACACTGATGAATTCCTTGCATTTGTATTTTCCACTCTCGATTATCTAACGGAAAAAGGTCCTGCTTTAATTTGAAAGTTTCACCACCAGTTGGGCGTTCATTCACTTCACAGAAAAAATCTTTATCTATTTTAATCATGCCTGAATCTTGCTCTTTAGACTTATGTTCAATCTCCTTCAGTGCCTCTCGTTGACGAACATTCGTAATCACTGGTACGCCTTCCTTAATAATTCCAGCTTTTTCGTAAGCAATTTCTGCTAAAGTATCTCCTAATATGTCGATGTGGTCATGCCCAATAGTTGTAATAACTGATAATAACGGCTGTAGCACATTAGTAGAGTCTAGTCTTCCACCAAGTCCAACTTCGAAAATGGCATAGTCCACCTGTTTATCTGCAAAATAAAGAAAAGCAATGACCGTAATTATTTCGAATTCGGTAGGAGATCCGTAGGGGGTCTGTGATAATTCTTCGCTCAATGGAATAATTTTTTCCACATAAGCAACGAGTGATTGGCCATCTATCGGTAATCCATTAATACTCACTCGCTCATTAAATGTTTCAATATATGGGGAAGTAAATGTACCAACTTTATAGTCATGTTCTTGAAAGATATTCCTTAGAAAAGTGACAGTCGAACCTTTCCCATTCGTACCTGCTACATGAATCATTTTTGTATTATGCTCGGGATGACCTAAGCGTTCTAACATCCACTCCATCCGCTTCAGACCAGGTTTGATTCCAAAATTCAGTTGTTTATGAATCCAATCAATTGCTTGTTGTTCGTTCATATTGAACATCCTTTTATTATGTATACAGTAGAAAAGCCTGCAAAAGCAGGCTTACTACCATCAATCCATTTATTACTTCACTTTCTTCAACTCTTGGATACGAGACTTCACCATTTCTTGCTTTTCTAAATAATCCTTTTCTTTATCTCGCTCTTCTTGAACGACGGCTTCTGGAGCCTTGTTGACGAATTTTTCATTCGACAATTTCTTCTTCACGCGTTCAACTTCTGAATCCCATTTCGTAAGTTCGTCCTCTAATCTTTTAATTTCGGCATCAATGTCGATTAGTCCTTCTAATGGGAAGAAAATTTCTGCTCCGCTTACCACAGCACTTTTAGATTGCTCTGGAGCGCTTACGTCAGTTCCAATCGACAATTCTTCTGGATTACAGAACTTTTCGAGATACTGTTGCTGATTCTTCAGTTCATCAGTAGTCGTTTGGTCATTAGTTTTAATGACGATTTTAATTTCTTTAGACATTGGAGTATCTACTTCAGAACGCACATTACGAACGGATCGGATAATTTCCATCAAGCGAACCATTTCTTTTGATGATTGTTCGAAAGTTTTACTTCCATCTGTTTGTGGCCACGGGGCAACTGTAATTGAATCACCCTCATGAGGAATGTGTTGCCAAATTTCCTCTGTGATGAATGGCATGAACGGGTGTAACATTTTCAAAATAGAGTCTAATGTATGGACTAGTACTGACTTTGTCGCATGCTTTTTCTGTTCATCATCTCCGTATAACGGCAGCTTCGCCATTTCGATATACCAATCGCAGAAGTCATCCCAAATAAAGTTATAAAGGTAACGCCCTGCTTCACCGAAGTCGTAGCGATCGATGTGTCGTGTAACCTGCTCAATAGTCTCATTCAGACGAGTCAGTATCCACTCATCTGCAATTGACTTCTCCTGTTCCAAATCGATTTGATTATGCTGGAAGTCTTCCAAATTCATAATGACAAAGCGAGAAGCGTTCCATATCTTGTTCGCGAAATTCCAAGTCGCCTCTACCTTTTCCCAGTGGAAACGTAAATCCTGACCAGGAGATGAACCTGTAGATAAGAAGTAACGTAGCGAATCAGCACCATACTTTTCAATAACATCCATCGGATCAACACCATTACCGAGAGATTTACTCATCTTACGTCCTTCAGCGTCACGCACGAGCCCGTGTATCAACACGTCTTGGAATGGGCGGCGATCAGTGAATTGCTTCGACTGGAAGATCATACGAGATACCCAGAAGAAAATGATGTCATACCCTGTTACCAGTGCGTTCGTTGGGAAGTAGCGCTGGAAATCTTCACTCTCCTCATCTGGCCAACCCATCGTAGAAAAAGGCCAAAGTGCAGATGAAAACCAAGTATCTAGAACATCTTCGTCCTGTTCCCAGTTTTCAATATCTGATGGTTCTTCCCGACCAACATATAATTCTCCAGTTTCCTTATGATACCAAGCAGGAATTCTATGTCCCCACCATAATTGACGTGAAATACACCAATCTCTGATGTTCTCCATCCAACGAAGATAAGTACCTTCAAAACGATCAGGAACGAAATTGACTTTATCTTCTGTTTTCTGGAGTTTAATCGCTTCATCCGCTAGTGGCTGCATATTAACGAACCACTGCGTTGACAAGTAAGGTTCTACGACTGCATCGCTACGCTCGGAATGCCCTACCGAGTGCATATGTTCTTCGATATGGAATAGTACGCCTTCCTCTTGTAGGTCTTTTACTATTTTTTTGCGGCATTCAAAACGATCCAGACCTTCGTATTGTCCAGCGTTTTCATTCATCGTTCCACTTTCGTTCATAACTAGAACACGCTCTAAATTATGACGATTTCCGATTTCAAAGTCGTTCGGATCGTGTGCTGGTGTGATCTTAACAGCACCAGAACCAAATTCCATATCTACGTAATCATCTGCTACAATTTCCATCTCACGACCAATGATCGGAAGGATAACCTTTTCTCCGATCAGGTGCTTATAACGATCATCTTCCGGATGAACAGCAACAGCTGTATCTCCTAACATTGTTTCAGGTCGAGTGGTAGCTACTTCGATATGACCCTCTCCATTTTTAAGTGGATACTTCATGTGATAAAAAGCACCTTGCACCTCTTTATGGATTACCTCAATATCGGAAAGTGCTGTCTGTGTGCTTGGGTCCCAGTTGATGATATATTCACCACGGTAAATCAAATCTTTTTCATAAAGTGAGACGAATACTTCTTTAACCGCTTCAGACAGGCCATCGTCAAGTGTAAATCGCTCACGAGAGTAATCTAGTCCAAGGCCTAGTTTTTCCCACTGGGAACGGATGAACGATGCATACTCTTCTTTCCAATCCCAAGATTGTTCTAAGAATTTCTCGCGACCAAGGTCATAGCGAGATTTACCTTCTTCTTTAAGCTTTCCTTCTACTTTCGCCTGTGTCGCAATCCCAGCATGGTCCATACCTGGAAGCCATAATACATCGTAACCTTGCATCCTTTTATAGCGAGAAATAATGTCTTGCAATGTTGTATCCCAAGCATGGCCCAAATGAAGACGACCTGTTACATTCGGTGGGGGTATTACAATTGTAAACGGTTCTTTATTCGGATCATCCTTTGCTTCAAAGAATTTACCTTTCACCCAATAATCATAACGACCTTTTTCAATTTCCTCTGGATGATATTTTGGTGCCATCGATGTTTGATGTTCTTCAGCCATCGAAATCCCTCCTAATTTTTCATATAAAATAAAAAAATCTTTCCGTCCAATAAAGGACGAAAAGATTGTATTCGCGGTTCCACCTTCGTTGATAAACGATCACACTTGTCGCTTATCCACTCGATTCAATAACGGGATCTCCCGACTTCTCCTACTATCGTTCAAAGAAGCTGCATATTCAGAGCGACCTTCCAGACCTTCGTTACCGAGGAAGCTTTCAGCCGGTGACTTCCCTCTCTTTTTTCAGTATCCAATCTGTACTCTTCTCCTGCCAAGCATTTGCGTATCAATATTTGTATCTTATTGTATACAACTTCACAAGAAAAAGTCAATATTTTTCACACGTGTCATCGAATTTTTTCATAATTTAATAATGAGGAGGGAAATTATGAGTCGTTATTATCGCTATCGCTTACCCCCATGGGCTCGTAAATGTATATTTGTTATAGAGAAAGTGGTTCTGCCAATCATGATTTTCCAGTTGATCAGGACGCTCCTATGGCCCACCACATTGGATGTATTTTTAGCAGGTGCACTAGTAGGTCTATTTATTGCATTTTATCTTGAATGGATTTAACTTCACCAGAAGCTGGGACATATAACAAGTCACCTGCTTGCAAATCATGTCCGGCTTCTAACTGGTTGATACGTTCGAGTTTAGATACAGGTACTTTATAGTCCTCAGCAATTGACTGGATGGTTTCATTTTGTTGCACAAAACGAATTTTCATCTTAGTAGACCCTGCTTCACCATCCCTGAAAAAGTTAGACAAGTAACTAAGTCCTTTTTTCTTCTTTTTCCCATCTTCTACTTCTTCTTCAGGTGAAACGTTTTCATCTAGCTCAGATTCAGCTTCCATTTTCTCGTTTTCTTTTTGTTCAGCTTCTTGAACCATTTCCTTATTCTCTGGCGGCATATTCATTTCCGGCTTTTCTTCATATTCCGGCTCTGCATTGCTTTCAGGAACTTCTTCTTTTTTCGGTTGGTTTTGCTTTTTTGGTGAAACATTGTCTTCAGGTAGATTTTCTTCTTTTTTATAGAAAAAGTCCTTGAACGATTTAGATTCCTTCTTCTGCCAGAACTCACGACCCTTATCAGCAGATTGATCTTCCCTTTGTTCTGCTGGTTCAGACTCTGGTTCATTGTAAGAGGATGGTGGTTGAGGCGGTTGGTATGGTTGCTGGAACGTTACATCTTGTGGTGGGATGCCCTTAAGAGAAAAATCTGAGTTTGCCTCTGATGAAGATTGGTCATTCCACTCGACACCCTCCAAACGAATCTTCGTAAAAACGTTCATCGTGCTTGGTTCTGGAATTTCGTAATCGAAGTATTGCACCTCGACTCTCAATTCATCGGTTTCGTTGATCTTACTCCTCGGTATTGTAATATCTACCGGGATTGGATATTGAAAATTAGTAAACCCATTGTCCAACGCACGTACATGATGAACATAATTATTCTCTTCTTGATCATCAACCATATACAAAGGTGCCTCGCTAGCCATAGATTGATAATCCCCTGAAATCACCAGTACTCCTCTTAACTGGATGAAATCATCTTCATGAATCACACTTATTTCAGGTTCAACCGATATGCCATATAAATCATCAATCTCATCACCTTGTCTGAAATTGATCTTCTCACTCAAATCGAATAAAAACGGATCATTCTCATAGTGGCTCAATGATAGTCCCCCTTTGACCTCTTTATCACTAGGTATATGTGCTACCATATGAAAAAAGAACAAGCGATTTTGGTAAGTTCATTCTTCTTTACATAGAAAATGCAACAAAGGGAAAATTTTTTACTATTTTCTAAAAAAGATAATATGTATGTTAATATCTTCCTTAAGGGAGTGTTGATTGATGAAAAGGTTAGTCTGGTATTTGAGTTGGGTGATCATCATTATATTTATAATTAATGCTGGTGTACAATACCGTATCCATTTAACACTAGAGGCCAATACGGAATTTGTGACATGGCCTTATTATTCATTTCTAGCTATTTTTCCGATCTTGATCGGTATCCTACTTCGATTACCTCAATTCATTTTAGAGATAAAATCAAAACAACCATGGACATTTGACTGGTTAAAATTACTAGTTATTGGGTTACCTGCTTTGTATGTAACCCTGATGCCGTTGTTCTATTTTCTGGTACCTTTTGAACTACTTTTTCAAAACGAAATTATTAGTGGCAGAGGAGAATATTTTACTATAACGGCAGGCATCGTTTTTGGTTTCGTTCTTTTAGATAGTTTGAAAAAAGATAGAGGAAGCTATCAAAGATAAATTTTATAGGTGACTCATTTTTTCAATATAAAAAAGACACTTGGAATTAAATCCAAGTGTCTTTTATTTACTCATATCTTTTTATTTCATATACAAAGCAAATGCCTTTCCAGCTGCTTCGATTGTCTCCTCAATATCCTCGTGAGAGTGGGCAGTCGAAAGGAACATGCCTTCGAATTGAGATGGTGGCAAGAAGACGCCTTGCTCTGCCATTTCACGATAATATTTTGCGAACCAGTCCAAGTCAGAGGATTTAGCCGTTTCAAAATTCACAACAGGTTGATCTGTGAAAAAGAATCCTATCATGGATCCAGCGCGGTTGACCTGTAATGGTACTCCATGGTTTTTCGCGGCTTGCTGGAGTCCGTCGATCAGTCGATCCGCTTTTTCATTGATTTCATCATATGATTGAGGTGTCAACTGACTCAGAGTCTCATAACCTGCTGCCATCGCAAGTGGATTCCCTGACAATGTTCCGGCTTGATAAATATCACCTGCTGGAGCAATGCGTTCCATGATGTCACGGCGTCCACCATAAGCACCAACTGGCAATCCTCCACCAATCACCTTTCCTAGACAAGTCAAATCTGGAGTCACACCGAAATGTCCTTGTGCACAGTTATAACCGACACGGAATCCTGTCATTACTTCATCAAAAATCAACAGAGAGCCGTTGTTTTCGGTCACTTCACGTAAATGTTCCAAGAAGCCGTCGACAGGAGGCACTACTCCCATATTACCCGACACTGGTTCAACAATTACCGCTGCCAAATCATCACCGTATTCTTTAATTACATAATCGACACTTTCTTTATCGTTATAAGGTACAGTTATCGTGTTCTGAGCGATAGACTCAGGTACTCCTGGACTATCCGGTAGACCTAACGTTGCTACCCCAGAACCAGCTTTGATCAACAGTGAATCACCGTGACCGTGATAGTTACCTTCAAATTTCAAGATTTTATTACGACCTGTATAGCCACGCGCCAAACGAAGAGCACTCATCGTCGCTTCAGTCCCTGAGTTGACCATACGTACCATTTCGATTGATGGCACTCGCTCCATCACTAACTTGGCTAACTTGTTTTCATACTCGACGTTTGCACCGAAGCTTGTCCCTTTTTCCATAACATCTTTCAACACAGATATCACATGATCATTAGCGTGACCTAGAATCAATGGGCCCCAGCTTAATACATAATCGATATATTCATTTCCATCGACATCGTAAATGCGAGAACCCTTCCCTTTTTCCATATAAATCGGGTCCATATCAACAGAATTAAATGCACGGACTGGTGAATTCACTCCACCTGGCATCAAATCGACCGCTTCATCAAAAAGTTGTTTTGAACGTTCATTCAAACTCATCCATTATCGCTCCTTTAACGAATTCATTACTACATCTATTACCACTTCTAACCTTTATTCAACCATTTAGCCACGTCTTTCGCGAAGTAAGTGATGATTAAGTCCGCCCCTGCACGCTTCATGGAAGTTAACTTTTCAAGAACAATCTCACGCTCATCAACCCATCCATTTGCAGCAGCCGCTTTGATCAACGAGTACTCACCACTCACGTTGTATGCCACGATTGGCAGTGGATAGCGATCCTTCAACTCTCTCATGATATCGAGATAACTCAACGCAGGCTTGACAATTAAAAAGTCTGCTCCTTCTTCTACATCAGACTCAGCTTCTCGCTGTGCTTCTAAACGATTTGCTGGGTCCATTTGATATGTCTTACGATCACCAAATTGAGGTGTGCTATGAGCTGCATCACGGAATGGACCGTAAAATGCCGAAGCATACTTCACCGCATAAGACATGACTGGGATATGTTCGTATCCTGCTTGATCAAGTCCGTCACGTATTGCAGCCACGAATCCATCCATCATGTTCGACGGAGCAATGATATCAGCACCCGCTTCTGCTTGAGTTACCGCAGTCTGAACCAACAATGGCAAAGTCGCATCATTATCGACATATTGGTTTTTAATCACACCACAATGTCCGTGCGAAGTATATTGGCACAAGCAAGTATCAGCCACAACGACCAAATCAGGATGGTTCGCCTTGATTTGACGTGTCGCTCGTTGAACAATTCCTTCTTGTTGATAAGCTTCCGTACCGACTTCATCTTTTTCCTTTGGCACACCAAATAAAATAATCGAACGAATACCTAGATTAACCACTTCATCAATTTCAGCATCTAAGTAATCAAGCGATACCTGGTGCACACCTGGCATCGATTTCACAGCGTTGCGCTTCCCATCTTCCTCTAATACAAACAAAGGATAAATTAAATCTTCCGTATGCAAATGCGTCTCGCGAACCATCGCACGAATATTATCAGACGTACGCAATCTGCGGTGACGATCAAAGAACAAATCCATTACAACATACCCCTCTCATAACAATCCACAATAATATCCGCTAATTCATCAAGTGTATAATTCTCAGGCAATATGACCGTTTCAAAACCAACTTCTTGAGCGCGCTGAGCAGTAGTTGGCCCAATACAGAAGCAAGGTTTTGTCAACCATACATCAACAGAGTCCTCAGAAAGTTCCATCCACGCGTCTATCGTAGAGGGAGAAGAGAACACCCAAGCATCTACAGACTCCATCCCTATCAATCGATTAGCCGCTTCACGATTAGTTGACGTTTCATAAACCGTCACACTCTCGAACTCAACCCCATTTTCTTTAAAAAAGACATCGAGCACCTCGCGTGAAAGATTTCCCTTCACTAGCAACACACTCTCAGGCCCCATTTCTAAGAACTGGGGACCCATATGTTCTGCATCAAATGTAGTCGGGACAAAGTCAACGTCAGGTACATACTCCTTCAAATAATCTTCAGTTTTCGACCCGATAGCTGCAATCTTTTTAGATTGAATTGTAGAATGAGAAATCCCCTCTTGATCTAAAGACTCAAAAAAGAACCTTACACCATTCACACTTGTGAAAAGGAGCCATTCAAATCGATCCAAATTCTCTAGTACTGTTTGAGCTGATTCATCAAGAATGTGTCTGAACTTGATCAGTGGTAAACCTACAACCTCAGCACCTTGTCTTTCCAATGTACCAACAAACGATAAAGCATGTTCACGCTCTCGCGAAACTACAATATTTTTTCCGCGTAAAGAACTCATTACTGTTCGTCCATTTCTTCTTTCGCTTTTTCAACAAGCTCTTTAGCACCTTGCTTAATTAGAGACTCAGCAGCTATGTTTCCAGCTTCTACTGCATCTTTAGAACGAGATACTTCCTTCAATACAGTTTTACCATCTGAGGAAGAAACTAACGCAGTCAACACAACTTCGTCTCCTTCTTTCACTGCGTAACCAGCAATAGGGACAGAACAACTGCCTTCAAGTAAGCTCAAGAAACGTCGTTCTGCAGCAACTGTTTCAGCTGTATATTCATCATTGATCTTTTCAATCAACTGAATTAAATCTTCATCATCTGAACGGCACTCAAGAGCTAATGCTCCTTGACCAACCGCAGGAAGACATTTTTCAGGCTCTAGTAGTTCAGTAACAATGTCCGTCGACCAGCCCATTCGTTTAAGACCAGCTGCAGCCAAGATGATTGCATCGAAGTCCTCTTCTTTCAATTTACGTAGTCGAGTTTCGATATTTCCACGTATCCACTGGATTTTAAGGTCAGGACGATATGCCAAGATCTGAGCTCCACGTCTTAAGCTACTTGTACCGATAATAGCTCCTTCCTTCAGATCATCCAATCCGATATGATCGTTAGAAATGAATGCATCTCTGTGATCCTCACGCTCAGGAACACAACCAATCATCAAACCTTCAGGCATTTTAGACGGCATATCTTTCATACTATGTACCGCCATATCAATTTCGTAATTGTACATCGCCTCTTCAATCTCTTTAACAAAAAGGCCTTTACCGCCAACTTTTGATAAGGTGACATCAAGGATCTTATCACCTTTTGTTACAATCTGCTTAATTTCGAAAGAGTATTCATCTGTTTTCTTCTCAAGTTGATCGATCACCCACTGCGTCTGAGTCATCGCTAGATTACTTCTTCTTGAACCAATAATGATATTTCTCATGAAAAATCCTCCTGACCGATTGCTTTAGTGCAATCTCTTATAAAAAGTGAAAGTTTGTAAACAATGAAACAAATATATAATTTAATAATAAAATAGAAAACGCGATCGCATTGAACAAGGCAATATTCTTCCCTACGATTTTCTTTGAAACCCTTAAATATAAAATAACACAATAGACAATCAGTACGACAAAAGAGCCTACTGTCTTTGCGTCAATCCAGTAAAACAAATCATCAGTCGTATACGCCCAAGATACACCTAATATTAAAGCGATCAGTAATACTGGAGTTGCCAAAATCATCATCAGAAACGATAAATTATCAAGTTGTCCTAAACTACCAATGCGCCGTAGTAGTTGCGGCCACTTTTTCTTTTTCAAAAGATAGAATTGCACAATATACAAAGCCGAAAACGCGAACGATAGCGTGAACAAAGTGTAAGCAATGAACGCCAACACAATGTGTGCCAGTAATAATTCACCAATAAATTGGCCACTAAAAAGCGTATCACTCTGAATTGTATTTGAAACGAGAAAACCCATCATCATCATGAATCCTACTAAATTTATAACAAATACGATAAAGTCAACTTTATAAAAATAGTTGATGACGATTGACACTAACAATATTAACCAAGCGTAAAAATATAAACCTTCTGCTAAGTTGAATACAGGTAACGTCGATGTGATATATATTTTTGTAAATAAAAAAATGGTTTGAAGGATCCAAACCACTAAAAGTAACCAGAAGGCCAATTGATTAGCCTTCCGGTCCCGTTGCACGAAATCATAGAAATAACAAATCAAACTTAATCCATATAGAATTACAATAATTTCATAGACTCGAAAATATTCAAAAACACTCATGTGAGCGTCCCTCAAATCACTAGCTCGTTAAAGCTTTAATCAAACTTGCAATCGGCAGTGACTGATTCACTGATTCATGACTTTGGTGTTTCTTGCTTTGGTTGGTCAGTTCTTGCTGCACTTCCTCTTCTATTCCGAATATCTGAACGAACAATTTCAATACGTCATCAGAGTGCTCTTCTCCGGCCATTTCTTTTGCCTGGAGTATCGGTTCCTTGAGCATTTGATTAACGATACTTTTCGTGTGCTTATTCAATACTTTACGCTCACGGTCTGTCAGGTTCGGCATTTTACGCTCAATTGATGCCATTGTGTCTTTCTGGATATTAAGTGCTTTTGTACGTAGCGCAGAAATCACTGGTACGACACCTAGCGTGGTAATCCACTCATCAAAGTCCGTCAGCTCAGATTCGATCATCGACTCAATCTCAGAAGCAGCTTTTTGACGCTCTGATAAGTTTTGGTCCACTATCCCTTGTAAATCGTCGATATCATATAAAAAGACGTTCTCAAGTTTATCGATTTCAGGGTCCAAATTACGTGGTACTGCAATATCCACTAAAAATAGTGGTTTACCATTACGTTTTTTAAGCAATGGCTTCATATTTTCTTTCGTAAGCATATATTCTTCAGTGCTAGCTGAAGCAATCAAAATATCCGCACTTTCAAGTACATCATCAAATTGATCTAATGAAGCTGCTTGTCCAGAGAAGCGTTCAGCAACTTCTTCTGCTTTATTCAGTGTCCGATTCACTACGGTTATGTTATGGACACCTGAGCCGTGCAAGTTCTTCACTGCAAGCTCGCCCATTTTTCCAGCACCAAGAATCACAACATGTTGGTTTTTCAACTGATCGAAAATGGTCTTAGATAATTCCACAGCTGCATAACTGATTGACACCGCATTTTCTCCGATGCCTGTTTCTTTATGCGCTTTTTTCGCATTCGTAATAGCTTGCTTGAACAACTGATTGAATAACAACCCGGATGCATCATATTCCTGAGCAACTTGGAATGAATGTTTAACTTGTCCTAAGATCTGTGTTTCACCTAGGACCATAGAATCCAAACCAGCCGCCACTTTGAATAAGTGCTCGATTGCTTCATCTTTTTCTTTTATCGACAAGAAATTATTTAGATAATCAATATCCATGTCAAACCGTTCAGCCAAGAAGCGCTTAACGTAGTAACGGCCGGTATGTAACTGGTCCGCTACAACATAGACTTCCGTACGGTTACACGTTGAGACAATTACATTCTCTAAAATGCTTTTTTCAGCATTAAGTTCGACCATCGCCTGGCCGACTTCTTCATCCGAGAAAGTTAATTTCTCACGTATTCCAACTGGGGCTGTTCTATAGTTTATACTCGTTACAATGACATGCATGTGGTGTTCACCCCTTCATTCGCACACAATTAACTATTATAAGTATAACAACTCGTGAGCTTAAATGCCATTCGACATTCATGAACATATTATGAAAATTTATGATAGTATTAGATTAGAATAATTATAATTACAATACACAGCGTATCATAAGGCCTTTGAACCTTCAAGAAAACTGACTAGGAGCGATTAAACCTAATGAAACAACAAAAAACTTTTGTCGCCATTCTATTGATCGGACTCGGACTTTATTTTTTATTACAACAATTTTCCATACCTTTTCTGTCACAATTCGACACATGGCCATCGATCCTCATCATCTTAGGAATTGCCTTTTTAGTTAATGGTTATGCAAATAAGCAACATGATAGTGTGTTTCCTGGTGTTATTTTATTAGGACTAGGTCTTCATTTTCACATGCTAAGCCACGCTGATCGATGGATCGATCACTGGGGCATGTATACATTGATTGTGGGACTAGCCTTTTTGGTTAAAGCACACAAAACCAATTCTGGTATTTTTCCAGGTATCATCTTACTTATTATATCCTTTTTTGCCATTTCATCCGTCGCGATGCCATCTTGGTTCAAATGGTTCGATGTTATTTTCAATACTCTAGAACAATTCTGGCCAGCAATACTAATCATCATCGGAACCGTTCTGTTATTTAAAAAATAGATGCTACCACAAGCTTTCTTGCTTGTGGTTTTATTTTGTTAAAATACACTTAATAGAAAGTTGAGAGGGTGGTAATATGACTTACGGAAATATTACAGATGTACCAGGTGTTAAAGTGGGTCACGAGCAAAATAAGAATGCTCTGACCGGATGCACTGTGATTAGGGTGGATGATGGAGCGACATGTGGTGTTGATATACGAGGGTCAGCTCCGGGTACACGCGAAACAGATTTACTGGACCCTGTTAATCTAGTCGATCAGATCCATGCTATTTGTCTAGCCGGTGGCAGTGCTTTCGGATTGGATGCTGCGAGTGGAGTGATGCAATTTTTAGAAGAAAATAGGATCGGTCTAGATGTAGGCGTAGCGAAAGTACCGATTGTACCTTCAGCCATTCTTTTTGACTTGGCAGTGGGAGACCCTAATGTTCGCCCGGATAAAGACATGGGATATAAAGCAACCCAAAAAGCTAAAGCTGGCATTTTTGAGATGGGAAGTGTGGGTGCAGGAACTGGAGCAACTGTCGGAAAAATTATCGGTTTCGAACATGTTGCGAATAGTGGAATAGGAAGTGCTTCTATAAAACTTGAAAATGGACTGGTAGTCGGGGCGATTGTTGCAGTGAACGCTTTCGGTGATGTGATTGATCCTAAAACGGGGAATATCATTGCAGGGGCTAAAGATCCGAAGACAGGAAAATTTTTAAATACTTCTGAAGCTATGAAGAAAAAAGCTACCTCGGAAGGATTTCCAGGTACAAACACGACTATCGGGGTAGTCGCCTCAAATGCCAACCTGAATAAATCACAAGCAAAGAAAGTTGCTCAGGTCAGCCAAAACGCGATTGGACGAACCATTCGCCCCGCTCACACGATGTTCGACGGAGATACGATTTTCGCTTTAGGTACTGGAGAAAGTGATTTTTCTATCGATTTAGTGGCGAGTCTTGCTACAGAGGTGATGGAAAAAGCTATTATAGAAGCTGTCAAAAATTCATGATTGGCTAGTTTCAACGTCTGCCCAAACTTCTGGCAATAACTCGCTTATTTCATGTGCCAGCAAACTATGGGCAGACCTTTTCTTCACCCAGTAATCAGCACAAGCACCGTGTAGGTAGATAGCGTTCAATACAGCATACTTCCAAGATTTGTTACAGCACAACATCCCTAAGATCATGCCTGTAAGAACATCCCCACTTCCACCTTTCGCCAACGAACTGTTACCCGTTGAGTTTTTATAAACGCTTCCATCAGCAAAACTAGTCAATGTATTGTATCCTTTTAAAACAATCGTGACTCCCAATCTTTGCGCCCATTCGCTGACTAGGCTAGCTCGGTTATTCTCGATTTCTCCAATAGATTTACCAGTCATCCTTGCAAATTCTCCAGGGTGGGGTGTCAATATTGTGGGGGAATTCCGTTCCTCATATGACCTTCCACCTATCGCTCCAGCATCAAGCACAACCGGAACTTCTGCTTTTAACAATCTTTCAACAGCAGCTCTGGTTTCTCCATCCTCTGGTAGACCCGGACCTACAGCGATGGAACGGTATTGACTTAATTCCATTTCATTTTTTGACAAAAGATAACGGCCGTTTCTCACATATGTCGCTTCTGGTAGCGTTGACACGATGTGAGAGACGACCGCCTCATCCGTTGCAATTGCCAATTTCCCTAAACCGCTTCGCATGGCACCTAATCCGGACAGAATTGCCGCTCCTGGCATATCTTCACTTCCAGCAACTAGCAACGCAATTCCGAATGTACCTTTGTGGCTTTCTGCGGCTCGGTCAGGCAAACTGTTTCGCACGTCATTCTTAGTCCACTCGGACACACTTATGCTACGGGACATATTCTACTCTCCTTTAATAAGTAGTTTTTGCCATTAATCATAACTCCAAAAAATCACTTGTCTTCTTCTTTCTTCGTAATCTGCGATTCCAAACGATTGATTTGTTCTTGTAGTCGCTGATTTTCCTGTTTCATCTCATCCATTTCTAGACCTTTAGATGAAAAATATGGATCTGTCTCCCACCAGTCCATGCCTATTTCTTTTGCTTTATCCACAGAAGCAACTAATAATCTAATTTTAATCGTCAAAAGTTCTACATCTGCCAAATTGATTTTGATATCACCTGCAATGACGACACCTTTATCTAATACAGTTTCAAGTACATCAACCAAACTATTCGAGTCGGTTGACTGTTTAATCGGTTCCTGATCCATCACGATCTCCCTCCAATCCTTTTAAGTATTTTGAAATTTTATAGTAAGTTACCAAGTGGGCCTAGATCTATATTTAAATCTTCCTCAGTCAATCCGAATACGTCCTTAAGCTCTTCCATTTTTTCTTCCAAGTTCATTAATGCAACACCTAGTTGCTCTTCTTGCTCTTCTGTAAGAGTGCCACCTTCTACGCGGCGAATAGCCTGCTGTTCCACTAATTGACGGAGTAATTCTACAACAGTCATCACTAATTGAGCTAAACCGTGTTCAGCATTCTCTGGATCAAGTGAAATATTTCCACTTGGTTGATGAGCTTCGGGCTTTGAATTGATTACACGTTCAAAGCTTTGGTTACTCATACGTTACAAACCTCCTTGTCTACGTACATATTTTTGTTCATATTCTTCTACGCTTGGTGTTTTTTTAGCTTCCATCAAAGTTTCTACAGACGATAACAAGATACGCAGATCCAGATGCACCAGGTCAACATCCGCAATTGAAATTGTGATATCTCCTTTCAACACCACGCCTTTGTCCAATACGGCATCAAGTATCTCCACCAAAGAAACATCCCGGTTTTGTAAGGTTTCAGTCTGCACCACTAATCAACCCCTTCAACTGGATCACTTGTTACATCTGCAAAATGATAAGCCGGCCATGGACCTGTGCACTCGACAATTAGCCCAATTTCTTTATCATTCATATCACTTTGAAAATCTTTGATTTCTTGTTGGAATTCTTCCCTGTATTGATCTGCTTCAATCAAATAGACACTGTTCCAAGCCATCGTTTCGTCACGGCCTGTCACTTGTTGATTCCAGTTTTTCTTCACTTCCAGTCGAGCACTTTTCACCTTTAATTTTTCATGTAACGATTCACAATAAAGATCGATTTTTTCTTGAATCATTCCTTCAATGTACTGATCAAGCTTCTTCTGGGCAAAAAAACGCTTCCCTTTTGAGAGGTGGTCGATTTCTTCTCTTTTCTCTTTTATTTCACGTTTCAAATCATCTTCCTGTTCAAAAAATTGTGCTTGGTCGACGAAAATTTTAACATTCCATTCTTCTTTATCCTTTAAAAAACCGAGTGCTTTTGACAAAGTGTCTTGCTTAGCATTAATAGCTTTCTTTAGACTCTCGGTATTTTTGTATATAGTCCCGAATTTCAATGGCACAATCGTCATCCGACTGTGTAAGTAGTTCATCAATTCGTGATGATGGAATGCTCGGGTTTGTAACCAATTGATATTCTCTAATTGGCTTTTCAACGTTTCTTCCTCATAATCTTCAGCAGGAACGCGGCAAACAACCGCCGCGAGGTCACCGAACGTTAGCATTTCAACAAAAGTACCTTCTTCGATCCCTTGAACTTCTTCTAGTTCATTTTTTTCATCAGATCTAGCTTCTGAGAATGCATAGACATAAAAATACTGATTATCCAAGGTCATCTCCCCCCCAACTTTATTCATCCAAAGAATTTTTCATTGATTCTTGCTCCATTTCTTTAGCCACACGATACCTTTCCATAAGTTCATTGTATTGTTCCTCATACTGAGCATCTGTTACTTCTTCCATTTCGTACATCATTTCAAGGTTTACTAGCTTTTTCTGAATCTCATCCGCGTCATAAAGCTCTTTATCCACTTCATCTTTCACTTTTTTTCCGACAAATACGACGGTGTCAATCGGCCAAGTGAATAATTTATGAATCATGACGCTCTCTTCGCCTTCACTTTGATATCGATAAAGTTGTAAGCTGGCCAAGGCCCAGTATATTTGAAAGTCAAATGATCCTTCCATTGATCGTGGAATTCATTAATCTTTTGGTCGAACTCATCCTCTTTTTCTAAATCTACTAAAAAGGAAGCATTCAACACCATCTTTTCACCGACAACTTCGTTATTTTTCGCTGCATCAGCAATTTCAGCTAACGGTTCGAAGATTTCTTTTTCAAAACGGTCATGAATACCTTTTACAAAAACACTTGCCGCTTCTCCGACCTTCATCTGCTCATACATGTGAAGTTTACCTTTTTTCTCATTCACATCATTCTTCAGCTTCTTCATTTCAGAATGTTTCTCGGCTTCCTGCTCTAGCCATTCTTTAGATGCAATCAGTTTGAGTCCTACTTCAATCTTATTACGTACTTTAGGAAACACTTTTTTAAATTCATCGTATAGTTTAACGTGAAGCAACTGTACATCTTTTTTGTTCTCCAAAACAGTACCGAAACTCATCGGAATAACAGTTGTCTGTTTCATGGCAGATGCAACGACTTCCTGATGAGCTTGTAAGTTTTGTTTATTCGGATCGAAGATTACGTTTGGTACTTCAGTTACAATCATTCGCTGGCCTTTGTGTTCAATCGTATAAGGTTCAACTTTATTACCACCAAGGTTTATTTCCGGAAACCTCAACCCTTCTTTATTCTCTACAACTCCAAATAAATATACACTCATGTCTTTGCTCATCATTCAATCTCCTTTAATCACAAATACTCGTTTACTCTTCGTCTTTTTGTAGTTCAACAGAAGTTCTCTGTCTCAACCCTTTTCTTTCAAAAGATGTTACTTCATTGTTATCATTCAAACGCACAACATACTCACCAATGATCTGGTCACGTCCATATTTCCTCATATATTCCTTTTCTTCAATCACTTCAACGCCTGCTTCCCAATACTTCCCTCTATTATTGATGGAGGTGATTTTGTGTACTGGGCTTACATGCTCTGCAAAAAATTCTTTAATGGAACTCATTATTTCAGTTACATTCATGTCCTAGCCACCTTTTCCTTTGTACTATTTAAAATAGAATCAGCCGTAGGCAAAGTTGAACACTCATTCTACGGCTGAAAAACATATTAAGATTAAGCAAAGTTCAGTTGTTCTTGACCTCGATCTTCTCCACTGCCTAACTCACCTTGAACTTCATCTCTGAGGAGTCCGACCGCTTCAGCATAGCGTAACCAAGTATCAACAGAAGCAACCACTACTCTCGCTTCAACCGTAATCAATTCAATTCCTACTAAAGAAACACGTGCATATAAATCAACTACAACACCTTTGTCTAAAATTCGATCGATTACATCTGCTAGACCTGATGCGTCTGTACTTTTTTGTACTGCCATTTGAAACAACTCTCCTTTAAGGTTTTTTAATATTGTTAACTCCCTTGATACGATTGTGACTCTTCACATCATCGTATCCTTTAACGGATGAATATCCTTTTATATCACTTGGCTTTTTGATTCCATCATCATTTGATGAATCACCACTAAGGAATCCATCTGAATCAGAATTAGTCAACTCATTATCCTTGACTTCTTTTTTAGCACTCTGTACCTGTTCTTGTAGATTTTCCTTTGCTTCTTTCGCTTTATCCTGAAGCTGTTCTCCAGTGTCTTCTAGATTTTCTTTTATATGATCCCTAGCCTCGCGAACTTTCTCAAACGTCTCATAAAACTTCTTCCCGATCATTGTTGCTGCCGCGGCATTTTTTGCTTTCGGATGGTCATCTGCTAGATCTTCAGCTTCGTCTTCGGCCTCATCTTTTGCCTTTTCTATCCCATCTTGTACTTTGTCTTTCAAGTCTTTATCTGCCAAATGACGATCACCCTCTCTGTTTACCCAGGTGAAAACCTATTTACCCTTCTTAATTTTTCCAAGAAAGTAACCATCGACCTGAGTGAGTTTTCCTCTCCAAAGGACTCCTCCTTCTGAAGGGAGTGCATTGCCTTTTTCATCGAAGAAATTAGCGTCTTTCAGATGAATGAAATTAATTTCCGTTTCTCTCTGATTGTCCAGTTGTTCTTTTCCTTGAGACAATTTCTCTTTCATCTTCTTTTCCGCATCAGATTTACCTGAGAAATATCCTGCAACTGTATCTAAATACTCGGAAGCAGAGATGATAGTCCCTGTAACAAGCGTTCCATTCACATTCAATGAAACATCCACACTTAGTTCACCAGAATGAACCTGATTAATGATCTGCTCTAATAAAGCATCATTCTTTGTATTAGAAGTAGTATTCATAACATCACCCTTATTTTATTTTCAAAGATTCAATTTATTTTTCCGTTGAATCTTTTGCTGATTTCGAGTTGTTAGACTTTGTCGACTTCTTCGCATTGTTAGATTCCTTCTCATTTGTAGGTGAATCTACTTTTGTACCTTGCTTCGAGTTAGAATTACTAGAGTTCTTCTTAGAATTAGTAGAATTATTATTTTTCGAACTTGAACTGTTTGCTGGTTTCTTTGAGTTAGCGGAATTAGTCTCGATGAATTTAGTAATTTGTTCTTCTAACTTTGTCATTCGATCCGCCAGTTCATTGTTTTGCTCTTTCAACTGTTGAAGCTCCTCTTGCTCTTGGCCGGAAGCTTGGTTGCTTACTTCAGTTGGATATTCTTCCCATTCACCAGACTCATCATGATTAGACCTTTTTTCTTTAAAACCATTCCATTGATCCTTACGATTGTTCAACCATTCTCCACTCTTATCTTTCAGTTTTCTCTGAGTACCTTGAACCTTTTCTTTCGCTGAATTACTTTTAGCTTTCAATTGTTCTCGGTCAATCGACCTCACTCGCTCATTTGCTTTCTTGCGGTTTTCTGGGCTGAGCAAGAATCCAGCTGCTGCCCCTACTAATGACCCTGTTACTGTTCGAGCATAAACGCCGGTATTTTTCTTGCTTTGATTTTCATTACTCAATGAACCCACCTCCTTTAATTTGATTGCTCTGTCAGCTGCTGAAGCATATTCTCAATTCTTGATAATCGCTCGTCCATTTTTTCATAATCATTCTTCAGTTCTTCATATTTTTCATCTGAGACCTCTTGTGTTTTATCAGAAGTATCTTTATTCTTCATTCGAGACAATACCTGTTGAGTCACCGTATTTCCCAAATGAGCAGTGAATTCTGAACTGACTACTCTAAAGATTTGGGATGCTGCTACAGTTTTAATCACTTTCTTCCCTGGGCTAGTGGTCGATAATAGACCAACTCCCGTCCCAACTACCGAACCAACCACAGCATAGGTTAAGTCATAGTTGTCATTACTTTGATTCTGTTCTTGAGACATCTTTCAACCTCCTTTACCCATCGAGAGCTTACTTCAATAAGTAGTAGTCTTCTTCTTTACCGTTCACTACTCACTCAAAACCCTTTTAACCCGATTCCATACGAAAGCCCCAGACATACGCCCGGGGCTCACTCATTAATAGCTATTTTTAATCATTCTTATATTGCATATATACCACTTGTGTCACGAGGAAATCTTCCATACCGTGGCGACCATCTGCACCACCTAAGCCGGACTTACGCATCCCAGCGTGATAACCTTGGACCGCCTCGAAATTCTCTCTATTCACGAAAATTTCACCAAACTTCAATTCGTTTACAACTCTCATGACTTCATTCATGTCTTCACTATAAACAGATGAAGATAATCCATATTCCGTATCATTACCTTTCTCAATCGCTTCATCTAAAGTTTTGAAAGTAGCTATAGGAATAACCGGGCCGAAGATTTCCTCTTTCATAATTTCCATACCATGCGAGACATTAGTTAGTACCGTCGGTTGAAAGAAGAACCCCTTTTCCAGGTCTGCACGTTTTCCACCTGTAACTACTTTAGCCCCCTGATCAACAGCATTCTTTACCATTCCTTCGACCTCTTCTAATCGATCCTGCCCAACGAGTGGACCAACCTCTGCATCTTTATGTTTACGTGGATCTCCTATTTTCTTGGATTCAAAATTATTCTTCAATTTTTCTATTAAATCATTAGCAACATCTTCATGAACATAAACACGTTCTGCATTCGTACACGCTTGTCCGTTATTCGCTAATCTTGAAATGACTATATTTTCAGCTGCAACATCTAGATCTGCGTTTTTGGAGACGATTGCTGGCGCCTTTCCACCTAACTCCAAGTTCACTTTCGTGATATTTTGAGCCGCAGCTTCCATCACTTTTGTTCCTGCAGGAATACTCCCCGTCATTGTCACCATTTCTACATTTTCGTGAGATGCTAATGCATTACCTATTTCAGACCCAGTACCTGTTACTAAGTTATAGACTCCCTTAGGTAGATCTTCCATCTCATGGATAATTTTAGTGAATTCTACTGCTGTATTTGGGGTTTGTTGACTAGGTTTCAATACCAATGTACAACCCGTTACAAGCGCTGTTGCAACCTTTCTCGCTAAGATAAACACTGGGAAATTCCATGGTACAATACCTGCTACCACACCGATTGGCTTCTTATAGATAAAAATATTTTCATTTTCACGATCGCTTGGCATTATTTCTCCTTCGATTCGTCGAGCCCATTCAGACATATATCTGAAGTAGTCAATCGCTAGGTCGACTTCACCTGAAGCGAGTTCATAATCTTTCCCTTGTTCTTCTTGTAACAGGTCGACAAATGTATCTTTCCGTTTCTCGATTTCATCACCTAGGCGACGAACAATTTTTCCTCTTTCTATATTAGGAGTTAGCTCCCAACCTTTTTGAGCTTTCACAGCCGCTTCAACTGCTTTATCTACGTCTTCCTCAGTACCTTTTGGTGTTTTAGAGATCACTTCTTCTGTCGCAGGATTAATAATATCTATCCATTCTCCACCAGTTGAATCTACATATTTACCATTAATATATAATTGATGTTGTTTCATGTTATATCCTCCTTCAAAGTCATTAACGTACTAATTCCACGCACTTCCAACCAATAAACGGGTAATTCTAAAAATTAATCTGTAAGTTAAAATGATATTATCTAAGTTTAAAATTGGAATTCATGTGGAAATAACCCAATTAAATGACAAATAATTATGAAAATATTGTTAATTTAAATTTATTTCGGATTTCGTAGTTTTTTATTGACAATTTATTTCAGATAGCGTTACAATGTCAATCGAGCCAAAAAATAAATAGAAAAATTGGGAGGGGTTTCATGCGTTATTTAGTAGTTCTTTTAGCCTCGTTAATGTTAATCCTTGCTGCTTGTGGTGGCGGAGATGACTCTAACGAAACAGAAGAAAACAATGAAGAGACAGAACAAACTGATGGAAATAGCGGAGAATCAGAAGAAGATTCAGAGCAAGATAATGAAGAGAGCACTGAGGAAGATACAGAGGAAACAAATGAAGATTCTGCTTCTGGAACAGATGAACAAGTAGTTACTGCTGTACAAGATTACAGCGATGCTATGGAACAATTCCAAGACGAACAAGTAGATGGCTCAACTGTTCAAGATATGGAATCACGTGAAGAAGTAGCTGAATGGTTCCAAGAGAATGCACCTGTTACAGAAAAATTCGCAACTCAAATTTCTGAAGATTTCTTTAAAGAAGATGGTGGCGAATTGACATGGGCTGAATTAGATTATTCAGTTACATTCGATGCAGAAGAACACAAAGCTTACCAAGTAACTGAAAGTAATTTCTTAGTAAGTTTCCAAATCGCAGGTGATGCTGAAGAAAATAGAGGCCATTACAACTACAACGTTGTTGACCAAGAAGGCGAATGGTTAGTAAATGAATTCGACTTTGGTTATTTAGATGGTGAACACCCTGACGATCAAGAAGAGGAAGAACAAGCTGAAGAATCAAGTGAAGATTCTGAAGAAGATAGCGACGACGAAGAATAATATTTTTTAGATAAAATCTTATGAGAGCCTTGGATGAACTATGCCCAAGGCTTTTTTACATGCACTATTTGTCGAAATGCGTACCAAGTGATATGTATTTGAAATAAATGTATGTTAATAATACTGTCATTAGGGTAGATACTAATATACCTAGTCTGTTGAACTATATTATTGAGGAGGAGTCGTATGAGAAACACAAAGAAACAGCCTAAGGGTCTCACATCATTTTCATCAGCGGTTAAAACACCAACATTCGTCATCTCATTGATTATTGCATTAATCTTTCTTGCATTTGGTGTTTTCTATTCTGAATTTCCAACATATATAAATGAGACATTCAATTGGGTAGTAGAGTACTTAGGTTGGACTTTCATACTTGGGGCCAGTTTATTTGTTATCATTACCATTTACTTGATCGTAAGCCCGATTGGGGAAATCAAGTTAGGTGAAGACGGAGAAAAACCGATGTATTCCACTCCGGCATGGTTCTCTATGTTATTCAGTGCTGGTATGGGTATTGGTCTATTGTTCTGGGGTGTTTCAGAACCAATCAACCACTATGATTGGCCGCCTATGGGAGAGGCAGGAACTGAAGGTGCAGTTCATTTGGCTTTACAATATTCATTCTTCCACTGGGGATTACATCCGTGGGCCGTATATGCAATTGTTGCTTTAGCACTAGCATATTTCAGTTATCGTAGAGATTTACCGATGCTTATGAGTTCAACTCTTGAACCATTATTAGGTAGAGACAATTTGAATGGTGGTATAGGTAATACAGTAAACATCATCGCTGTTATTTCAACACTATTCGGAATCTCAACTTCACTAGGATTTGGTGTTATGCAAATTGGTGGAGGTTTCACTCAGTTATTCGGGATTCCAAATAATGAGTTCTTATGGTTGATTATTATTGCTGTTGTTACAACATTAGCTATTCTGTCAACCACCTCCGGTATTGATCGAGGAATTAAATGGCTAAGTCAAGGGAACTTGATCATCGCCGGGTCGCTTATGTTGTTTGTTTTAATTTTAGGACCAACATTATTTATTTTCGAATCATTCACTCATGCTACAGGAGCTTACTTCCAAAATCTTTTCTCGATGTCGTTCGGAATTGATGCTGCAGGAGAGAATACAGAGGGTTGGTATGACACTTGGACAATCTTCTATTGGGCTTGGTGGATTTCATGGGCACCGTTCGTTGGAACGTTTATCGCGCGTGTATCTAGAGGACGTACCATTCGAAGCTTTGCAATAGGTGTACTTCTAGTACCGACCGGTGTAAGTATGGTTTGGTTTGCTGTATTCGGTGGAGCTGCACTATATGAGGAGCATTTCGTACAAGGAAGCAGTATCTTAGAATCCGTTTTAGAAGATGAAGCACAAGGTTTCTTTGCTCTACTGAATCTCTTCCCATTCTCTAGTGTTCTCATTATAATTGCCATGATTTCACTGACTGTATTCTTTATTACATCTTCCGACTCTGGAACGTATGTAATTGGTATGTTAACATCTAAAGGTAATATGAACCCTCCAGTAGGTTTACGTATTATCTGGGGTATTATCGAAGGCGGATTCGCTGCCGTATTGTTACTAGCAGGCGGACTCGGCGCCCTCCAGACCTCAGCAGTTACAGGTGGTTTTCCATTCATGGTCATTATGTTCGTAATGATATTCTGTCTGATCTTAGCTCTACAGCGAGAACTCAAGGCAGGTTCATTACCACATGAACGGGCTCGTATTTATAAAGCACTTGGTGACTTACAAGAAGAACGCAAGATAAGACAAAACACCGTACAAGAGACAACAAATCATGAGAAAAAGAATGAAGATCAAAAATAATTAAAAGCATCACCTCTCTTTTGACTCAGGTCACTAGAGAGGTGATTTTTACATAATACTTATTTTTGGGTAAACATTTATCCTGTAACATCAGAACAAACGAGTGACATTCTATTTAAAGAAGGATATGATATAACCATCGTCTATGAAGGAATGATCACATGGGAAGGGGATGTAGAGAATGAATAGAGTTGAAATTCTTGAAAAGATAAACAATCACCAGCCTTCCATATTAGGATTAAAAAATGCACGTAACTATTCTATTTTACTCCCCCTAGCAGAAAAAAACGAAGAGCTTCACATCGTCTTTGAAATTCGATCTAAAGATATGCGTAGGCAACCAGGAGAAGTTTGTTTTCCTGGTGGAAAAGTAGATAAGGAAGATCAACGCGAAGAAGACACCGCTATTCGAGAACTATCTGAAGAACTTGGAATCGGTTGGAATCAAATATCCGATTTACAATCTATTGGAGTATTGGTCTCACCCTTCGGAATGAAGGTTCATGCCCATGTGGGTTTTATCGAAGATATGAGTCCATTAGAACTTAATCCCGCCGAAGTCGAAGATATTTTTACTGTTCCACTGAACCATTTTTTAAAGACAGACCCCGAAGTACACTACATAAATTTCGACGTTCGTCCTGAAGACGGTTTCCCATATGAGGATATAGCCAACGGGGAATCATATCAATGGCAATCGATGAAATATGAGGAACATTTCTATTACTACAACGATCAAGTGATTTGGGGCCTTACTGCAAGAATCATCAGAGATTTCATTGATTTAATAAAATAAATAATTTCAAATACTCACTAAAAACCGCCCCCTGGCAGTAAAATGTTTAAGGGTAGTTTATCTTTTTTGATAGTTCATCAACGCGAAATCAACTATTTCCGTGCAACAACCTGAATCACATGACCTAACCCGTCATGTCTTTTTCCTTCTACTCTCTCTGCTTCTCCTGAATAAAAGTGCAGTCTTTTAAATGATGAAGTCCAGCGCATAATATCAACCGGTCGGTACAGCATCTCTTTTGTTTTGGGCCCACCTGTTCCATAATCTACCTGTTCTTCAGAATAAACCTCAATGAATATATGTCCTCCTTTTTTAACTGAATCGAACATATTTTTCATTAAATAATCCTGATCCTCTTTTGAGACATGACCGAAAACCATGATCGCAGCGTCAAATGAATTCTCTTCCACTTTCTCTTTCGTCAAATCGACTTTATGAGTAAGAACTTCAACATCGTTCATTGCAGCAAGTTTTTTCGTCTTTTCAAGACCTACCTCTGAATTATCAAAGGAAGTGACTCGATGCCCGAGTTTCGCTAAATGAATAGCATTTCGCCCTTCACCTTCAGCAAAGCAACCTACCTCTGAATTTGCTGGAATCATTTCGCTATATTCTTTAATAAATTCATTGGGTTCTGTTCCATAAACATAATCATCATCCGAGAAATTTTCATCCCATTTATTTGACAATAACATAACCTCCAGAGGTCCATACTCAACAAGAATTTTCCATCTTGTTGAATTGTAACCATTCAGTATTTGACACTATTATGTATCTAATACACTTAAAGAATCAATTTAAACCAACTATTTAATGAAAAAATTATTAAATAAAGAAAAGAGAGCTCAGATTCATAAGCTCTCTAGATCATTTAAGTGATTGGGTTATCCCCTCGCCTAATTGAATAATTCCGTAAACGGATTTCCAAATAGAGGTATGATTATAAATAAGGTTACCAAAAACACGACGATGAAAATCAGAAGATTTTTCTTCCAATTCATTGATGAAGACACCACCTTAAGTATATTATACACGATGAAAAAAATTCATTTAGTCCATTTTCATTCCATTCACCTAATGAATGAAAGCCCACTCTTCTTTTTATACAAACTACCTAGGATTGCAAAACCAGTCAAAATAAATGTAGCTTTAAAACAATTACTAAAGAATGTGGCAAATGAAATAAACTCTTCATCGTTCAAAGAAGTTGAAGTAGGACTGACCACCTCTCCATTAAACCATTCGCCGTTCGCGCTGACCCAAAGCATGATACTCGCGACGACCAAAGCACCTAATAAGAAATGCAATCGATACCCCCACTGGCCTTGCTCTCGAAACTTCCCAATCAAATATGGCACAGATAATATCACTCCGAGAAATATCGCATCAATAACCCAGAACCATACCACTCCACTTTGAGAATTATATCCTTCAGAGCCCATAAATATAGATTGAACACCAGAACGAGCGGTTCCATAAAACAATACCAAACCTAAAATTAAAACAATATGTAGAAAAAAAGACTTAAACTTCACTGCTGACTCTCCTTTGCCGATAACTATGATAATTCCTTCCACAGAAAAGACACCATTAAACTGACAACTGATCCAAAGAAAATCACTGAACTCATATCAACCAAGTCAATAATATCAAGCCAATCTTTGAATAATAGACCTTGAAAGCCGATACTAAAAATCATTGCACATGCCCCTATTATCATCAATATGAAAAAGATAATCATGTTATAATCACGGTGAGTACGAAATTTAATTTGCAATAACTTCAATAACACCGAAACCAATGCAAAGGCTGATATAATCAAGAGTGAATCCACACGAATCGCATCCTCTGTAAAAGATATATTTCCTTTGCTTATCAATTCGACATTTTACATAAAATTCCCTGCTATGAATTTCCAAAAAAATGAAACACAAATAATTTCTCGATCGTCTTATAATATAAAAAGGAGGGGATAATATCGTGAAAAGAGCTATTGCATATATTCTATTAAGCTCGGTCATAGTGAGCAGTTTAGTTCTTGCGAGCTGTTCACAACAGACGAATCGATCCGTACATAGCGAAGAGCAATACCAAACGGTCCAAATGGAAGGAAAAAAAATTGTTTCAGTCTCCATAGCTAAAGTTGGAGATTATATGGACGAAATCATGTCACCTCACCTTACATATGAAAATGATGACGTTGATGAGCTTAAAACTTTTGCAAATGCTATTACAGATGCAAAAGAGATCAACGGTGTAGTTGATGTCTCAGCACCAGATTATTCGATTGAATTAACATTCGAAGACAGGGATGTTGCCCGCTTCTTTGTTTGGTTAGGAGCTGATGGTGGAAGCATCATGAATCAGAAAGACTCCCGCAAGCTCTCTATGTTACCTGAAGAAATAATTGATAAACTAAACCAATATTTATATTAGATTTTTAATAAAATTTAAAGTTTATTTCCAGATACAAGTGAGGTAGCCCTATATGAAATCTTCAAATGGTTTGTTCATATTAAATGTTTTTTCTCTGCTCGCTGTAATTTCTGTTAACGCATTAGCCAATTTGCTACCCACCAATGGGCAAACCACAGGACAGATTTCAAATCGTCTTCACGTTCTCTTCACACCAGCAGGATACGTCTTTTCTATATGGGGAGTAATTTACTTCAATTTATCTTGGGTGGGTTTCTGCAGCTACCATCCTTAATTTCGGAATCTTTTTTAAGGTAAACGATCTGGAACCATTGCTGGGAATCTCTTCGATTATTTGGACGGTAATTCTTTTAGCCTTTGCGACAGGACTGGCCCTATGGTTAATGACATTTAAAAAAGATATAGCTTTTCCATTAGTATTCATATGGGCTTTTATTGAAATTGCACTCAAGCGATCGATTACTCGGAAATTTATTGGACATCGTGGGTGATGGTAGCGATCCTTTCAGGGGGAATATTGTTAGCTATTATTAAGTATAAAGTAAAAGGACTTTAAAAAAGAACATAAATAAGGAGCAGGTTCATTTCACCTGCTCCTTATTGTTTATAACTATCATATACGATTATTATTCAGAACCGCCTGTCCATTCGTCAATCAAATCTTGGTTTTCATCAATCCAGTTTTGGGCGCCTTCTTGCTCAGAATCAGCTTCATTCAACGAAGCCATCAAGCTACCTAACTGATCATCATTTAACATGAAATTATCAAACCATTCAACGACTTCTGGATGATCTTCTTCAAGACCTAAACGTGCTGCGTATGAAATGTTCTCAGAATCCCCATAGATATTTTTAGGGTCCTCAAGAATTTTTAGATCCATTTCAGAAAACGTCCAGTGTGGCTTCCAAAGAGTCACCACGATTGGTTCTTCGCTATCTATACGGTTCTGGAGTTCAGCTAACATGCTAGGCTCAGATGATCCAATCAATTCATATTCAAGACCGTAGTCAGCAATGACATCTTCAGTTAATCCCATAATACTTGATCCAGGATCGATTCCGTAAATCTCAGATTCAAATTTGTCAGCATGCTCATTCAAATCTTCGATGCTATTAACATCTTCCACATAAGATGGTACAACAAGCGCTAGATCTGTACCCTCGTACCACTCTTCTCGCCAATCGATATCTTCTTTAAAATCTTCATAGAAAGCTTGGTCCGTATTAGGCAACCAAATTTCCATTCCAATATCTAAATCTCCATTCTTAAGCCCTTCATAAAGTATTGCCTTTTCTACAGGCTCTAACGATACATCATAACCTTTTTCTTCTAACACGATTTTCCACATGTTTGATACAGCGACGTTCTCTGCCCAATTATTCATACCGATAGAGATTGAGCCCTTATCTTCTTGTGCCTCATTATCTCCTTCATTGCTTTCGCCTTCTCCTGATTGATCGTCTCCACCACAGGCGGCGAGTAGTAACAAGATCCCTAGTAATATAATAGGGAACAATTTTTTAAGATTCTTCATCAAATTCCTCCTTGTTGAATTTTTTGTAAGTAGACACTCTAATAAGTTTAGTTTTCCCTAATATAAAAAGACTAAGTCAATTTTCTAAAAAAATATAGCTGAACCATTAAGAACTATAACATAGTCTAATCTTATTTCAAGTCGGTTGCTTCCCGTTTAGTCATATGCACTCTATATGTTGGTAGTTTGGACTTGAGTTATTGCTGTCTCTTCAAGTTAGATAAAAAAAACATGTTAAACAGCTTTTGAGCTGCTTAACATGTTCCTTAAATCCATATGTTGATAAATTATTGAACGCTTCCATCTTTTAAAATTTGCTTCCAACTATCTGTCCCATCTTCAGAGATATAAGCTTGGTCTTCAATTGTATAAATTGCAAACTCTTCTTCATTCTGAGGATTTTGACTTATGAAAAGAGGCGCGTCTTGGTTTAATTGAGGTAGATTCAATTCCTCGCGATTATCCGCTTCAAGATCATATGCAATGAAGTTGGCATTTCCACTATAGGTAGAGTAGTACAAAGTATCCTCACTGAAGAATACACCGATACCTTGTCCCCCATCACTCAATAAGTCGAATTCGTTTCCACCATCTTGTGATAAATATACTCCTTGTGTCGTACTTACAGCTACCAAATTGGAGTCCACAGGGTGTAGTGCAATTTCCATATAGTCCCCTTCTAGGCCAGATGCATCAACCTTTTTCCAACTTTCACCCTCATCTTGACTGATGTGGAAACCTTGATCCAGCTTGGAGTTTTTATCAGGGTTGTATAAGAGCAAGTCATGACTTTTATAGCCAACAGTTAGAAAATGAAAATCCGTTTCCCCAACGAAATCAATACTTTCTAGATTTTGTGCGCCATCTACACTTTTCTGAATACCGATTGGGTTTGGTAGATCTGATTGGGCGCTAGGATGCCCGGAAGTATAAAACCCTTCATCAAAAACAGTGAAACCCATGAAATCATTCTGGTTTTCTGTCACTTCATACCAAGTTCCGTCTTCGAAATACCGAAGTCCGATATGAGTACCAAACAGTATGCGTTCACCATTTTCCTCATACCCCATTCCATGGGCATGAGATAGATCGCCTTCAAGTTCTTTACCACCGATATCACTAAGTTCGGCTGCTTTCTCTTCATCATCACTATCGGCACTGTCGGATGATTCCTGAGTGTCAGTAGTATCTTCTTCAGTTGTTTCTTCTTTGTTATCAGTTGAACAACCGACTAACACAAATAAAAATGTAATTCCTATTATGATTAAAAGTTGTTTTTTCATTGAACTTCCTCCAAATCAATGTCGTGATCTGAGTATATCAATTAATCATGTAGTTTGTATGAAGAAAATTTTTAAATTCAGTGACAAAAATATAATCATAACTGTTTACTCTTGATTTCATATCCACCTGAAATGACTTGTTCAGGTGTTTCAGGTAAATTCTTCAAAGCAGACTGCAAAAATTCAGGATATAATAAAATCTTATCTATTTCCGCAATAGGAACCCATTGATAAGTAACATGCTCCCCTTCTTCCCCATAAAAAGGTTCAAGATCATAGTCAAATGACCCTTTTACCGGTGAAACTTTGTAAAATAGGCCTAGTTCATGAAAATTACGCTTCTTATACTCAAAGAAATTTTCGGAGAACCATAGGAGTTGATCGATCTTCACTTCAACATTTAACTCTTCTTTCAATTCACGTTTAACACTTGATTGAGAATCCTCTAATACTTCCACTCTTCCACCCGGTAGAGCCCAATGATTATCTTTCGTTTGCTTATGTATTAAAACATAACCTTTCTCGATCATTACTGCTGCAACACGATAATTGAATACGATATTGTTCTCTAAATAAAAAGTTGAGTCCATGTCGAGTCCCCTTTCAATCAATCTTCATCTTTCACATCAGGATCTTCTGGTATCGATTCATTCAGATATTCCTGGATCATTTCTCGATATTTTTCCATTTGATCAAAATAAGAATCGAACTGACTCTTATTCACCAAAAACCGTTCACCATCATGGATGCTTCTAATTTTTCCTTGTACAATCAACTTCTCCACATAGGCTTCAGGTAATTCAAGATATTCTGCAGTTTCTTTGATTGTTAGATACATGTATTAACCCCTTTGATTCTTAAGCCTTTTTATTTCCTCTTCTAAACAGACACTCTTTTTTCTATATCATTTGGTGAATTTTTTATTACCTACATTCTCTTTAACAATATAGGGATAGAAACGACTATTGATAGAATGATAATGATAAATAAAATCATGATTAGTTGAGCCAGCATCGTTGAAGTTTCCATTATTGCACGTCACCCTTCTTTGAATAAAAACTCAAAGTTCAAATAGATTTTATCAAATTATACCATATTCTAACAGAGATCATGTTGACCCTATATCAATCTATTATTACTTTTGTTATTGTAATAATATCCAATCCACCGAGGGGACATGTTTTAGATGATCAAAAAAGTAATAAGTGTGCTTTTAATTATTGTTGTTATAACTTTACATATAACTGATAGTTCAGTTGCTGAGACAAGCTATCATATAGACAACCCCAAACAAACCTACACATATGAAATGATGGTCGAAGATATTGAAAAGATGGCTAAAAATCACCCGGACCTTATAACCTATCAATCTCTTGGAAAAACACCATATGATCGTGACATATGGGCGGTCAAATTAGGTCACGGTGATGCTTCTATTTTCATTAATGGCTCTCATCATGCTAGAGAATGGATTACGACCAATCTAAATATGAAAATGATTCAGACGTATGCTGAGGCTTACCAAAATCACGAGCAAATTGAAGAATACGATGTAAGTGATGTTTTAAATCGAGTGACCATATGGTTCGTTCCTATGGTGAATCCTGACGGGGTTGCCCTTCAGCAAAAGGGATTAGATGCATTTCCTGCAGAAGTACATCATGAGCTGATTGAAATGAATGAAGGTAGTACGGATTTCAAACGATGGAAAGCCAATGCTAGAGGAGTCGATTTAAACCGACAATATGACTACGAGTGGGACAATATTGCTGTTAATCATGAAGATGCTCGGTGGTCGAAACATAAAGGTAAGGAACCATTCAGTGAAAAGGAAAACAAAATCATTCGTCAGTTCACTAACGAGATAAATGCTGAAATTCTTATCTCATACCATAGTTCTGGACGTGTCTTATATTGGGATTATCCAGAGAAAGATATAAGATATGACGATTATGCAAAAATTATAAGTGGTTTAACGGGATATGTATTGATCAACCCAGAAGATAACCCAGCCAGAGGGACTTTCATGAGATGGTTCGTCCAAGAATTCCAAAGACCCGCGTTCACTCCAGAGTTGAGCTATTTCGTAGGGGAAACACATGTGCCTGTTGAAATATTTCCTGACATTTGGGAAAGGAATATTTCAGTTCCTTTGTATGCAGCTGAGCAAGGATATACACAATGGTCATCCAGAGTGAACGAGCATCATTCTACACTTATCTACCAACTATTTGAATGGATTAAAAATATCTTGTTCAAATAAGTCATTTAACTCTGAAAAACATGACTTAAATAAAACCGATATTGATCATAAGGTATTGAGTCTTCATTATGAGGAATAACAACTACATTCCACTTGTAAGGATTATAGGTACGGGACAAGTTCGAGAATTTTGCCAAATGTTTATACGAAGGTTTTACGACTAGATCCTTTAAATATGCTGATTGGGTAGCACCTCTTCTTCTTAATCGGTTCAATCTGTTAATGATTTGTTCCGCTCTTAAAATACCCAACCCATGCCCAAAAAAATAGCCGTCAAGCATTGTTACAGCGTTTTCCCCTCTCCACTCTGGAGTATCAGGGTCAAAGTCTGGATTATCAAAATATACGACGTCACCAGGTAAAATGTGGTCCGTATAAGTGTTCGTCAATCCAAGATCCGTATCTGAATGCCAGCTGTAAATATAAAGATCTGGAAATAGTTCGTTAAAAAATTGCTCTCCGATTACTTTCAACACAGCGTGGTAGTAGATGATGATGATTGCTCCTGCGCATTCAAATGCATACATCGCACTGTTATTGTAAAAGTCTTGAATAGCATCCGATGGCTTCACTCCCGGTTGAAGTTGAAACCCACCAATCTCCGTTACGTGCCAGTAATTTGTATTTCCTCTAGTCTCTTTGAATGTAGCGAATTTCATTCGGCTACGATTCATCATTTCAGAACTATCCATGATACTTTTTCGGAGTCTGATCTCGAAATATAACTCCCCAGCAGAATCATAAGTATAAACGACAGGCGAATCATTCATCCTTTGAAGAATTGCGTTATCAATTCGATCTAATTCTCCCAGTTCACCTGGTTCAAAGGGTCTTCCTGAAATTTGAATCATTCTGACAAACCCCTCTCCACATTTATTGGAATTACGTTTATTACTAACGTATTCTTACCAAAAAAATATAGACGCTCCTGAAGAGAAACGTCCACATTGTCTATACTGGCTCAATCAATCCAAGTTCAAGACACGTCGAAATTGACAATTCTTTTTGATATGTAGGAAATTGAACAGATATAATGTCATCATCAATAATCATGATTTCACCTGTTCCAAACACTCGATGTTTAATTTCCATCCCTGGACTAAGTTCGCCTATACTTTTGACGGCATTTGGATTTTTCGGTAATTTAGCTTTAGATTCCTCTGCAAATGAATATTTGTCAGCTCTATCTTTTTCTTGTGGAGGGTTAACAATGCGCTTCACATCTTTGAAAAACTCTGAAGATAATACATGTAAACTGAATTTCCGATGATAGGAGATCAGTTCTAGCTTTCTTCTTGCGCGTGTCATTCCTACATAAAATAAGCGAACAGCTTCTTCTATCTGTTCTTTCTCACCCTTTTCTGACGCCTCTAAATCCGATTCTGAGGGGATGATACCTCTAATCAAATCAATCATGAAGACATGCTCAAATTCCAACCCTTTTGAACTATGTAAGGTAGAAAGCGTCACGGCATCCAGATGTTTATTATCTTTAGATTGTTTGACTAGCGATTCTAAATGGTTCAAACGTTTTGCAAATTCAACCATCGTACCGGATTGCTGAGCAATTACTTCTAGAATTCGAATGATCTCCCTTAACCCATCGAAATTGAATCCAAGCTTTTTACTCAACTTTTTCAAAACCTCTTCATACCCCATATCTTCACGAATGGTCTTGATAACTTCCCTCGGACTTTTATTATGGAAATTACGGAAATATTCTTGCTGCCTCTTCAATTTTTCTTGATGCTTCTGATCAATTCCTGAAAACTTCAGAAGAGAATCAATAACTGTATATTTCTTGTGGCTTCCTTTAATATGATCCAATTGTTGTCTTGAAATATATACGCCTAACTTGGAAAAAATACGCTCAAAAATATCGACTCGTGATAAGTCATAAGAAAAACGCATGAAATTCAAGATATCCCTGACCACCCAATGGCTGAAGAAGCGAAGATCAGAATCCTTGATATAAAAAGGGATGTCTGCCTTATCTAGAGCATCAATCAAGATAACTGAAGAGGCATTATTCCTGTACAAAATTGCAAAGTCACGGTATGTATGACCTGAGCTAATCGTTTGTACAACGTGGCATGTCTGTTCCCCGTAGTTGGCCATTTTATGTAATTGAACCGGTTCATGGGGTGGGTTCTCTGTAAACATATTTTTGTTGTAACGATTTTTGTTTCTCTTAATGAATCGATTAGCAACTGTCACGATGTCCTTTGAGGAACGATAGTTTTGTTCCATAAACAAAGTTTTTGCCTGTGGATATACATGCTGGAAATTTAACAAGTAAGAAGGTTCTGCCGCCCTCCAAGTGTAAATTGACTGGTCATCGTCAGCTACTACACACAGATTCTCATGCTTCGCTACGAGTTTCTCAATAATCTTATGCTGTACGAGAGATGTATCTTGGCTTTCGTCGGTCAGCACATAATCATACAGCCTTTGATACTTAGTTAGAATCTCGATATCTTGCGATAGGAGCTTATTTGCAAAAGTCAGCATGTCATCGTAATCAACAAGCAACTTATTCGAATACGTTCTCTTCTGCTCTTCATACTGCTCGAAAATTTGTAATGCTTCTGGCACATCACACTTGACGGTCGATCGATTGTCCTTAGGTATAAGTTTGTTTTTTAAGAAACTGACATAAATCATCAATTCTTCCAGTTGATCTTCAGTAATATTCTCATCATGAAAAGAATAATAAAGGTTTCTAAGGATTATTCTTTTATGTAAGCCCTGAGGTACATCATTCCCCTCAATCAATTGATACGACTGATTATTTTTATAAAAATACTCACGAAAAATTTTAAAGGCTAAGCTATGTATTGTAGAAAAATCTACCGGTTCTAAATGAGGAAAGAAACTTGTATATCGCTCTTCCATATCTTTAGCAGAGGCACGACTAAATGTTACCGCTTTGATTCTGGCCGGACTTACGCGCTTCTGTTCGATCATGTAACCGATTCTCATGATGATCGTGGTCGTTTTACCAGAACCAGGTGAAGCTAAAAGAAGTAGTGGACCATCAGTCGAGAGAACCGCCTCTTTCTGAACCTCATTTAATTCTACGCCTAGTAGTTCTTTCTTTTGCTGAAAAAATTGTTCGGATGTTTGCATCAATGAAGCTCCTTCTTCATGTTGTTCTGCCAAAAGTATCTCACAAAAGTTGATGTTTGGTAAGAGAATTTAGATTGTCTTTTGGGTTTAAATTACGTAGATTGAATCATAGATTTGTATTATACTAACTATCAACTGGAAGTTTTTATGGAACATGGATGGACATGACTCATAATGGTGGCGAGGAAATGAAAGGATCTAAACCAAATACTATAACTAATTTTATGAAACCCTTACAGGCAGACACAACAGCTTATATCCAAGAACTGGAACAAAAGAACAGATTGATGAGAGCTCTGATGCAGCTTGTTCGATTCGGACGAGAGCAAGCATTATCTTGCCTGTTTCCAGTAGTCATTTTTGCTTCATTAGGATTGACACAAATCATATCACTCCCATTTCTACTGCGATATGACTGGATTCTATTGATATGTATTCTGATGCAATGGTGGATGCTTCGTAGTGGGCTTGAAACTCGTGCAGAACTCCAGGTTATTACCTTGTTTCACTTGATCGGCCTCGCCCTTGAAATATATAAAGTGCATATGGGTTCCTGGGCGTATCCTGAAGAAGGTTATTCTAAGATTTTCGGGGTTCCCTTATACAGCGGCTTCATGTATGCCAGCGTTGCAAGCTATTTGTGCCAAGCTTGGAGGAGATTAAATGTCAATTTGATCAAGTGGCCACCTTTCCCTCTGGTTGTCGCTTTAGCAGCAGCAATCTATTTGAACTTCTTCACCCACCATTTTTGGATGGACGTAAGATGGTGGTTATCATTGTTTGTCATTATCCTCTTTTGGCGTTCATGGGTTTCTTATGAAGTGGGAGGTTTAACATATAAAATGCCGATTGCACTCTCTTTTGTACTCATCGGCTTTTTCATATGGATAGCAGAAAATATCGCAACATTTTTCGGAGCATGGGAATATCCCAACCAAACCGAAGCTTGGAGTCTCGTTCACTTGGGTAAAGTAAGCTCGTGGTTGTTACTTGTAATCGTGAGTTTTTTAATCGTGGCTACGTTGAAGCAAATAAAAGATAAGACCCAGAAAGCCTGATTTTTGTGTAGTTTGCATTTATAGAGGTAGGGGTTTTTACTCGTTCTTTTCAATGCGAATATTATGGATTAAAACTTAAATATGTTTATTTATAATTTTAAGGGTATTGTACATTAAGTATCTTATATTGAACTTTTAAATCTAGTAAGGAATGATTCCATTGTTCACAATTCCAGAGTCACTAGCAAATCAAGCTCAAGAACGCATCAAAAATTTTCCTGTCGAAGGTTTTGTTTATAATAAAGGACCAAGTAATCCTAAGATCATGCTTGTTGGAGAAGCACCTGGTGAGCAGGAAATCATTGATGGAATTCCTTTCATCGGCAGAGCTGGCCGAGAACTGATGGCTTCACTTGAGTCGATTGGTCTTAGTCGAGAGGATGTTTATATTACAAGCGCTGTACGCAGCCGTCCTTATAAGTGGGGAAAGAAACGTAATCGCGATGGCACTGAGACTGAACGTAAATACAACCGACCACCAACGAAGAAAGAAATTTTCGCTCATGCGCCCCTTCTCGACTACGAAATTCAGAACCTTAACCCAAAATTGATCGTAACACTAGGTAACATTGGACTCCAGCGTTTACTTGGACCAACCGCTAAAGTTACTCAAATGCACGGTGAGTTGATTGAACGTCCTATTCAATATATACCTGATTTAGATAAAAATGCATTCACTTTAACCGATAAGGCATATAGAATCGTTCCGACTTTTCATCCTGCTTCTGTCTTCTATCGTCCATCTCATCGAGAAAGTTTAGAAGCTGATTGGAGGAGAATTGGCGAGATACTATCGAATGAGAGTTAAGTGGATTAGAGAAGCACACAAGTTAGATGCACTGTATTCACTGACTTAAGTCTCTTTTCATATAAAATCTAACAGTTAATTTAATTAATCTAACACTTAAGTTGAATTATCTAACACTTATCAACGAAAATCTAACAGTTAATTCAGTTTATCCATCAAACAGCTCCGTTTACCTTTTTATGAGCTCTCACTAATACAAAAAGCTCCCGGCCTTTGGAATAAGGTCAGGAGCTTCATTATTTTACATCACACTTTTCAATACTTTCCAAGCTTGATCTTTGCCTTCGGCCGTTTCAGCAGAGAAGGCTACTAGTTCATCGCCTTCTTCAATATCTAAGGCTTCACGGATGATTTTCAAGTGTTTTTGACGCTGGGCTTTTTTGACTTTGTCCAGCTTCGTTGCAACGATCATCACAGGAATTTCATAGTGTTTAAGAAAGTCATACATGATGATGTCATCTTCAGTTGGTGGGTGACGCATGTCAACGAGAAGTACTGTGAGTTTGAGTTCTTTTCTCGTCTGGAAGTATTCTTCCATCATACGACCCCATTTTTCTCGTTCCGTTTTGCTCACCTTAGCGTAACCATAACCTGGTACATCAGTGAACATGAGTTGTTCATTGATCCGGTAAAAGTTCAGAGTTTGAGTTTTACCTGGCTTAGATGAAGTACGTGCTAAAGCTTTTCGCTGAATCATTTTGTTGATGAAAGATGATTTACCGACATTTGACCGACCCGCCAGTGCGACCTCCGGAAGATTCTCGCTCGGGTATTGACTCTGACTGACGGCGCTGATGACGATTTCAGCTTGGTTCACTTTCATTTCGATCTACTCCTTCAACAGGGCGTGGTCTAAGACTTGATCTAAGTGATTCACTTTGATGAATGTTAAACCTTCTCGAACACTTTCTGGAATATCTTCTAAATCTTTATCATTTTCTTCTGGAATCAAAATAGTTGTCAGGCCTGCTCGGTGTGCACTTAACGACTTTTCTTTCAAGCCACCGATCGGTAGGACGCGACCCCGCAATGTGATTTCACCGGTCATGCCGACCTCTTTTTTCACAGGACGGTTGGTCAATGCTGAAACTAATGCAGTTGCCATCGTAATTCCGGCAGATGGGCCGTCTTTTGGTGTTGCCCCTTCTGGTACGTGAATGTGGATGTCTAGTTTTTCGTAGAAGTCTTCATCGATGTTCAGTTCTTCTGTTCGAGAACGTACATAACTCAATGCGGCTTGTGCCGATTCCTTCATTACATCTCCAAGTTTACCTGTCAGGGTCAGTTTACCTGTCCCTTTGGATAATGAAACCTCAATCGATAAAGTATCTCCACCGGCTTGCGTATAAGCGAGTCCAGTAGCAGCTCCGATTTGGTTTTCGACTTCTGCTTGTCCATAACGGAACTTCGGCTTACCGAGTAACTTTTCGATCTGGGCTTCAGTAATCACTACACGTTTTTTCTCGTTTGAAACAATCATCTTAGCAGATTTACGGCAAAGGGATGCAAATTGACGCTCTAAGTTACGTACACCAGCTTCCCTTGTGTACATACGGATCAGTTTCAAGATAGCTTCGTCTTTGAATTGCATTTTTCCTTTCGTCAGTCCGTTTTCTTTAATCTGTTTTGGAATTAAGTGTTCTTTTGAAATATGAAGCTTTTCCACTTCTGTATACCCTGCAATCGAGATAACTTCCATACGATCAAGTAATGGACCTGGAATCGTCTGCAGATTGTTTGCTGTTGCTATAAACATCACTTTTGATAAGTCATAAGATTCTTCTATGAAATGGTCACTGAATGAATTATTCTGCTCAGGATCAAGCACCTCTAGCATTGCTGAGGATGGATCCCCACGAAAGTCGCTGGCCATTTTATCAATTTCATCAAGTAAAAATACAGGGTTAACCGTTCCTGCTTTATTCATACCTTGAATTATGCGCCCAGGCATCGCACCTACATACGTACGACGGTGGCCACGAATCTCTGCTTCATCGCGCACTCCACCAAGAGATGATCGTACGAATTTACGATCGATTGCACGAGCTACAGATTTAGCAAGAGAGGTTTTTCCTACCCCGGGAGGTCCAACCAAACATAAGATCGGTCCCTTTAAAGATTGGGTCAATTGTTGAACGGATAAATATTCTAATACACGCTCTTTGACTTTCTCTAAACCGTAATGATCTTCGTCCAAAATTTCCTCTGCGTGATGGATATCTAGGTTATCTTCCGTTTCCTTCGTCCAAGGAATAGCGACTAACCATTCAATATAATTACGAATGACCGAGCTTTCGGCTGAGCTCTGAGGTACACGCTCATATCGGTCAAGCTCTTTATATGCTGTTTTTTCGATTCGCTCAGGCATTCCAGCCTCTTCAATTTTTTCTTTCAATTGAGCGACTTCGCTGTTCTTACCGTCACGGTCGCCTAATTCTTTTTGAATGGCTTTCAACTGTTCACGTAAATAGTATTCTTTTTGGGTCCGTTCCATTGATTTCTTTACTCGCTGGCCAATCTTTTTTTCCATACCTAGAACTTCTTTTTCATTATGAATTAATTGAATCAAGTAATCCAAGCGATCAGGAACGTATACTGTTTCAAGAATGTTCTGTTTCTGCTGAGTCTTTAAACTCAAGTGAGATGCAACAATATCAGCTAACCGGGAAGGCTCTTCGATATCTTTGATTGAATTATAAGTTTCTTTATTCAACTTTTTAGAGACCTTTGTGAATTCTTGGAACTGGCTATCAAGCATACGCATAAGAGCTTGCTCTTCAGTATCTTCACCATGCTCATCATCAAGGATATCGTAGTTCACCATGAAATAAGGTTCTGTTTGTTCGACAGAGCTGACTTTTGCACGCTCTAAGCCTTCAACCAAAATACGGACTGTCCCATTAGGCAGTTTTACCATCTGTTTAATATACGCAATTGTACCTGTAGAAAAAATATCATCTTCACCAGGAGTATCTTTAGCAGCATCACGCTGTGTAGCAAGTAATAATTTATTATCTTCTACCATTGATTTTTCTAAAGCTTTGACGGATTGGTCTCGTCCTACATCTAAATGCATGACCATTGAAGGATACACAATCACACCACGCAATGGTAGGAGGGGAATTTGTTTTTCGTTAGTATCTCCCATAGATACACCTCCACTATTGTCATGTCTATTGCTGGTTCTACCGTTAGTATACACTATTTCTCTTTAACTTTACGCTTATATGTAATAGAAAAGAGGGCACTCTCACTACGGAAAGAGGAGAGTACCCTCTTCATTCATTTATTATTCAATTAGAAAGTCTTACTTATGCACTCTCTCTTGGTGATTCATCATCATTGTAATCAACGACCGATCCGTCTTTCAATACTAATTTTGGACGACCATCATCATTCTCAACCGTTTCTTTTGTGATGATACATTTCTCAATATCTTCACGAGAAGGAAGGTCGAACATCAAATCTAATGTTACACCTTCTATGATTGAACGAAGTCCACGAGCACCTGTTTTACGTTCGATTGCCTTATTAGAAATCGCACGAAGCGCTTCTTCTTCGAACTCAAGCTCGACATCATCGATTTCAAATAACTTCTGGTACTGCTTAGTAAGAGCGTTTTTCGGCTGTGTAAGAATATCAACCAACGCGTCTTCATCTAGCGGCTCAAGTGCACCGATTACTGGCAAACGGCCGATAAACTCTGGAATCAGGCCATAACGAAGTAAGTCTTCAGGAAGAACTTTTGAAATAAGTTCCGCTTGAGAAAGCTCAGACTGCTTCGCTTCAGAACCGAATCCGATCACACGTTCACCTAAACGGCGTTTGACAATCTGGTCGATTCCATCAAAAGCTCCACCGACGATGAATAAAATGTTCGTCGTGTCGATTTGGATGAATTCTTGATGAGGATGCTTGCGTCCACCTTGAGGAGGTACACTAGCTGTTGTACCTTCAAGTATTTTAAGAAGTGCTTGTTGTACACCTTCACCAGATACATCACGAGTGATTGAAGGATTCTCTGATTTCCGAGCAACCTTGTCGATCTCATCAATATAAATAATACCTTTTTCAGCTTTATCAACATCATAGTCAGCAGCTTGGATCAATTTCAGTAAAATGTTTTCTACATCTTCACCTACATAACCAGCTTCTGTTAAAGAAGTTGCGTCAGCAATAGCGAATGGAACATTCAAGATTCTCGCCATTGTTTGTGCAAGTAATGTTTTACCACTACCCGTTGGTCCCATTAGAACAATGTTACTTTTTGAAAGCTCTACATCGTCATCTTTGACATTATTTGAATTCACACGTTTGTAGTGGTTATATACAGCAACAGAAAGAGATCTTTTTGCTTTCTCTTGACCAATCACATAATCGTTCAATACGGAATGGATTTCTTTTGGCTTCGGAATTTCTGTCAATTCCTCTTGCTCAACAGAACCTAATTCTTCTTCTACGATCTCTGTGCAAAGATCGATACACTCATCACATATATATACACCAGGGCCTGCGACAAGCTTACGTACTTGGTCTTGATTTTTACCACAGAACGAACACTTTAGTTGCCCTTTTTCTTCACTAAATTTAAACATACTTTCACCCCATAAACCTATATTTATTACGAATTTCGTGATATGTTTTCTTGCTAAAATCATTTCGTAATTCTCATTATGTACTGCAAAGGAAAAATAGTCAAAAGAAAAACTTATGTGTTTAACTATATGTCAGAAAGGACTATTTTACCCCTTGTAATGTTTACCTAATTTTAAAACAAGGCACGGGATTGACCGCCGCGCCTTGCTAAAAACAAATTATTTAGTTTGACTTTGCTCTACTAAGAAGTCAATTGCTTTTTTCATTTTTAGATCGTCTTTTAACATATCAGTGTTACCGCCAAGCATTTGCTTCAGCTGCTCCACATCTGTTTGATACATCTGAGACATTTCTTCTAGCTGACCTTGAATATCTTCTTCAGTTACTTCTAAGTTTTCAGCGTGAGAAATTGCCTCAAGAGTCAAGTTAGTTTCAACACGTTTCTTCGCATCATCTTTCATCTGGTCTTTTAGAGCTTGCTCGTCTTGACCAGAGAACTGGAAGTACATGTTCAAGTCCATGCCTTGCATTTGTAGGCGTTGTTCGAACTCTTGCATCATGCGGTCTAATTCAGAATCAACCATTGCTTCAGGAATGTCTACAGTTGCGTTTTCAGAAGCTTTTTCAACTAGAGTTTCACGCATTTGGTTATCTGCATCTTGTTGCTTCTGCTCTTCTAGACGTTCACGAGTCTTTTTCTTCAATTCGTCTAATGATTCAACGTCATCATCAACGTCTTTAGCGAATTCGTCATCCATCTCTGGAAGTTCCTTAGTTTTTACATCATGAATTTTAACTTTGAACGTTACAGGTTTACCAGCAAGTTCTTCAGCTTGGTAGTCTTCTGGGAAAGTAAGTTCAATTTCAGTTTCGTCTCCAGCTTTTTTACCAACTAATTGCTCTTCAAAACCAGGGATGAACTGACCAGAACCGATTTCAAGTGTATGGTTCTCAGCAGATCCACCTTCAAAAGCTTCTCCGTCTTTGAAACCTTCGAAATCGATAACGACTGTATCGCCGTCTTCAACTTCTCCTTCTTCTTTTACAACTAGCTCAGCTTGTTTTTCTTGAAGAGACTTCAATTCTTCGTCTACTTCTTCATCTGTTACTGTAGTGTCTTCTTTTTCAACCTCAAGGCCTTTGTACTCGCCGAGTTCTACTTCAGGTTTAACAATTACGTTAGCAGTGAAAATCAAGTTCTTACCTTTTTCGATTTGCTCAACGTCTACGTCTGGCTTATCGACAGGTGTAATTCCTGTTTCTTCTACTGCTTTCATGTAAGCATCAGGTAATACGAAATCAATCGCATCTTGATAAAGAGCTTCTACACCGAAACGTTTTTCGAACATGTTACGAGGCATTTTCCCTTTACGGAAACCTGGTACCTGAACATCTTTCACTACTTTTTTGAAGGCTTGGTCTAATGCACGATCAAATTCTTCGGAATCTACTTCAATCGTTAGGACTCCCTCATTGCCTTCTTTCTTTTCCCATTTTGCTGACATAATTAATTCCCTCCAACATCAAAATCTATTATTCCATTCTTTTTTCGTTTATAAATGGATAAATACGTACTTGCAAAATTGCAACCATCTTATTATAACATAGAACGAACACGGTTCAACACTCATGTTTCGTTAAAAAACTAATCGTCTATTTGTGAAAAATAAACCTTTTCCAAATGCTCGATTTCATCCATCTTTTCTTGATGAATCCTAGATGGTGCTTCTTGTTGTTCATTACTTTCATTCACTTGCAGATAATTCTTCGCTAAATAGAGAACGGATTCAGCGACCAATTCTGCATCCTCCATGTCTGGAGTGTATGGAAATGTGATGTACAAATAGCGATACAAAATCTGTTTCGTAAATTGATACATCGTAGCATCTGATTGCTCCACAGAATCCAAATGTCTCAAACTAGCTTTAGCGAAATCACTTTCTAATACATCCGGCAAAGTAGCCGGTGAAAACCAATCACGTTGATTGAATTTTTCTACTTGGAACCGGTCCGTCACATCTTCATCCATGCACCATTGGAGAATTCCCGTTTTGATTACAGGATTCAAATTGCTGTCGCTCAAATATGGCACTAACTGTTTCAAATAAGGCTGTATGGCATGTTTTCTATGGAAGGATAACAACTTCCACTGTTCTTGGAAATTCCCATTCTCGAGTGAAGTAAAAAAGTGATTCATGTGATCTTCAGCATCTTTAACTGTGGCAGTCGTCTGGAATTGCTTACTCATGTCATAGATTTGCTGGAAAGGTTCTTGGTATTCTTCAGGTAACAATGACATGTCTTGAACCTCATCCAACATATCAATTACTTCACTATATTGACTAGTCTGGAATAAAATCGTCAAATAAATATGTAAGTACTTATAATAATTCTCTTCGTCCTCTTTCATTAATTTACGGCATAAACTAATAGCCTGATCATAGCGTGATAATTCAATCAGGCAAATCACTTTTGCTGTCAGGATATCGTTTGATGCGGCATCGTATGTTTCTAACTTTTTGATATGTAATAATGCTTCTTCATAATTTTGGAGTTTTACAGCTTCGAGACTCTTATCCTCTAACTCCTTCCTCCATCCAGGGAACATGATCAGATCCCCATTTTCGAAATTCATTTCAATCATCCTATTCTGAATTAAGTTACCTTGTTAAACGTTACCCCTTTTCACTTTTTTGAAACATGCCTTATTCACTACTATAACACAACATATTTTCGTATATGTACCTGTTGCAAAAGAAAATTTATAAGCTCGAGGGCAACAGGGTGTTGTTCGCTTTAGCCTAACTGCACGGTGTTGCGAAAATAGGAGAAATTTTTAAGCATACCTTTTCAATATCCTGTCCACTAAACCTCCATAAGATTCACCAAACATGTTCAAATGGACCAATGAGTAATACAGTTGATAAATTGGCTTCAATACCTCGTAATCAGAAGATATCGGATATATCTCGTTATATGCATTATAAAAATCTTGAGTGAACCCTCCAAACATTTCGGTAAATGCAAGGTCAAAGTGTCGGTCGCCGTATAAAAAAGATGGATCAATGACATATGGGGTACCTTTAGGCCCTGGCAACCAGTTTCCACTCCACAGGTCCCCGTGCAAATAACTTGGTGCAATGTCATGTGGAATGTATTTTTCAAGGTTGTCGATTAAATGAATTAATTTCTCTTCCCGTTTATCTGCAATTCGATGGCGTTCTCGACCTAATTCAAGTTGGCGCTCCAAGCGAAAGGTACGATAATAATCGACCCATTCTCTACATAGTTGATTAGGCTGTGGTAAGTCCCCTATGAATGTCTGTTGATCCAACCCATGATATTCAGCATGAGAAAGATGCATCTTTGCGATTCTCTCTCCCAATAACGACTGAGTCTCTTGGGTCGACTCACCCGACATCCATTCCATGACCAGAAAGGACTGACCTGGTTTATCCTGATATGCTAGCACTTCTGGTGTATCGATCGAATCAGTTGACCGGATATTTTCAAGACCTTTAGCCTCCGCTTCAAAAAAATGAGCTGGAGCTGTGGCATGATATTTTACAAAGTATTGATTTTGGTCCATCTCGACATAGTAGCTTTCATTGATTGACCCGCCACTGACTGATTGGATATTGCGAGCTGTACTTGACTCACCTGCCTGCTTTAAAGCTTCATCGATTATTTCATCGAGCATATTGCCACCGCCTAACTTTAATGGTTAACCCTATTGTAGCAAATTCAATCATTAATTTTAAAAACAAAAAGACTGACACCTTTTTAATAGGTATCAGCCTTTTATTGTAAACGTCTAAATTAGTTAACGCGGCGAACGTGTCCCGCGAATTTCTCAGCCCAGTAGCCGCTAGTCATATCAGCTACTGCTACGCCAGTACTGTTCTGTGCACCTAAGAATTTACCTCCACCAAGGTAGATTCCAATGTGTCCATTAGTCTTGTAAGTATTGAAAAATACTAAGTCGCCAGGTTGAGCGTTGCTATAAGATACTTTTGTGCCAACACTTTGTAATGCTGCAGTACTTGACGGAATAGACTTTCCAGCTTGAGCGAATGCCCATGATAGGAAACCAGAACAGTCAAAACCACTTGGAGTCTTACCGCCCCAAACATAAGGAGTACCCATTACTTGATAACCAGCTTGGATTGCTGAAGAATAACTTCCGCTAGTCTTTTTACCTGACTGACTGTTACCAATACTTGACGATTTGTCTTCACTAGTTTTTGAGCTCACAGTTACAATATTCCCATTAGAACTATTGTTAGTTTCGCTAGCAACCGCTCGAGCTTGAGCTCTTTGTTCTCGCTCTTTAGCCGCAATTTCTCCTCGGATGTTGCTTTCAAGTGATGCTAAGTCACTATCTTTCATTTTTAGTTCTTCTTGGAGAGCAATAAGATCAGTTTGTTTATCTTTCATTTCTTCTTTTTTCGATTCAGCTTGTTCTTTTTGATCTGCAATCAAGGTAATCATACCCTCTAACTCTACTTTCATTTCCTCTAGCTCTGAAAGTTTTGATTGCACTTTTGATTGCTTTTCCTCAACCTCTTGCTTATCTTCTTGATGGCTTTCCATCAAATGACGATCAGATTCCATAATTTTATTCACTGCAGCAGTACGGCTGATGAATTCACCAAAATTTTTGGAACCTAGTACAACTTCCATATAATTAATGCTTCCACCCTGCTTTTGGTAGGAAGATAAACGTTCTTTTAAAATATCTAGTCGAAGTTCAATACGTTTTTCAATAATATCAATTTCTTCTTGTAGCTCATCTATATCTTCTTGAGTGATATCAATCTTAGCTTCTGTCTCGTCTAGTTGTTCTTGGTTTTTTTCAGATGCTTCTCTTAGTTGTTCAATTTCTTGATTCAATTCTTCAAGCTCGATTAATAAATCTGCCATTTCACTTTCTGCTTCGGACAAATTGCTTTTGATCTCTTGGCGTTCATCAGCAATTTTGGACTTACGATCTTCAAGGTCATCAATAGTTTCTGCGTGAATAGAGGTACCAATCAGTGCTCCTCCAATAAGAATTGATAAAAAGGTTGCACTCGTCATTTTTTTAAGCTTCAATTCAATCCCTACCTTCACTATGTATCTAATAATCTATAAAATACTTTTAATTCAGCCTAATTGCAAGTCTACCATCAATAAGTTTCACAAAGGTTATCATAATATTACAATTACATTTCAAGAGGAGGTTTTTTGCGACGAATTTCGACAATTCGATCTCAAATTACCAAATAGTTCATTTATAATGTAATTACATGTCAGAAAACAAAAAAACTCAAAAGCACATTTGCTTTTGAGTTGGTAATTTAAATTTAATGGCGTCCCAGGAGCGATTCGAAAGCCTGACCTTTTAGGTCTAGCATTCAGGTTTGTGTAGTTGAGTCACATTCTTATAAACCACTTATACTTTTACTTACTCAAACGTTCACGGTTTTCTTTCCTGGTGAGTACGTTAAGAGCCCAGATTAGTATTAGTGATAGGTAAACGAAAACTTCAACTGCATGAAACCTTATTTGAAGTACATAATACAAAATTATGACTATCAAAAGATATATCAACAATTCTATTGTGTTTAAAGTGTAATCTCTCTTCTATTTGTTTGACATTTCTTTATGTCCTTCCTTTGACGCTGTTACCATTATTATACAATTAGAGAATTCAGTTTGCAAAACAACACGGATAGAATACTTCATATAAAAGTGTCTGTTTCTCCATAGACAAGCATAACAATAAATGAAAGTTTTAGATGCATAGAAGAGCTCTCCAATTAAGGAGAGCTCTTCTCATACTATGACTTTGTAAATATAACTACTATTTTAATTGCGCTTTGAAGAGCAATTCATTGTAAAACAGTCCTTTCGGAAATTTGTTAATGGATAACACATTAAATCCTGCTCTTTTGAAATAACCTAAGTAGGAATCCTCATGTTGAATGAACTCCCCTTTGTCGAGTTTTTTCATTACCCAATTTTTAAGACATTTTTTATTAAGTAAGCAAGGCTCTAAAACGATCACTTCACTGTTTTCATTTTTCAGCACCCGACGAAACTCGGTAATATAGTGATCAATCTTCTCAACTGGTATATGATGCAATACTGCCACAATCATAATGATGTCAACTGAATTATTAGGTAACGGAAGTTGATACCCATGTAATGGTTTGAATTGATATTGTGGATACTTCTTTCTGGAATAACCAATTCTATCTAGGTCCGTGTCTAATCCTATATAATTTATAGGGGAAACAAGTATACAGTTCGCACCCGTTCCTGACCCGAAGTCTAAAACAGTCTTTTGTTTAAAATCACAGTGTTTTTTAATTTGCTGGTGGATATACCTTTCATTGAACCAATTAGGTCTAATGACCAGGTCATAAATGTGAGGGGACAGCTGCATGGTCAATCTCCTTAAATATTTTAAAATATACACTCTTCTCTATCTTGAACTGACTTTTTATTTTTATTCCAGCATATTTAAGGAAAATAATGTTCATAATCTTTTAAGTCAAAGTTATCTTAATGAAAAAAAGAGTGCCTCCAATTAATGGCTTCTCTCTTTATATCATGATATTCAAACATTCATTTACCTTGATAGTTGTAATTAATTTATAACACCAATTTGTTCTTGATTTCTTCATTATTATTTAAATTGTAGTATTTAAACTACTGCTAATGTTCTACCAGAGCAATCTCGCTATGATATAATTAGTAAAAGCTGTACTTGCCAGGGGCCCTGCTCTTGGCTTTTTAAAAACTTAAAGGGCAAACCTTACGAAAGTAAGAGACGCAAAGCCACGGACCTAAGGACTTCTATGGTAGCCGGGCTGCAATCACTTGTCCCTTTCTTGATGGAAGGTGATTTCTATTTATACTGTTGTGTTGGTTGACGATTCATGGTTTATTCGCCAGTGGTTGAAACAAATCTTAGAACAAACGGATCGATATCAGGTCATTGCTGAATCCTCAAATGGCAGAGAGGCTCTTCCTATCTATAAAAAGCACCATCCGGATATAGTAATTATGGACCTCATTATGGATGATTTAGATGGATTTCAAACGTTGTCACTTATGAAAAGACTATTTCCAGATGCTAAAGTCATCATGTGTTCTTCTCTAGCCCAACCTCATATCATCCAGCGATGTTTGGATTTAGGAGCAAAAGACTTTATAGAAAAACCATACTTTGAAGACCTCACTCGAAAATTAGATAAAGTGTTGATCGACTAAGCCAGTAAAAATCTGGCTTTTATTTTTTGCTTTTTTAGTCATTCGCCCATACATCAAGAAATTAGGAACCTAAACTGACGTTAAAAACTCAGGAGGAATTTCATGCGTTTAGATCAAAGAGCAAAAGATTTATTGAGTGAAGCTAGTTTGTATGGATTACTAACAAAAAGGTATGAATATGTGGAACCTCAGAAACACATGAGCTATTACCAAAGACATTTTAATGCTGTAATGCGACTCGAACAATATTTGATGCAACAAGGCTATAACCCTGGTCACGAGATGTCATCTCATCATCAAATGTAGCTATCATGTGTGTTTATTAATTTTATAATTTTGAAGCTACTTACACAAAATATCCTTTGCTTACCTATTTGGACAGTTTCACGTTAACAAAGCTCAAGCCGGAGTTAAAACTTAAAAAAGTAAAGGATTGGATAGTATTTGAATATGTAAATTAATCGCCAGAGCTGAAGCTCTGGCGATTAATTTATCTTTACACTCCCCATTTTATAAACCACCTACTAGACTTCAAAGTTCGATGTTTTGGCAACATTCAAATGATTAACTTCTAATCTACATCGCATTATATCGTGATGTGCATTATTTAAATGATGACTATTTTTTCTCTATTTTATTGACGTTGAATGACCACCTATACAACATATTTCTCCCTACATACCTTGATAGTGTAAGGAGGTGAAAAATAATGTCATCAAGTTGTGATAGATTAGCTAGAATTATTGGTGGTACTCCTCAAGTTTCAGATGGAGTATGTGTTGTTTCTAGACTAAGAAACATAGAAGCATCAATCTTGAACAGAAGAACAAGATCTCCATTAGCTTTACCATTTGCATTATCATTTGAAAATTCAGTAGGTGGGCGAACACTTAACTTGGGTGAAACAGTAATTCTCCAAGAAGAAATTAATCCTTTTATTTCAGCTCTCCGGTGGAGAGGCATAATGGTTACAGCTCTCCATAACCATTGGCTATTTGATGAGCCAAGGTTAATGTATATACACTGGGAAAAAATTGATAATCCATTTGATTTTGCAAGAGATAGTTTTGATGCTGCAGTAGAAGCAGGTTTATTTTAGTATAGTCTTAGCTCTCATTTTGAGAGCTTTCTTTTTTTTAATAAGCAGTACCTTATTTCGTATTTATTTTCTCAGTCTTATATGTACTACAACTTCTGAAATAGAAGCCTGTATTGTGACCTTCTTTCTTCTTGTTCGTATGAAATTTGGGGCCATAACCGTTTCCTCCTTAAAAATTCGCTTAATTGAAGTTCAACAGCTTTCTATTCGGTTGTCCTGCGGCTTAACGTCCAACAATCGACAGCAAAAAAAAATCCGCCAAGTAACCGTTTAATTGGACGATGCCTTTAACGGTTGATATGACGGATTTTTAAAACGTTATTTTTTTAAGAGCGTCCCAGGAGCGATTCGAACGCCCGACCGACAGCTTAGAAGGCTGGTGTAACTTTCAGATTTGTTCAGACTAAGTTGAGTTTCTACCTATTATATATGCGGTTAGACAAACTCTACTTATTTTTGTTCAGACCACTTCAGGACAAATTGTGCTGAAATTCTGCCCCATTCCTGCCCCAACTTGTTGGAAAGAGAATATTACCGCTTGAATTTAAAATAGACCATCAAATATTGATAACTTCCAAGGGGTGTACTTGTGTACGGAACATGTTAAAGGTAAATCAACTCAATTCAAGTGCAGTCAAATAGCTGATATAACAGTGTTTTTAAAATAGGTACATCAATTCGAATAAAACAAATTCAACATGTGGGGGTGGATTGGGGGTGTAGTAAAATAAAAGAAGGGAGCCTTATAAGCTCCCTTCATATTGATGTTGCGTTCGAATTGTTTTGATTAATCGAATTCAACTTTAAATTCAGTTTTTTCCTCAATGGTTTCATAAGAATTTAAATCTGTAACAGAATCAAAAACCACTCTCAAGCTATCTACAACCTCATCGTTCAATATATACCCAACTACATAATTATCTTCGGTACCTGCGTAAACCTCAGGTCCCAAAACGTCTCCGATTATATCCTCCGTGTATGCATCTATTTGTTGTTCATCAGCCACAATAGTATCCATACCATACCAATAAACGTCCTTATCTGAAGTATTTTTAACATTAAACATTATTTGAAGATAGTGAACAGTTTTTTGGTCCGTCCCTAATACTGGTTGAAGATAATTTAAACTCTGTTGATCTAAATCGGTCCACTCCAATACCTTAGCGTTAACTATATCAATCTCTATTGGGCCATGTTCAATTACTTCATCTATTTTTTTGACGTTTATTAGCTCACGTTTTCCAGTACGATCTTCAGCTGTTTCTCCAATCTCCTGCAAAGCCCCGTACCTTTCTTCATTTCGGTCTTGATTGATTTCATTTTCTTCTTCCGATTCATTTTCTGTTTCAGATTCTTCTTGATTGCTGTTATCTCCATTTTCTTCGTGATTAACCCGTTCTTCTTCAGCTTCATCAGCGCTCTCTTTATTAGTATCACTTGCTTGATCATCACCACTACAACCTACTAGCAACATCGCTAAACCCATGAATAGGATAAACTTCTTCATCAAATCCCCCTAGATATGTATTACCATGATTATACAACTAAGGAATTAGGTTTGCAAAATACCCTGGGCACCATAAATAGTTGAAGTGTTAGATAGCGATAACAGTTTAATCACTTACCATTCACCGTTTAACTTCTTCTTTACCATTTCCCAAGCAACCATTCCCCATTGAGATAGTTTCTGCATGTTCTCTGCATCTTTTACGATTTGACTTGTCCGTTGCATAAATTTTCGGTATTTTGAATCGGCTTCTTCTACAGTCCCCGACTGACTTATCTCAAATAAATCTTGGACCAAGCGCATCATCTCTTGATGGTCTTCTCTGCTATCCATCAGAACTTCAAAGATTGCTGGTAAAGAAGCTGTATTCTTTTCAATCCCTTTCAAAGTATCTAATACTTCTTGATCATATTCTGCTTTTCTTCTACTTGCTTCTTGAATTTTTCTTATATTTTCATTTTGTAAGCGAGAAATATTTCTGATGCTTTCAGGTATTCCGCTGTTCTTATTAGGTAGGCTATCATTAAAATTTACCAACTCAAATCACTCCTCCCCTTTTGCAATTCGACATAGAAGTAAAAACCCCTTCCAAAATTTATTCATAATATCCAGTTTTCGAGTGAATTTTGTTCAAATTGGCTAAAAAGTAGTGTATTTAACCACAGAAAACACCCCCTTAAGTCATTTAGCGAATTTCCCATGTAATCATCTATGGGGTAAAGTTTCTTTGAGGAGGGATGATCATGGAAAAAGATAAGAAAGAAAAAAGTGATTACAAAAAATACACTATAGGATGGGTGCTAAAAGAATGGTGTGGTTTCACTGATGAACAAGTCGAAAAATACTTAGATGAAAATGTTAGATGTATTAAAAAAGAGCTCTCCAATTAAGGGGAGCTCAACGTTCTTTCTATAGGTCTAAATTACGTAACTTTAAAACCAATATGATGATCGGAAGTAGAAATAAAACAGCATAGGGCAAGTAATCAATTAGAGCCTGAACCATTTGTTAGAATTTAAGTATGGCATTACCATTTTTTCACCTCAAATTATTCAAAATTTAACCACCGGATTTTGTATCCACCATTAGTCTATACGCAACCTGCTCAATAGCCTCAATCATCTCTGCTATCTGAAAACACAGGACGATAAGGGAAATAGCAATAGTAAGTAAAATCAAAATTTTAAAACTCTCTTTCATATAACAACCACTCCCTGACCCATTTTCAGCTATTGTATATTGTAATTAATATACTCTAAGTTTTGTCGTATTTTTTCTAATTCATTTGCTTGTGCATTCATTTGGAGAACGATAAATATAAGGGTAATCAATATTCCAATTAATATAAAAGTTAAAAGCCTTTGATTGAATACTGTCATCACTTAATCCCCTTTTTATAATTACCTTTAATACTTTTATTTTACATTTATTGGTTTATATTGCAATACCTTCTTTAATAATAAATTTCTTATATCTTTAAGATACCTCTTTCTTTGATCGATGTGGCAAAGCAGATAGGACATTCTCTTTCTTGAATGAGCGCACGGCTTTCTTATAGAAACAATAAGCCAGAATGGAGTTCTGGTCCACACGAACGACCCGAATAAAGCGTTGAGATAGTTGCCCGTCTTGGTCAACATAAATCAAATTTATCTTTTGCTTGTTTTCCAGTGCTCTTTCGAATATAGAATCCATGTACTTCACCCCACAATTACGAACATTTGTTCTTATTATAACATAAAAAAATGACCCTGCAAGCGAGGTGCAGGGTTACATAATTATGATTTATTGTTATAAATTTTTTATAAATTAACATACCCAGAAGGAGAATCATTAGATTTAGATGAATTTATAAATTTTGAGACACGAGAACCCTACTAGAGCTAAGAACTTTTATATAAATGCTCCACAGATCTTGGGGCATTATTCATTATCCCCTAGGGATAGAGTGCTCCAGCTCTTCTTCTAACATTTTATAAATTTTTTCTTTTAATTGTTTAACTTTTTCATCTACTGCTTCAGCATGTTCGCTTTGACTATTAACTGCCTCACGATTTATTTCATCTTGTATAATTGGTTCAAAGTAGTCTATTAGATCTTGCCGTTGAGATGCAACATAAATTACTAAGTCATTATGAACTTGTTTATTACGCATTTTGCTTTGTTCCTCGTAGAATTTCATCAGTTCATTTTTTATTTGATCTTCTTGATTACCTAATAAATCTGCATAATAGTTGCTAGCAGCATAGGTTGTCCCACTTCCGAGTAATAATCCAACCAATAAAAAGGCTATTACTTTTTTCAAATCTATTCTCCTCCTTAAACAACTCCATCTATTTAATCCTATTTTTATTTTTAATTTATTATTCACAATTCACTAGAAATGTTTTTATTTTGCTTTACTAATTGATGCCCTAGCACTGCAGCACCAGCAACTAAAATACCTTGAATCACCGCCTCTATACTCATACCAATTAAAAAGACCGCTAACACCACACTGATAAACAACAAAATCAGTGGAATGTAACGGTCAAGTAGAAAGGGAAGTTCTTTCAGAAACTTACCTAAAATGATAAGCACTGGAATTAGTATTAACGCTTCTTCGATGATATATTCTCGAAATTCCAATTACGTTCACCTCCTTAATTTACTTCTGCGCCAGTACTTGGTGCGACATAGATATTTCCTTTTCCAAAGTCATTAGAATTGATGGTCACAACGTCTTTTTGAGGCTTGTCCAATACTTCATAAACTAGGCCACCGAATTTTTTCGGGTTCAGGAATGCCATCTCATTCCCTTTCACTGGTGCTACATTGGTTGGGTAAATTCTCCACGAGTCAGCTGTTACAGGCAGGTATACTTTCTCAACGTCATCGTATTTAATCTTCTGACCGACTTGGATCACATTTTCATTCTTGATGTTGTTAATGCGTGCTAGCTCGTCAACCGAAGAACCGACTTTCTTCGCAATTACTGAAAGCGTATCTCCTGGTTGGACCGTATACTCACCACTACTGGATTGAGGATATAAGTCTCTACCTAAATACTTCTCTGGATCAACCGCATTGGATTTGTCGTAATTCCATTTCCCTTTGTGCAACTCAAAGTGTAGGTGCTGACCGAACGAACGACCAGTGTTACCCATCACACCAATAATTTGACCTTGTGAAACGGTTTGGCCAGGAAATACCTTCCGTGAGCCTTCAAGTAAATGAGCGTATAAAGTCTGCCAAGTTTGACCATTGATTCTATGTTCAAGAATAATTGTCTCTCCATAGCTTGAAGACGAATAAGATTTCACAACGGTACCTGCAGCTGCAGCTTTAATCGATTGGTGGCCAGGCCGTGCAAAATCCGTTCCGTTATGATCAGGTCTTGAAGCTGTTCTAAACTTACTTGTCACTCTCTTAACTGTTGGATAGATAAATGTCGTCATTTCTCATCAACCTTTCTTTTCATAAGATTTGTCTTTAAAAAATTCAATCGATCGTCTTAACAGCGGAGGAATAGGCACGTGTAATCGCCCTAAATTCTCACTAATGCTGATAAATTCATTTACCAGGTAATAAATAATCGTGGCTGCCATAACACTTAACTTCATATCACCAATCACGATTGGATCTCCTATTTGAAATAAATAAATTTGATCGATTACTTGTGCTATAGCCACTAGCCCAAAAATCATGATCTTCTTTGGAATGCCCCAAAAAGCAACGTCTGCTTTCAATTTCCCTTCATATCCTGCTGCAACAATACCCGTCAAGAAATCGAATGACACAAAAAAGATGAGCGCCCCCAACAAAATAGACCACTCACCAAACAACCAACTGAACACAACTGCAGCTCCTGCTGTTAATATTTTTGCATTGTTTACCACATCCACATTTTGCCCCCCTCGTTCCGACATAAAAAATACGCCTTAATCGGCGCTTAATCCTTGCTCTTCGAATTGCTCACAGAGGTAGTCATAAGCTTCTGCTTCTTGCCCTTTCCACTCTTCTTCTGAGTTCAATAACACATGGCCAATCGTCTTAAGTGGTTCCGTCATGTTCTCTCCTTCAAGTATATATTCTTCCTGGTGTAACTCGTTCATGTCTTTCGAAAAAATTTCTACGTCTTTCACATGATACCCTTTACCGTCAGACGTTCTCTTAGGATTTCCTTTGTCATCTTGATAACAGTGCTCTTTAATGAGCACGTGCTCTTGTTCCACGATCTCTTTCACTTGTTCATTCAGAGCCTTAATAACTTTTGAACGGTGCCGCGATGATCGTCCTTTTAAACTTAGATTTGATAATAGATTTATTGCCTGAGTCACCATTCGGTTTGGTAATTTTAGTTGCATTATGCATTCCCCTTTACGCAATTTGATTTTCTAACGCTTCAACTCTTGTCGATAAATCTTGAATATGTTGATCATGAGCATCATACAAAGTGTTTAACTCCTGGATTGCTTTTAGAGATAAGCTATTCATTAGATATTGCTCGACACCTTCGCCGGTTTCATCAATCACTTCCTCTGGGGTTGCGTACCCATCACCAATGACATAACCAAATCGAATTTTATCAATATCATTTTCGACATCTGAAATCAGGCGATATTTCTGTAATGTGGAGTTCATAATGATATCTAAGGCAGAGCCTTCCCACGGTTCGATATCCTGTTTGTATTCCTCAAGAGATCCTGTGGGGAAACTTGAAGCTCTTGCCGGACGGTAACTACCTGTGGTCCCTAGTGCAGTTACTCGAAGCTCTCCGCTGCTTGAAGGTCTGACATATATATTAGAAGCGCCTGTGTCTACAGCATCAGTAGTGATAAATCCGTTTGTTAAAATGGCGCCCGTGACGATTCTTTGGGGGTTTCCGCTATGATCTTGGAACCTAATATCATATGGTGCTTTTAAATCAAGGTTTCCGCCTGACTTAATATACATATATCCAGCATTTTCAATATTTCCATCTAACCGTATATTTCCGGAAAACTCTGCACCGTTAGCATGAGTAACTTTGAACCTTGTAGAACTTCCCTCACTTTCAACACTAAAAATACTGGCCCCTATGTTAGGATTATCAATGGGTCTTACACCGATTCCAGTACTTTCATTTTGTGAAGAACCTATTTCAAAGTTCCCAAAACTTATTCTATTTAAGAACGATATATTTGCGTCATTATGCGTAGAAACGGTGTCTATTTTAACCTGAGAATTAAACTCTACTACGTCCGGATATATTTCTACCTCAGCACCGCCTGGAAAGTTTACGCCGTTTTGTTCGCTGTAACTATCCCCTCTTACACCTAACTTCAACCCGTTATATGCGTGTAGTTTTCCATCACGATTGTCAAAATCATATGAAATGTTAACTGAGTTATTTAGTACGTTATTTACTAAGAAATTGTCTTTACCAACATATAGCAACGGGATATCTTCATACCACATGCCTACTTGCTTATAGTTACTGTCCGTAAGAGACAGGCCGTTATCCATGTTGGTGTATCGATAACTCGCATAGAATCCTCTATTTCCAGTACTATTGTTGATTGCAAGTTGTGCTTGGCTGATGTCCAAAGTAGATCTATCGGTCCAATCACCTGCAGTACTGACGGTTTGTATATTATCCCCTTGAATTTCTACATAACCTTCATTTGTTTCACTATAAAACACAGCACCCTCGAACAGTGACCCTTCGAAGGTTCCTCCTGTAAAGGTCTTCCCTACGAAACTTCCACTAACCATTTGCTCGGCAACCACCAGACCGGTGTATACCCCGTTCTCATCAATATAGGTACCTTGGGCGTTCCAAGTACCCGCACTTTGAATTTGACTATCCGTTAATTGCCCTGCAAGCCAGTCGACATTCAAGGTACCATCGGCATTGAACACACCCGCTTTATTCCAGGTATCGATGTTGGTATTGACCGTGCTCTTTGTCGGCTCATATTGGTTATAGGCATAATTTTCAGCATTGTCTTGTGCTGCCTGTGCTTCTTGAAAGGCATATGATTTCCCATCAGCGAGAATGGCTCCATCTTTATCATCTATCTGCGTCTTGTCATATGTGTAATTTGCCAGTTCCTCTTGACCGATTTTAAAAGCTACCTGTTTTCGCAAGTTCCGCCAGATTGATAGAACTTCTTGCTCGGTGAATTCAATATAATCGCCTAAAACGATTTTCAATTGAGCATCTTGCTTAATGCTCCCTTCAAACGTATGAACACGCGCTTGAAGATATAAAGCCGGATTAAATTTTTTATCTTTCACACGAACCGTATCACCCACGAATACCTCTTGTCCCAACTTATTCGATAATGTAGCGATATCCGTCGAATATTCGACCGTGGCATTCACGCGTTTTTCTAGTTCGTTTTCAGTTAACGTGTCTAAACGTTCTTGCGTCATTTCAGAGTCGGTTGATTCGGGATAGTAGACATCATATAGGTGCTGAAGGTTTCCGTTTACATCTGGAACCCCCCACCGTTTTAAAGCCTCATCATTTTCGATTAATGCCGTTTTAACATTACCCTCGGTATCTGGTGGACTCACCCCTAGTAAAGCTGTGATGATCTTCGTTGACTTACTTTTACGCTCAATGCCTAGTAAATTGCGTCCAAACGTCACTTCAAAACCACGCCACCTGCCCACACGCTCGATCATATCGACATAGCGAAAGATGTAACCATTCTCAATAGCAATTCTGAATTGGAGCTCAAGATTAAACTCACTGGCCAACCGTTTTAAGAAGCTATACGGATTGGTGTGCTCTTCAATGTTGAAGGATCGTAAAGTCGTATGGGCAATTTGACCCGTTATCCATCCTGTGCCTTGCAGAATTGAGTCGACATGATAAGAAGCTGTTTCTGTACTCGTTTGTTGAGGATTGATAATTTTAGCTTTTTTGAGACGTAAATAGCTACCTGAAGACCACACTTGAATCGCATGGCTTCCATCACGTTTTAGCTTTTGCTTATGCTCATCAATCAAAAATTCAGCATAGCCAGTCTTAGGGTCCGGAATGATCAGACGGTTCTGATCTTGAATGTACTTCGAAAAACCTTTATCCGCTGAAGTGGTGAAATCAAACGTATCACGGTGATTGTTTAGCTGAATCTTGCGATAGTCTTGCCAGTAGTTAGATTCCGTAATATAATCTAAAATCTTGCCTGTTTGTTTATCCGCTATATGAATCAATGACTGCAATAGTGTTCACCTCCTATTGATCTCTCGGTCGATATCGGACCACGCCTTGAACATCTCCATCCGGTAATGCGGTCAACGTTCGTTCACCTGGCTTTAACTTAAATGGTGTAGCTCCAAAGTCTTTCAAGTCGTTTCGCAACTCACCATTGATACGTATTTCAGGATCATGCTCATTATCATCTCGGTGATCGAAGATAATTTCATCACCCGCTTGGGCAATATAGGGAACGCCTTGTACATCATTTAATTGATAGCAACGCATGAGAAGAACTTTCATATCTTCTTCATTCGTATCGTAAAATTTTTGAAAAGATAATTGAATCTGTGAAATTTCTTGAGTTGATTGGTCCGACTCAATCGTTCGTCTCCATTCTTTCTCCACAATACGACCGACGCCAGTTCTCAAATGCTGCATAATGAGTGTCCATTGGTTTCCTTCACGAATGACTTTCATTCTTCCGTATACATCCTTTAAGGTTTTCGGTAACGTCAAATAGTCCGTGACTGCGCCACCTTCCAACTCTAATTGCACCCCAAAGTGGTCTTGACCAATCCACTTATCTTCGATAAACGCACGAAAGACGATATTATTGTTACTATCCAGTCCATACATTTCGATTCGTCCGACATTTCCACCTATATTTTCCGCAAAAAAACGAAAGCCCATATCGGCTTTAAAGTTCTGGACCGCAGAGGACAAACTGTGTTTAAGCGCAGGCCCGTGCCACTCTTGCACGTCAGGATTGGGGGCGTCAAACACAGGCGAAAAACCTGTTGAATCAAACTCCATCGAACCGTTGATATAACCTTCAGCCACCATATCGGTTGATACCCAGCCAACCATCGATTCCATTCCGTGATAGAAGACTTCGGTTTCGGATTCCTCTGGTGTTTGGCTGACGTCTATTGGTTGACCAATCATCATGTATTCATCACCGTTTGAGACGAGCGCGAACGTAATCGGTGCCAAAACCCCCAGTTCGAAAATCGGTTCGGTTTCGTCTGTGCCCTTTACCGTGAACACTTCACTCGTAATATTTTCCGTTTTTTCGGGTTTTATTTTATAAGGCAAACATAAAAACGTCAGCGTCCCTTGCCTGAGCGTCGGGGCAGGTCGTGCATAATTTGATATCTCGCCTGTCACTCTTCCTACATACGTTTTCCCTGGGACATTATCAAACTCGATTTCTACGTCTTCTTCTGTCAGAATCCAAGTTTTTAATTCATCAAGCAGCTGCTGTTCATGTTCCTCGCCTTTCACTGTGAAACCAATCGGTTGATCGACACGAATTAGATTAAACGTAGTGGAAACAATGCGAGCCCCCTTCATGCCTGGGGTTTGTAACAACTCATGGTCCCGTGGAGCGAATGGAGATTCCTTACGACCTCTCAGTAAATACAACCATTCTTTTCTAGTGCCATTTAAGGTTAAACTATCCGGCAAATTGTTCACCTCTTTCTTGATCCCGTTCGATAAACTCAGCGGTGGTTTTATACGTTCGTCGGCTCAATTCTTCCCCGTCCATCTCGTTCACAACATTAACAAAGACGGTGGCTTCACCTTGCAGCTGCTGACCAGTAATATTATTCATCACTCGATTGAGGTCAGTATCTGTTCTGGCCCCTGTAGCATAGCCAGGGATATTGTTGATCGCGCTTAAAATTTTCATGGATTCATCATGAGGGAACACTTTATAGCCTGCTGGACGATTATAAATACCAAGACCTAACAACTCTGCTTTATTACCCATCATGCCGATTTCAATACCTTTTTCACCAGCTAAAAATTCACCGCCAGGGTGGAAACTCGTTCCTTCAGCATAAGCAAGTCTTTGGTAGCCAGGGTCCGGAGCGTTATAACTAAGATTCACGCGTTTGGTAACGTCAGCAGCAATTTCACGGTTTATGGATGAAATGCTCGGGTGCGTTCGAAAATAAAGGTCCTTTTCGTAAGTTGTTTCTGCAGCTAATCGATTAATTTCTTGGAGTTCACCTTTCGCATCTCTTAACCGTGAACGCTGTTTCGAGATTTCATCTTTTCCTTCTCGGTATTGCTGGTTTGTAAGTTGTCCGGTTCGAAGATGTTCCTCTAACTTCTGCTCCTTTTTATCTAAAGCGAGCAACTCTCTATTGACCGCGATGATCCCTTGCCCTTTCTCAGCATTCAAATCAAGTTCGGAGAGGATTAAAGCTTCGTATTTATATTTTAGATTATCCATTTTTTTGAGTTGCGAATTCGTTTTTTGGAGTTCGTCTTCTTTTCCATCCACTAATGATTTTTGATCACTTAACTTTTCTTCGGCCTGTTCAAGTTCTTTTTCGTTGGCTAAAATATTATCCTTAGTTCTGGCAATTTCCTTGACCTTTTCCTGCACAATTTTACTCTGTTTGTCGTACCCTTGATTCAATAAACTTTGAAGCTCTTGATTCAACGTATTTTCTCTGTTTTGGTACTCTGTACTCTTGGTTAATAAACCATTGTACTTTTCTTGAAACGTGCCTCGTTTTTGTTTCGCAATTGTTAATTCATTTTCTAACTCTGTTTGGGCTTCCAATAATGCTTTTTCATTTCGAAGACCTTCTAACAATTCAGTTTCAGCTTCGGCTAACATCTCTTTCCGTTTTTCAGCATTTAATTCTTTTAACGCCTTTAAGTTGTCTGCATATGCATTACCTTCTTCGCTGATTGCCTTAGCTGTATTAGGTGCTTTCTCTATGATCTTGTCATTTAACCCTAGAAACTCCTCCATCTCACCATTGGTCATCTCAGATTTTTTCAAAAGACGTTGTTGTTCATCTTTCAAATCTTTCACTTTATCCGGTGCAGACGTACTAGACAGGTCATCTAAGACGTCCATATAGCGAAGCATTTCATCTTTGGTTAACTTGTTCTTCTCTTCTAATTCTTCAAATTGGGCAATTAAATTGTCCGTTTTATTGATCTCTTTTTGCATCTTTTCAACGGTCTCTAAACTGACTTCATTCAGCTTTTCTTTATCTTTGGTGAGGTAGCCGACAGTAGCACCTAATGCACCCAAGCCAGCGATTCCCCAACCAACAGGTCCACTCAGCCCAAGTCCAGCAATTCGTCCTAATAAGCCAACTCCACGTGCCTTTCCAAGTAAAGAGAATAACCCTTTTCCTGCGCCAATGAGCGTCGTCGCCCCTTTGGCAACACCAACTAACGCAAAGCCGGCAGGTCCGGCAACTGCAACAAGACCACCTATTTTCACAATATTTTCTTGTGTTTCAGAAGATAAATCGGCAAAAGCTTCGGTTAAATCCGTTACTGAATCCGCAATGCTCGGCAGTATATCTTCACCAAGATCAAGTAAAATTTCCCCTGCAGGTTCTAAGTCATCCTGAAAATCTCTCCACATCGCAGTAGCGTGTGTGCCAAAATTATCGTATAAGGCGTCACCAGCTTTTTCAGTGGCTCCTTCAACTTCTCCAAGCATATCCGTTGCGGGGTCCAGTGAGAGAATAACTTTTTCTCGAACGTCTTCCCACATGGTACCGAATAAAGCAACTCCAGCTTGGTTTCGTTCCACTTCATCTTCCATATTGGCTAAAGCCGAGACCGTGACTGCAAAAGCGTCCTGAGCTGAATCGCCACCTTTAGCCATTTTTTTAGCCATATCATCAGCCTCAAGACCAATCGCTTCGAATCCTTCAGCTGTAGCATCGGTACCATCAGTCGCTCGAACTTGGAATTCTTTAACCGCATCGCCGACTTTGTCTAAATTAAAGGCCCCGTTCTGAGCACCTTGAATTAATGTATTGAACATCCCATCAATGGAAAAACCAGCATCCGAGAATTGAACGCTGTACTCACTAATGGTGTCCAGTAAATCTTGGGCAAAGTCGCCACCTTCTTGCGCTGCTCGTGTAAGATAATCAAAAGCCTTGGTGCCATCGACCCCGAAGTTTTCAATAAGCGACCGTGCTGCACGAACACTTTCATTGAAATCGTACTGAAAGGTGTCACGTAAGATAAAGGCTTGTTTCGTCACCGTTTTCAGTTCGACATCAGACAAATCTTGCATATTCTGAGCGATCAAAGAAAGAGTCTCAGAAACTTCGTTCATGTCCTGCCCAAAGGCATCGACCCATAATTCCTCAGCCACATCATTTAACTCTTCAGCCCGTTCTGCTGTTACTCCAAGGCGAGCTTCAATTCGGCCAGCCGATCGATCAAAGTCATCGGCAAGATTCCCCATGAATAACCCTGCACCGGATAATGGAAGGGTGATTCCGGTTGAAAGTGCTTTTCCGGCATTCATGAATCCGTCGGCGGTTTTATCGACTCTTTTTTCCAATTTGGCTAAAGAGGAATTCGCCCGTTCTTGTTCTTGACGCATTTGGTGAAGCTCATCAGTCGCATTATTCACGTATCGGTCGAGGTTGTTTAAAGCCGCAGCTTGATGATTATATTCTCGCATCGCTTTTTCAGCTTCTTTAGAACCCTTCCCATTCGCTTCGACCATACGATCATACTCTTTTCGTGCCTCACTGGTTACACGTTCTTGCGCCTGTAATTTCTTATTCAACCCCTGCAGGCGCTTTTCATACTTCTCTATGGTTCGGTCGCCTCGATCAAACGCTGACATATTGGACTTCATTTCGCTATTAACCGTCTTTAATTGGTCTTTAGCACCTTTTAACCCACGGTTTAATCCAGCAGTATTTAAATCCAAATCAATGGAAAGGCCTTCTACTCGTTGTACCAACGTTCTCCCTCCTTCCTATCCTCCGAATGCAGCAATGAGAGATGTTTTCTCATCTGGTTTTTCATCCTCACCTAATAAATTAATTACGAAATAATAGGGCATGTTCAAAACTTCATTAATGTCTTTGCCGTTTTTCATCCACTTTAGGATCCAGCGATCCATATCCTCTTTTTGTTGTTTGAAGGTGTAGATATCACCTACTTCTTCGTCTCCAGATACTTTTTTGTATCATCGTCCTGGATGCCTCGAGCAGCAAAAATGATTTGTTCTTGTAACTTCCGAGTCGCGTCTGGACCGTGTAGACCGTTAAACAATTCCTCTTTGGTGAATTGTTGGTCATATAAATCAACCACGAAGATTAAGAGGTTATCAATCAACTCTCGTTCTGATTTAGCGGTACCAGCTGAAGAGTTGATTTTCTCTAATGTATCAACAGCTTCGTAAACTTTTTTCATCGGAATAAAGAGTGGTGTTAAGTATTTTTCAGTGACAAGCTCACCTTGCTTCACATCTTTGACAAGCTCAATCATATTGCGTTTTAAATCTGCCATTTCAAAATGCCTCCTCATATTAATAAAGAGTAGGGAATCCCCTACTCTTCCACTTTTCTAATCATTGGGCGTCCAGCTTTGTTTTGGTCCGATAACAGTTCATCAATACGCTCTTGGCTGACTTTCTTGTTTACTGGCCGTGGCCATGGCTTATCCTTTTCATATTCTTTTTCGTCATCTAAATCACGCCAATTTTCATTTGACAAATACTTTGACTTTGCACTCTTTGCCATATTTTTAGTCTCCTTTATAGCTTTTACATATTCGTATGATGCTTTATTTTGGTCTACATGACTTAAATCATCTTCAAATGGTGTTCTACTTACATATTTACCTTTAAAAAATAGTTTCTGATGATCATCCATCACCCCTGCATTATGAAAAATGTTCGTTTCATCATATTTTTCAACAGGATCCATCGGCCAACAGAATTCTAGCTCTTTCGGAGTCTCCACTTGTTTTCCGAAATGATAAACGTTCCACAGCTGCGCCCACATTTCTGCGGTCCATTTTTGGATGGGCACGTAATTGGAATCATTTTTTCGAACATATTCAGGTTCCACCGAAAGAAGGAATTGATAGAGTTTATTCGAATCTTCGTAAACCTTTTTCCAATATTGATATGTCGGGTGCTTAATGACCCACTGGGCTCCCCCAATCGGATGTTGATCACGAATAAGGGATGGTTCAATGTTAATCACATCACACATACGGTCTAATAGATCTGTACCTTTACTATCAATGTAATGCACACTAAGATAACTTTCACAATCGGATGCATACCAAGTATCTTTTTTCGGCTTAACCTTGGGCACATCTCGAAACAGTACATCGCTGTCTAAATAAAAATAAGTTTTCTTTTCTCTCGTAGGGTCCTCTTCTAAATACTTCATCCAAAGGTATGGTTTCACGGATGGGATATAGCTCTTATCCATTCGCTCATCTGCATAAACATGCGCTTCAACATCGTAATGCTCTTCTAAATAAACAGGCACCCGTTCATCCTGCTGCGTAAACAGCAGAATGATATCACGGATGCCTAATTGATGTAGCCTGGTAATACAAACTTCAAGTTCCCACTCGAAACGTTTAATCGCTGGTTGGCATAGAATGTACTTCATAAGCGATTACGCGCTTGTGGTAGTCGTGGTTGTACTAGAAGTTGTGGTTGTTGTGTTCGGATAAGCTACACCGAATATTTTTTGGAATAGTTTATCACGATTGGCGCTTTCACCTGATTCATCATAACCAAATACAACCGTCTTTTCTTTTTCAAATCCGTCAACTGGTCGTTCCATGAATTGTCCGGAAATCTCATCAGGGCTAAACTGAACACTTTCATTTTTCGTTTGAGCATTGATGTTCGGACGCATGAAAAGACCTTTTGTCAAACCAACCCACTCTTTAGAACCGTCCTCGTGTGTTTTCGCAAAGACACATGCTACATATGGTGGATTGTCACCAGCTCCATAAGAGGATAAACCGTCCACGGTTTCAAGACCAAGCAACGTTTGTCTCACCTCTACTGGCAACTTGTGAAAGGCGCCACTGACACTCACATTGCCGTTGGCTACAGCGATCTCTGCCGTTTTGTCACTCCCGTAAGCTCTTACAGCTTCTTGAGGCATTTCTACTGTAATGGTTTGAACAAAGTCTACTAAATCCACATCACCTGTGATGATGCCTGCACCACTCTCGTCTAGAACCGCGTAATAAAGCTGATCCACACCCGTGGATGCTCTATAATTTTTTTCTTCTGCAAAGTGCTGTAAATCTAGCTTTAGCAAATTACCTTGTTTCATAATCTTCCTCCTCATTTAAATTACATATTTCTTTCCGCGATACCGTCGAGCATCACGGAAAATTTTATAATCTCTATCGTACTCGTCTAATCCACCACCGCTATTCCCAAAATTCAATGTCCACATGATGGACTGGATGCGCTTGGAGACGACATCACGATCCGTTTTATTTTTGGACCAAACTTCTATTTGAAAAATAAAATCTTCCATCAACCATTGATTACTGGCGTAATCACTTGGCTTAGGAGGATCAAGAGGGTCAATGATGATGTGAGTATCTGTTAAACTACTAGTCTCTGGATACTCATAGAATTTGATTTGTCCTGCACACTTTTCATTGATCAATTCATCAGCAATAAGTGCCTCATTGATTTCATCTAACATCAAATCCCCCTTTCCACCACTCGACGAATAGTATTGTGATAGGCTTTTTCTGAGTTTCGTAAAGCACGGGCAATCGCCCCTTTACCCGCTGGATTCGGGTTTTTCACTGTGCCGAATTCATTTAAGTGAATCACACGATACCGTTCATCCGGGCCTTTCCAATGAACCTTTATGGTCCTAGCCCCTTGCTCTGAATACGGCTTGGATAACGTAATCTCTCGAATGGAAGCTCCCGTATCACGAAACGATTGAAACTGTTGTTTTAACTCATGAACGAATACATCCGCTGCCTCTTCCAACGCTCGATCACTGATACGTTGCATTTCCTTTTCTCCAAAACGATTCTCCAAATCATTGAGAAGTCGATCCAACCCACTTACTTTTACACTCATGATCTCAACTCCGCAATCACGTTAATAAAGTCCTTATGCTGCATATCTGGTTGAGCTTGTTTCACATTAAAAAGTTGCCCCTTATACTCGGGGGCATCAATCTCAACGTAATGCTTATTCGATGGAATAAAGTCAGCTAATGGATCTCGGATGATCACGGTCACGTCTGAAAGGGTACCATTGGATTTAGCCAATTCGACATCTCGTAACCATACCTCATCAATTTCGGCCCAGGCTTCATATATAGGGTCCTGCTGAATATTACTCCCTGGCAACGGCCCTTCATTTGGTTCAGCTTCGTAAAACTTCACAGGTGTTCTTAGCTCACCTGAATGGACACGAGGCGGTTTATATTCAAACTTTCTCATCCTATCCACCTCCAGATGTCGTGGTGGTTGTAGTTGTAGTCTCCGGAATCAAAGCAATGCCCAGGCTCGTCAAATCGCTCAAGAAGTTATCCTCAAAAAATTCAACAGCATCGTTATACGCATAGCGAGATCTCTCAAACACTAATTCGGTGGCTAGCTTATCGGTTTCTTTTTCACCGTCAATCGTAAAATCACCACAACGGTTTTTAATGACAGCAACAGAAAAGGATAACAACCGTTTGAGATTGTTATCCTCGACACTGTGTGAAATGTGCATGCGACTTTTGAATTGGCTTAATACACTATCCGTGATTTCTTCCAATCACATCACCTCATTACGCGCTTGTAGTGGTTGTCGTAGTGCTAGAAGTCGTTGTTGTCGTAGTAGCACCATGAATGTTCAAATCATACACTTGAGCTGAGTATTTATCTTTTGGTTTACCAGTAGCAAATTGCTTTTGGATATACAACGTTGCATCATCCAACGCCATCGTCTGATCGAACTTTTTAATAGGTTCTGAGCCACCCGTAGCTGCAATGTACTCACCCTCGACGAAAAAGAGAACTTTTCCTTCTGGAACGAAGATAGATTCTTCATGATCAGGGTTAAATGGTAGATTCGTCACATAAGCGCCATTTGCATTTTGAACAGTCGCATTGGCTTGGATATCAATCGTGTTAAACGGATTAGTAACCATTACAACTTTACCCGCAACTTTTTTAGGTTCGTCAGCGTCAGACCCATCGCCATTCACTTTCTTAGCAAGAAGTTTGACCACATCACGCATCTCATTAATCAATGTGCGACCTGGTTCAAAAGTTAATGTTCCTGCAGATTGCTTCTGTGCTACTGCTCCATCTTGTTGTTTAACATACAACAAACCAATAGGCATGTTGTTTCCATTACCTGTTACAAAACCTTTTTCCAGTCCAACAGCCATTGCTTCTTTGATCATTGTACGAACATAACGTTCTACCCAAACCGGACCAAGTTTTAACATGTCGTTTGCTAGTGGAATGAAGGCTGTAAGCTTTAACTGAGTAAGGGTTTCCTTGCGAAACGCTGCATTAAGTTGCCCCTTAATTTTGTCAAATAGCGGTCCCCATACGGCTGCACCTTCTGGATCAGAATAAATGAACTCAGTAACTGCACCATAGTTTTCTAGACCAAGCTTATCTAACAGGGGATGCTCTTTTCGAAGCTCCTCAAACACACGCTCCTGGGTTGTCTTAGGAAGTGTTTCAGTTTCTTTGAAATCTCCATCTTCAACCACAGCATTAAAAAATTGCATTTCCTCACTCGTAAGCACGTTTTGACCACGAGACTGGATAATCGCGTTATCAGCTGATTGAGTGTGTACTTGGTTCAAGATATCACCCTGAACATCATTAGCAAGTGCTTCAAGCATTTCATTTAACGCTTCTGATTGTTCCTTTTCCGTACCTTCCTGTGTTGCTTTTGCAAACGCCTGTTTCTTTTTTTCGAAATTATTAAATTTAATCGGCATTTCTCATTCCTCCAATTTTAATTTTGTTTATAAATTTAAAAAGAGCTTACTCACATTGTTTTGAGTAGGCTCTTCTTCAGGTGGTTCTTGGTTATTTGGTTTTGGTGTTGCCTGAGCTGCATATTTCGCAACCAATCGATCTTTGAAGTTTTCGTATTCTTCCTCATCTTCCTGATCATCTTCTGGATCTTCGAGGTCTTGAATCTCGATTTCTTCTCCTACTATATCGGCCAATCCAAACGCAACTGCTTCCTCAGCTGTTAGGAATGTCTCATCATCTAGCAATTGATCAAGCTCTTCTTGGGTACCGACAAATCGTTTTTTGTAAGACGCAGCCAAAGACTGATCAATTTTGCGTAAATCGGATGCGGTCTTTTCAAACACTGCAGCGTTCCCAAAGTCAATCGTTGAGGCACGGTGAATCATCATCATTGTATTTTCAGGCATGATAATTTTGTCTCCTGCCATGGCGATTACGGAGGCTGCACTAGCTGCCCAACCGTCCACATGAATAATAACCTCAGCCTTATGCTTTTTGAGTAAATTGCTAATGGCCACTCCATCAAAAGCAGAACCTCCTGGCGAGTTAATATGCACGTTGATTTTCTTTGCTTCGGTTTCAGCCAGTTTTCGACGAACACTTTCCGCATTCGTACCAAAGAAAAAACCACCGATTGGACCGTAAATAAACAAATCGTATTCTTTAGATTCTTCATTTCTAGCTGCAAAACGAATATCGGTTTTCTTCCCCATCATACTGATGACTTGCTTTTTCATTTCCTCTGACATCAATTCTCACCCCCTTCAATAGATTCACTGTAGTTTTTAGTGATAACATACTCTTTCAAAATAGGATCATCCACCCTTTCATCACCAAGTTTTTCTCGTAGTTCGTTTCCGTTGTAAATACCAGCTGAGCGTAACTTATCAACTGCACTTGCTAAATCGAACAAGTCCCGATAAGAAATGCTTCTTATATCCATGCGTTCACCTTTTAGATAATCCCGCTTGTCAATGAACTTTCCGCTGAATTCATCCTTTACTTTCTTTAAGAGTGGATCAATGCAGAATGTCATATAGTTTCGAGTGCTCTTCTCAACATCTGCCATTTCGCCTCGAACTAATGCCGGAGGAATACCGAGTGCCCGAGCGGTGTGATCTAAAAATCCATTAGTCACCTTGTTGATTTCGTCCACACTGCCCGAGGTCCTAGATGCTCTTTCAGATTGCTCCTGGTACACAAACCCTTTTTGCTGCGGGACAATGGCGAAAGTTCTTTTCTTAATAGCCCCATACATGTTGTCTATAAAATTCTGCATCCTCGTTTGTTTTTCAGGATCTTTTGGGTTTACATTTTCTGTATCAACTGTTGCTCGAATTTGGTTGTTGTGCTTCTGGAACTCCAACATGCGCCCAAACAGTTCCCCATAATCCGAGTAGAGACTATCGAGTAACCGCGATAAGTCCTCATTGCTGTGTTTGATATAGATCACATCACTAGCTACAAACGTACGTTGATACGTAAAATCTTTGATGGTGACATCTCGAAACACGTCATCCATTAAGGCGTATTCTGTGCGAGAAAAATCATCCGCCACTAACAAATCATCACTGTCTGTCTTGATTATTAAGACTTCATTATCGTGAATGAGCTTGTACACAAAAGTCTCCCAAAACTCACTGGCAGACTGGTTCTTATTCGGTTTCACATTCAACCGATAATAAAATTCATCATGCTGCACTTCTCCTTTTTTCTTCATCATAAATTCCGATTGACTAATCGTTCTCGCAATTAAATTAACGCATGTGGCAATCGCAAGTTTTTTGTAATAGATGCGGTCGGACGTGTCTTCTAAAAGATCAATGTCATACAAAAAATCCATTTCATCGTAATTCTTTGTAAAGATGTCTAGTAGCCCCAAATAATATCACCCCCTTACAATATCAATCGATGGCAGCTCCATTTTTGATCTATTTTCATTTATTCTATTTAACCCTTGCTCACAATACTCTCGATTTAATTCAAAGCCTATCCAATTGCGGTTCGAATTATCACAAGCGATAGCAGTTGTAAAACCGCCCATGCAATTATCTAGTACAGTCTCACCCTCATTGGTATAAGTCCGAACAATGTACTCAAATAATTCTTCAGGCTTTTGAGTAGGGTGGAAAGTGTTTTTGTTTCTTGAAAACGATACGACGGATTTGGGAAAGTTCTTATATCTCACAACATGGTATCTACTCAAGGACTGATTGTTCTTTCCTAAAGCTTGCATACTCTTATTTCTTTTAACTGTTTTTGGTTTAATTTTCATTAATCCTTGTGGATTATATGTCGGTAGCTTCTTATAAAACACGCATATATTTTCATGATTCTTTAATGGCATTCGATTGGCATTTTGAAATCCTGTGACGTGGTTTTCTTTCTTCCAAATCCACTCGTAGCGAAACCATTTGAAATTCGACTCAATGAGCTTGGTTGTAAAGGGCTGACTGGCTGTAAGAACAATAGCTCCATTCTCTTTAATGATTCTTTTATACTGCTCCCACAACTCTTGAAAAGGAATAATGCTATCCCAAGAACAATGGGTGGTACCGTAAGGAAGATCGCACAATATTAGATCAATACTTCCATCTGGAATATGCTTCATACCCTCCAAACAGTCCATGTTATATACGGTATTCTTATTAATCTTCATACTTTTCCCCTCTCAATATGTTAGTATTAAAAAGGGGAACTAATGTTCTCTTTTGTCTATTTGAGGCCTGTTACATCAGGTCTCTTTTTTTAAAATGAAATCTCGTCCAGATAGAAATCTTCCTCTTCTTCGAGGACATTGTCTGCTTCAAACAACGCATGGATGAATGCTTGAAACCCGTCTGTTTTTCTTCTTACTTCATCCTTTTTTAGATATTCTTTATTTCCATCTTTCTTGATTTTGACGTACACATTATTCGTATACCAACGCATTAATGGGTTATCGTCAAAAATAATATTGTGATTAGCAAAAATCGTTTCTACTCTCGGCGCTAATTTACTATGAATGGCTTTTGGATTCCGGATATAGATGAGTTCGAATCCTTCAGCTTCTAAAGCAGTCTTCACTAAGTCCAAACGGAATGTATCGGCTACAATGCGATTTACACCATATAACTCCCTCATTTCAATAAACCAATCAACAATATGTTTGATATTGATGACTGGCTCGTCAACTATTGTTAGGAAACCTTCTTTTTCCCAATCATATATAGGTGGTTTCATTTCTACATTGTCTAAAAATCCTTTTCGAATAAACGAATGAGTCTTCCACACATAATCATCACCTACCTTAAAAAGTAACCCCACAGCTGCAAAGTCTCTTATGGATGCGAAGTCTAGACCTCCTACAGCAGTGCGATGCGTTAGTTTTGGGAACGGACGAATTGTTGCTTTAATTTCATCCCAAGTTGCAACTGAAGCAGTCAAGTCAGTAGCAGGTGTATTCATTCGCTTCGTCATAAACCGGACTTTAGCTGATGGTTTGGAGTTAGTTAAAGCAATGTATTGAGTTTTAACTTTCCGGAATAACTCTTTAGCATACTCACTCATTGGTTCATGGAACATTGGATTAGCTTTTTGCCAGTTTGTTTCATCATCTAATTCGTTTTCATCATCCAATGTCGCCATGAACACAAATAAATGATCCTCTAATGCTTCCCCATTTAATACACGAATTGCTCGCTCTTTTAGATCATCAAGATAGCCCCCTCGAACAAAACCATCCGTAGTGATAAAAAACTCTCTTGAGTGCTTAACCTTTCCAAGACCAGATGAAAAGACATCAACGATCGCCGAGTCTTCATATTCGTGTACCTCATCGTATACTACACATCCATCTCGCAAACTATCTTTGGTTTTTGCATTGGATGTATGGTATTTTAAAACACTCTTATTGGTCCTACTATTAATCTCTGACTTCGTATGATGGAAAAGGGATTGAAGTACTCCGCCCTTACCATCTAGATCAATTACATTATAGACTTCGTTGAACGACGTTTTCGCCTGCTCCTCACTGTTAGCCACAATCGATACATTATAGTTGTCGATGCCGTGAAGATCGCTAATAAAAAAATTCGTTAGTGACGAGATTAATCCGTTCTTTCCAGCTCCACGAGCTTTATACAAAAAGAATTGTTCAAAGAATGGATAGTCTCCTGTTTTGTAATACAAAAATACGAAAGCCGTAATGAATTTCTGGAACGGCATAAGTTCAAAATAGTTCTTTTCAGTAAATTTGATATAACGTTCGTGAGTGACTTCATCGAAATAAAGATCGGTTCGATTAAGGACATGTTTTTTTAGATAAGAAAATAAAAGAACCAGATACTTACTGACTTTGATTTGGCCAGCTTCGTATTGGTTCATATAATAAGTAACGTGTTTATTAATTTTCATCTACATCAAATCTTTTGCGGTATAGTTTTTATTATCACCTTCGTTATCATCAATGAATTGAAAAGTCCGCTCTATGTTAATAATCGCAGAATTCACCTTATTCATTTCATTGAGTAGAGGATGGGATTTCACAAATGTCTGACTAGCGTTTTTTATAGTTACAGAAACGCCATCTTGCTTGATTGTTCGTTCCATTCTTCGATACATCTCCAAATGCTTCAAGTACCTACCGACTTTTTCGACTTCAACTGGGCTACTTGTATCAACCCTCGACATCAGGTAATCCTTGATCTTATCAATACCTACGTCGGTTCTTAGTGTGCTTTTCACATTATCCCACCCCCCTAACGTGTGAATATGGTTATAAATATGGGAAGTCGACCCCCCTGCACCGTTTCCCCTAAATCGAAAAATGGCCAAATTATTTAGGCGGGGGGATCTACCACCATTCATCACCATCCCATTTATTGGGCTTGCGCTTAAATCGACTTACATACCTTCCATGCTTTCGGTTGTGACAACGAATGCAAAGCGTCTCTAAGTTATCTGGTTCCATCGCTAAGTCTGGACGATCAGGCAACTCTTCAATGTGATCGACATCTAAATTTTTATGTTTGTCTGTATTATGACTGCTGGTGAACACTCGTCCTTGCCTCTTACATTCCTGGCATTCATAATTATCTCGCTCCAAAACAAAAAGCCTCAGCTTTCGCCAAGACTTGCTTTTGTAGAATTTCATGCGTTGTTCTCTGGTTTGGTATTGCTGCATCTTTATCACCACATTAAAAAGACACCTCGTAGTGAGATGTCAATATTCGTTACATTGAACATTCAATTAATGAATTGAATGTTTATCCCCTGAAAATTATAACTTTCCTCAGTGCTTCAAAAATTTCATCAAAGGTTTCTTCCTCTATTTTTACGTTATCAATAAGAATTTCTCTTCCAGAATCTAATGATATAGCTATTTTATTAATGCGAGTAACTTTCTTTATAAACATTGATAAAAATCCAATAATAAATAAAATTATACCGATTAAAAGAGTCAATTCTTCACCTGTTTGACCATTATAAATTATAGCTAATCCACCTAAAGCAAACAAACCTGTAGGTGGTTCAATTTCTTCTTTGTCCACATAAATTGAGCTAATTGATTTTGTTGGAATAATATGATCATCATATTCAACTATTGTCGAAGTAATTTTGATCTGTTCATCTTCGAAAAATAAGTGTTCTTCTAAATCATCCAAGCCTTCATTCAATTTATAAACCTCCCTATTGATTCACAGATTCGACAAAAGGAGAGTTTTTCCTGCCAGCAACAACCAACTCAGCTCAGTTAATTATAATCAAAGTTCATATTCATAAACATTAGATAAACACCTACAAGCATAGTTATTGCCGCAATAAACTGAACAATTCCCGCGGGTAGTTTTAACTTTTTAAGTAAAAAAACAATAATCAATGCAATTAAGAATGGAGCACCTAATATTATTAATAAGTCCAAAGCCATTTCATTCATAGTTGACTCCATTGGACTAAGGTCTATATCCATAATGTCACCTCCAATACCATTATCGGAGGTTGAGAAAAATAATTAATATTAAAGAGACATGTTATTTAACCGCCTTGCCTCCCTCACAGTTTACCCTGTCAACTTTTCCTCCGTCAAAAAGTGTATTATTTGGCTTTTTTGGTCTTTTTGGTACAAAGTGTTCAAAATGGTCTCTTTTTCTCGATAGAACTTTCCTCTAGAGATTCCAAGGTGTTTTCCTGTGGCTCGATAGCTCATTCCCTCCATCATGCAATCATAAATGGTCTTATGAAGATCTTCTTTTAATAGCTCCTGGTCATGCTCTACAGCCCTTGTCATAGAATCATAGCGTTGAAGCTTTTTATAGATTTTCTTTTCTCGTCGATCCATCGCATTTAGTTCCGGTTGACTCTTTCCTGGTGAACCTTTCGGCATGACAGCTGCTAATCCATATTGAGCTACACCTTCACTTTTTTTACTGCCAATAGAACCCCAAAGCGCTTGTTGCAATCGATCTACTTCCCGACTCATCCAGTGATAATCACTAATGACGTTTTCAATTTCTCTTAGTTTCATTTTCATCATCCTTCCATCCTGCTGGATTTTTGAATAACTGTTTGGCATACTCTGACGTTTCTATCGGATTGGTAGCTCCGGTTCGACGATCTTGTCTGTATTCGTTCACGATCCACCTAAAATTATGACTCATAGATTTTCCTCCTTATTAATAAATAAAAAAGGACACCAATCAAGCAGCTGCGTGTAGCAACTTACTTAATCAGTGTCCTCCAGTTGGCTGGTAGAACAATATATTTTATTCTTTAAAAACAGTTTCATATAATAAATCTTCTTTTAATATTTTCTTAAACTTTTTACAATTTGCATCATACTTATCATCACCTAACAATATCTCTTGTTTACTTATTGGGTGTAAGATATACCATATTTCTTCATTATCTGGACCACTCTTAATATAGACAGCAGCTTCTTTATCACTCCAACTTAAAAACTTATCCAGAGGGCTAATAAATATTGTTATTATAACCGAGTACAAATAGGAACCTATGAAAAAAGCGGACATATAAGCAATTTTTTCATTAATATTATCTCCTATTTCAACATCGTGAATGCCTCCTATTATAGAACTGAAAATAACTAATAATAACACCAAATAAGTAAAGGTTAAAATAAGTTTCCAAATCAATACTGTGACTTTTCTACTTGACCTATCTCCTTTTTTATAAGCCTCAGCTTTATAGGCTAAAAAAGCAAATATTATAAAGACTATTATAATATATCCTATTATTAGATTATCATTAATATCTTTTGTATACTCACTCAATGCCATTAAAAATATACTAATTATAATGCTTTGTAAAATAAAATTGATAAATTTTATGCTAAATCTTCTTTCCTTTGTATATAGCTTCTTTTCAAATTGATTAGCAGTAAATGTTGTTACTGGACTAAATTTTAAAACTAAATATATCAATGATATAAAAGGTAATATGTAACTATATGGTTCTAAATTATCCAAGCTACCTCTCACCCTCCCATTTCCAGTTCAATTTCAGAGTAACTAAATCAAATTTCTAAATCACCCGTTGTTCTTATTTATAGTACTTAATTAGCTCATTATTTGATAGACCAATTCCAAATGAAGATAGTTTACTATTTTTTTGAGTGAATAAATAATTTAGCATCTCTTTTTTGTCTTCCTTATTGCCATGGTGTATACGCCGGTGGCAGTTTGGGCATAAAGAAACTATATTTCCCGGCACATCTAAACTGTATTTAAAATCTTCTTGAGCTCCCATAGGTATAAGATGATGTGCTTCCACAAAATTTTCTCCTGTTCTGGGAGAAACAAAAGTTTTGTGAGAGCTGTCAAATTCACATTTATAATTAGCTAGCTTTAAAGCCTCCTTAGCCTTGCCAGGATTCCTGGAATAGGACTCTCTATTTCCCCCTTTTTTTGGAGGGGCAGTTTGCGGCTGTTCCGTCGTCTTTGTGGGCTCTGAAATATAAATGTCCTCTTGAAATTTAGTATCGCTAATTTCATCTTGGTAAACTATGTTATTAATAACTTCTTCTAACTCTCTTCTTGCAATAAACCTTTTTATATTATCTAATCCAACTAATAATTCTCTCAAGTCCCTTAGCAAATCACTTTCACTAAAATTATTAAATTCATAAAATTTTGCGCAAATATTCGCTGCCTTATAGTACCTAGCATTATTCGTATGTGACTGCAAATCTATATTTACTAGGGGAAATTTATTTAAGGGTAGATCTATATCATTCCTCATGAAGCTGGAGATATAGGTCATTTTTTCTTTTGGATTGTTATTTTTAAACTTGTTATCTAAATAGGAAGTTCCTTGATTTAAAGAAAGATAAAAACCATCCATTTCTTTACGGAATAGAAAAACTATATAAAAGCCATTTTGAGCACTCTCTGAAATATCTCGGTCTAAAATAGCGATCCAAGGTGTCAAAGTTAAGTTACCTGAACCATATGATCCATATATTTTGAAATGTTTATTATCTAAGCTTAAGTCTTCATATAAATTTTGGGGGATCTTTTTTGTTATTAGATCCCCTATATAATGCTTGCTGGGTTCTCTAGATGATAAATAGAACTCACCATAATCACTCATTACTTTACTTAATGAACTACTTAATATATTTCTAGCCATATGTAAAACTCTCCCCAAACATAATTTTTTGACTAAACTTCAACATAACAACGCTCATTGGTTGGCTGGGAGGAAGTAATTTAATTCTATAATTTGTTATAACTTTCACGATGAAGCTTCAAGCAAGTTCTATCTCCTTCCAGTAGGCCATCAATATGATCTTCAAAAAAACTCTTACCTTGTAATAAATCTCCGAACTCTTTCCCTTTAGAGGAGAAATTAACATTATAAAATAGAAAATAGATTTCATCACTAGATAATTGAGCTCTAAATATACCTCTATAATTATTTTTTTCAACTTCTTTTAAATCGCTTTCTTCGATAAATTTTATTATTCTATACATATTCCTAAAATAGTGGCCCAATAGTGGTTCGTATAATATGTAAAATTCATCAAATATAGCTATTAATTTTTCCTTGTCATTAAAGTTTATTTTATATTCTGGAAAATCATATTTTGTACCATTTATCTCCCCTGCTTGGCTACGATAAACTTTTGAAACTTCAGAATTAGTTTTACCTTCAAATGCTCTCCACATTTTACTTAATGCTTGTCTGGAAGTATTGTCACCTATTCTAATATTCTCAACTATACTATTGTGTAACTCAATCATATTAAAAAATGTCGTGTCAAATTGTTGTTTTTTTAGCGCATCGTTAGTGTTTTGTAATTCTTCTTTTTGAGTTTGATAAGTTAAAAATAATAAGATTACGCTTCCAAGCGTAAATATAGGTACAGTCACCCCTGATATCCAATTACTTACTGAGGAAAAGTATTCAGCATAATTATTAACTTCATTAAATCCATATTTCAATGATGCTTTTTCAGAAAGAAATTTTGTTAATACAGGAAATATTATCGACAATATAAGACACAATAGGCAAAAAAACATAAATGCCCTAATTTGTTTGCTCAAAACTCCTCCCCCTCATCGAACTTTATAAACTACGTTTTCTCTTCAAATTTTCAACCACAGTACTAATTTAGTTTTTTAATAGAAGTCTTTGCGTCATGTTTATGCCCTACTAACTTCTTGTAAATGAGATCTTCTTTCACGCGTAATATTGTTGATTCACTTTTTTTCATAGTTGCCCTATATTTTTGTCCTGATAAAGATGAATAAGTAATTGTCATTATTTCGTCATCTCGAGTTTCATCTGCATTCGTTTCATTTCTAGTCGGAACCAAAACTATTTCTTTTCCCTTTAAGATTTTACGTCTATATTTATATTCAGTTCTTGCCCCATTCTTCCAAAATTTGTGAAATACTTCTAAATTCAACACCGGATTATTTGTAATATTTTCAACTACAACTGCTTCTGAAATTTTATCAACTTTTAAAAAAATTTCTTTATTATTGAACAAATTTATGACTTCATGTGTTCTTTCTTTAAAATTAATTATATTACTGGTTTGAAAGAGGTCTACAATTGCCCTATATTCATAATCTCTGTCTCTCTTTTCCTTTCTTAAACTAAAAAAAATCGTGATCAATACTACAATTATTGGAATTGAAATACTTAAAGCATTCCAATCTATCCATGACGCACTATTAGCTGGATTTGAGTTTACTTCAGTTTGAGCTAAATTTAGAAAAATCAAAACTCCTCCCCCTCATCGTACTTCACTCGTTTCACCTTGCCTTGATGTGTTATTACTCTCGTCTCTCCATGATCGGGCAAAGGTGTGATTTTCGCTTTCCCATTACAGTATACGATACAAAACGGGGAATCTCCTTCAAAATTTACCGAAATTTGTCGTTTTTTCATATCTACTGGTATTTCATGTCCTCGCAATGAGCAGGCCCCCTATGATATAATAAGTTTCCCGATACTTAGCTGAGGGCACTTGCTCTTGGCTTTTTTTAAAATAAAAGGGCAAACCTTACGAAAGTAAGAGACGCAAAGCCACGGGCCTAAGGAATTTCTATGGTAGCCGGGTTGCAATCACTTGTCCCTTTCCTGATGGAAGGTGATTTCTATTTATAATGTTTTATTAGTTGATGATTCATGGTTTATTCGACAGTGGTTAAAACACATCTTAGCACAAACCGGTCGTTATCACGTCATTGCTGAAACCTCAACTGGTAGAGAGGCTTTACCTTTATATAATGAGCACCAACCAGATATAGTAATTTTGGACGTCATAATGGATGGCTTAGATGGCTTTCAAACCTTGTCGCTTATGAAAAGGCTTTTTCCAAGTGCTAAAGTCATCATGTGTTCTTCTTTAGCCCAAAAACATGTCATCCAGCGATGTTTGGACTTGGGTGCTAAGGATTTTATTGAAAAGCCTTATTTTGATGACCTTATTCAAAAATTAGATAACGTTTTAGTAGATTAAGCTAGGAATTCTAGCTTTTTTCTTTCCACCTTGTTATTAAAAATATGGGCTTTCTTTCACATTTTTAATTCGTTCAATTGATAACTGATTTTTTACCTGTGAGTATGTTGCTTTCTCCAGTTGCTTTCTGTTATAACCGAAATCATTTTCTAACTCATCGATCATGTTCTTTTTGATAACCTTCACTTGCCTAGACAACATAGCCATCTACTCACCCACTTTCACAACTTGCAGTGCCCTTGGGCTACCTTTAATTTTTTTCACGTAACCTTTACTCACTAGTTGTTGAACATGCGCATGTGCCGTTGATCCAGAATTAAGCTTCACTCCCTCAGCAATTTCCCTTACAGTTGGCGCATAACCATTTCTCAAGGTTTGCTGCTTAATATATTCAAGGACTTCTTCCTGTCTTTTAGTCAGAGGGTGCATTAGGCAGCACCCTCGTCTGATTCATTATCATCATTTCCCTGATCGTTGTTATCGTTTTTGCCTTCACCTGGTTTTTGTTCCTGCTTCCATTCCCACCATTTCTCAGCTAAAGGAGCTATTTGTTTAAAGTATTCATCAATCACTTTTGCTATTTTTCCTGAATTCATGTTTAAATCGCTGGCTATTTTTGAATAGGATTCTCCTTCTAATTTTCGTTTCACAATTCTAGTAATGTTTTCTGGAAAGTCGTCTAAATCTGGGGCCATGTCATTTAAGACAAATTGTTCTAATGCTTCTTTATCGACTTCTAGTTCTTTCTCCTCCGTCTTCCGCTCTTCTTTTGGAATGCCAGGTAATTCTAATTGCTCTGGATCCTTAACTTCTTGAACAATGCCTCTCTTGTCAACTTTATACTCTTTAAGTGGCTTATGAGATTGGGCGTCCACTGTCACGTTATACCGTACAATCGTTGATTCGATATCAATGTAAGCCTGGGTATCAATCATGTTTGCTAAATTTTCGAGTTGCCCTCTTGTTTCTGCATCAGAAACCTCCAGGACAACTTCTTGAATACCCTTGGGTTTTAAGTTCACTTTTTTAACAAGCGCTTTAAAGTTCGTATATGTCATTTGTGTCACTCCTTAATTTTTTAATAGCTGTTGTTGCTCGTTCAATTCGAGGCTTTCAACTTTCACTTTTACCCGAGGAATATCTGAATACCATTTGCGAACCTGTAAATCGACTATCTGCCGATCATCTTCCCAGATAACGTTTGATAGACCATCTTTGATTCCTTTGACATAATTGTCTACATCAGGTTTTGTAACAGGTCTTAGATCTCCGTTTTGAATCCATGCCCGCTTGTACTTCGGCATGCTCTTAGGAATTGGTCGATAGATATCAATCTCGACAGCTAACGGCCCGTTTAGCAGTTCCTTGGGCCGGTGTTGTGTTGCTGATAACTTGATATAGTGCTTATAGTCTCGCGATTTAACAGGATCATAAACTCTCGTATGACCGTTAATGGTCGTTGCTCTCGGTCTCCCTTGAGCGACTGGCTCACCGAATATCTCAAATTCAATCACGTTCCTCTGGCTTTCTAGCGTTTCCAAACAATTCACCCTTTCAACTTCAGTTATAATTGCTTCTTGGTCCGTTGCTTTCCTTAGCTCTCCCTTTGAAAAAATGCTCAAGGTCCTTCATTTCTTCGTCAGAAACTTTTGGCGGAGTTTGGGGCCGTTCTGGTTGTTGTTTTTTCTGTTGTTGCTCTTGGTACCACTTAGGTAATACTGCTTTGGGTTGTTTAGGCTTTCTGAAAGATTGATAGTTTGCTTGTTGATTCTCAAACTCTACTTCTTCCGCTTTGGCCTGTTCCATGGTTTTAATGCCTTTGCTAAACCAATCTTTTAAAATCTTCTCAGCATATCCCCATGATTTTTTATTTCGCTTAACTGCTCGGTCCATGGCTTCAATTACAAGATCATCCCCCATGTCGTCAATCCAGCTCAGCATGAGTTCAGCAATTCTCGGTGAGACGCCTCCGAAATTTTCTTGATAAAATTTGGTCGCGTCTGTAGTAGTAGATATATTCTTTTCATTCTTCTCTTTCTTTAATTCTTCTTCTGGTTCCAGCTTCGTTCCAGGTTCGTTCGGACTTCGTTCCAAGTTGGTGTCACGTTCTGTTCCATGTTCTTTTTTGGAATCGCCTTCAAACCCTTGATACTTCTGATAATTCAAGATAGTAAATAGTGTTCCAAGTTCTGTTTCACGTATCTCAACTATGTTGTTTTGAATGAGTTTCGAAACGGAACGCTTAATTGTACTTTTCGCTACCTTCTTGTATCCACGACCCTCGCGATATTCCAAATCCTCTTGTAATTTGGAATAAGATCTAATGTATTGTCCACGTTTCAATTCCATATTACGGACTTTCATACCGTCCTTGTGTGCTGCTTTTAGTAAAAGAAGGGTTAATAACCTAAACGTTGTCGGGTCATTCCAGAGATCATTATCCAGTATTTTTCGATGCAGTTTAATCCAACCGTCCAAACCATAACCCTCCTACTGATCTATTTTTTCAATGACAGCTATCTTTTTATTTATTCTCTTTAGACTCCATCCTGGGCAGTTACGGCGCACATACGCCGCAACATACCTTTTATACAATTGACCAGGATTCTTCGACTGCTTGGCCATCCACACGTAATCATGAGGAATGACAATCTCTCTAAGCATTTTTAGTTGCTTTCTCCTCTTCTGGACGTTCATTTTCGCCCTCTGTAGGCTCTTTCTCTTCTATCGACTCTTGATAGACCATTTCGATATACTCATCGTCATAAACGCTTTTCGCTTCATCTGTGATATCTTTACGAACAGTTTCATCTTGTGCTCCATGTTGCTGAAGCTCCACGCTAATCGGCAGGTACTTCCACATATGCCGGATAACCGTTTTCTTAGCCATCTCTTCATAATCAGTAGACCAAGGGCTGTATTTGGAACCAGCGGCTTTTGAGCGCTTTTTTCGTTTCTCTATTTCGGCCTTGGGCATGAATTCAAATTGATATCCACCATCTTTGAAATGAGCGACCGCATAAGCGCCAATGAAACCTCCCTTATTGCTATCCATTATGGGTTTATGATCGAGCTTGGGCTCTAGCCCTAACTCGTAATCAAATTCATCATTTTCATAAACTGAATGGGCATAGATGTTTTGAATTTGTCCCGAGCGCCTGGCTAAGTCGATCATTCCTTTATATCCGATAATGAATTGAACCTCGGTGATACCTTTTTTATTATTCTTGAATGGGAGAAGGTAACAGTGTCCGATCAATCCTGGTTCTAAGCCTAGCTGGGCTGCTTGCATGACCGCCCCTAACAAACTACCAACATCCGCTTTTTTTAAATCGGGGTTGGTTCGAATCGTGGTGGTGGCTAATCGCATGAGCCGATCAATATCCATGTGTTTCGGGAGCGCTTGCTCCATAGCTGGGGCCATTTTCTTAAGGTAATCTTCAATCGTTTTTGGTTTATTCGTTTCTTGCGGTTCCCCGTTTTTCTTCTGACTTAATTCGTTCTTTACAGCTTCATTCGTTGCCATTAGTTAGCCTCCTTAATAGTGAACCTTCGATAACTTGAAGGTTTAGCATATTTTTTAAACAAGTCTGGATGATCTTTTTTAAATGATTTGGAATCAAAGCGATTGGTTTGAATAGATTTCCATGAAACGATATGTCGTGAACTATAGGCTTTCTCAGCTTCACCAATCATTTGCTTCACCTTATTTTCGTACTCTTTCTTACGAGTCTCTAAATCTTTCATTTCAGTTTTAATAACCTCAATAGCATCAAAATAAGAATCCATGGCATCGGGTAACTCGACTTCATGTCCAGGTTCCGACTCTGGATACATGGAGGATAAAAACGATTCTGATGCTTCTGTTCCATCAATTTCAGGAGGTTCATCTTTTAACACATGCTGCTCCCAGAATTCCATTTCAATTTCTATTAAGTTATTAATTAATTCCTGATCTCTTTCAATACGTTTGTAGATAAATTTGTTTCCGCCTACTAAAACAGCTATCCACCAAACTTCATAACCTGTAACCGCCATGTAATGCTGACACTGTAGCAAATAGGCAGTCGGAATCTCTTCCCCTTCCCAGTCTTGTTTGGCATATTCGTTAGCCGTCTTACACTCAAGTCCTTCTTTTTTGCCGACAATCAGTCGGTCTACGTTCGCCAGCATCCAACCATATTCAGGATGCTTCAAAATGGCGTTGCGTTTTCGAACTTTCATTCCTGTCCGTTCTGTGAACTCTTTAGCTACTACGTCTTCCATCACGTTTCCCCAGTACATGGCTTCCTGATTGCGTATTTCTTCCTGTGGGGCTTTGTCCACTTTCTCCATAAATACTTGGAAAGGAGACTTCCAACGATTGAGTCCAGCAACAGCTGCCGCATCCGAACCGCCTATTCCTTTTTGTCTCGCTTTTAACCATTCCTCACGTGATAATTGTTCTGTTACAGTCAGTACTTCTGCGCTCATAGCGTGACCTCCTCATAAGTAGCATTTTCGAGCAAGTGGTTTTTCAGGCACTCTTCATCACAAAAGTATTCGCCTTCATGTAGTTTTACATCTTCATATCCTGAATAAAGCGTTTCATGACAAGACTCACACTCTTTTTCAGAATTAGGCATGTTGACTCGATCCATATTAGTTACCAATGGATTTTCTAACCCCATGAGATCTACCTCCTCTTGTTTTTACCGATAAACCATGGTTAAATAGAAGTATCAAAATAATTTCTTTTCGTTCCACTCATTTGCCGATGAGTGGTTATTTTTTTGTGATAAAAACCATGTGATGAAATGGAACTTCACTCATCATCGCTTTTCTAGTCATCTCGTATATTCGATCTTCCTCTGTCTTTTCTTCTCTCATTTTCTTTAATGCTTCTAATGATCGGTTCAAATCCTTCTGACGTTCTAATGCTGTCTCATAATCCCCTTGGTCAATCAACCGATCAATTCTAATAACTAACAACCTTGAACACTGAACTTCCATTTTCGCTTGTGGTAAGTCGCATATTCTAAAGTGACTGAAATTCATTTATGCTACCTCCAGAATCGACATTTCTAATTGAATGGCTTGGTGCAATTTCGATAGTTCTCGATTACTAGGATCCTTTAAATCAAATGCCTCTCGCATGTCCGAACAAATTAAATCCATAGCCCTCATAGGTTGATTGCTTTTAAGGGCTCTCTTAAATCGATCTACATACACTTCCAATGCTTTATTTAACGTTACAAACTCCCCGTGAGTCATTTTTCATTTTCCTCCTCTAGCTGAGTACGTATTTTCTAGCAACTAACTTATTGGTATGGCGATTCCAAACCTCAGTGACTGGTAGGTTATACTCGTCACAAACAACCGCGACAAAATTATGAACTGCTGTTACGACGTCAATACATTCTTGCAATGCTTTATCGATGTTTTGAATTTCGTGTGGTTCAACAAACTTGGGAGCCCTTGTTACATCCGTTTTACTTAGCTGATCTAATGCTTCCTGCAGCTCTTCTTTCGTTTTTAGATAAGTAGTTGTCCGATTTAAATCAACTGCTAACCCATCTAGTTTCATTGCGCCGAATGCTTTCGCATATTCTCCCGCTCGTTCGAGCGCTACAAATGGATCCTCAATTCTTTCTGTAACTTCTGGGCCTATTTTTCTTTCTCCTCGCTCCATCTTGGTGATTAATTCTCTGGATGAAAAAAGGTCGAAAGATAATTGTTGCTGTGTTTTTCCTTTTTTGAGTCGGTAAGCTCTTAATGCTTTTCCGGCTCTGCTTGTACCTTCTTTCATAATGTTCTCCTCTCTACGTACCGTAATAGTAAATATTGAGTGCTAGAATGAACTTACCGATTGATTTTGTTGTTGCTGATCTTTAATCCATTCATCGATCGTCGATTGTGAAAAGAAAATACGAGTTCGAATTTTATAATGTGGTATCTCTTTACGTCGCACCATGCGATAGATGGTATCTAGATGAACCCCAAGATATTCAGCTGTCTGTTTTGCTGTCATTTGACCTTGCATGTTCTCACCTCCTTCAGATAATTTCTAAAATTGAAGACACCTCCTGTTCTTCCTGTCCCTTGGACGAAACGTCCAGATTTTGGTCAAAAAAAAGTTCGTCTACTGTATGATCCAAGGCATCAGCAATCTTTTTAGCTAAATCAATGCTTGGAGTTCTTTTTCCTTGTTCTATTTTGTAATAGTAAGATGCTGATATACCAATATTTGCCGCAAGTTTGTCCACTTCCTTATACCCTTGCTTCATTCGAATGTTTCGTAGGTTCATTCGCATTTTTACACCTCCAATTTCTTGGACATTTTGTCCTGTTAATGTCTACTATAATGGACATTTCGTCCAAAGTCAACACTTAATTACCCGTTTTGTCCAAAAATATTTTATTAGTTGGACAAATAGTATAATATAAGTCTATATGGAGGCTTGAACATGAATAAATTTAGCAATAGATTAAGAAAGCTGAGAGAGAGAGAAAAATTTTCTAGAGAGCAATTAGCTAATAAATTAGGTGTTTCCTATTCAACTATCGCTAAATACGAAAGTGGAGCTAGAGAACCTGATTTCAATACCCTCGAGAAACTTGCTATTTTATTTGATGTATCCATAGATTATCTTCTCGGGAAAGTTGATAAAGAAAAAGAGTCAGACTTCGAGGCCATGGCCGAACACAACCGCCTTCTCGAAAAGTACGGCATTGAAGACTCAGGTTTCTTCGACATAGAGAAATGGAAACAGATGGGTCCAGAGGAATTAAGGCAGCTTGAAGAATACTTTCAGTTCATAACAGAAAAAGCTAAAAAGAGAAATCAAGATACAGATAGCGAATAAATACACATCATGATTGAGGCACACTAGGAATAGTGTGTCTTTATTTGTAACTACTTTTACCAGGAGGTTGAAAATGTCCAGATTAAATAAGATGTTCAGTAAGGCCAAAGAAGGATGGCAAAAGGCCAAAGAAGAAACTGATAAGAAAGAACAGCAAAGAAAAGAGAGAAAGTCTATTAAAAACAAAGAGAAAAATGCTTCATACCTAATATGGTTTGGTGGCAAACCGAGCTTCTCTGAAAAGCTCACATATAGTACTCACAAAGCTTCATTTAAATATGGAGAGCAATATGTACTTAATGATGAGAACCCATTGTATGTTGTAGATTGTAAATACAAAAACAAGAAATCAACTGGTATTCTAATTGCACTTGAAGATCATCTATATTTTATTCATGGGGCTGGAGAGGCCCAAAATGTAGAATGTTTTACATATGACAAAGTTTCAAATTTCAAATTTCAAACTAAGAAAAATTCAAAAATCGAAGTTGTTATTAAATACAAGGGGCGAAATCATACTTTCGAAAATTTAATGGCTGGAAAAGAAACAGACAAAATGATAAACATCCTCAGGTCTAAATTAGGAAATACGGTTCCAAGTAACCCCCAAACCACTTCTCAAAGCAATGATAAATATAACCAACTAGAAAAATTGGGTGATTTAAAAGAAAAAGGAATACTTTCTGAAGAAGAATTTAATAAGGAAAAAGAAAAATTGTTGAAATAACAGACAGGAGGAAAACAGATGGATATTATTGCATTTATATTTTTTGTTTTATTCATTGGATCTTTGTTCGCATTATTTAGAGGCCACCTAAATCTATTTAAGGTCATACCTATTCCAAATCGGAAAATCGCATCAATTCTAACAATCGTATTCTTCGTAGCATTTTTCATAGCGGTACCTGCCCCTACTGAAGACCCAAATGCTCAAGCAAATAATGAATCGGACCCCGAGACCAATTTAGAGAATGAAACAAGTGATATTGAGGAAGATGAATCGAAAGACAATACAGAAGAACAATCAGAGGAACAGGAATCTCAAGACGATAACAATTCTGCTAAGCAATCTGAAGATAGTAATCGTAATTCAAGTGATGATGATAAAGAAAAAGAAGATAAACAAGATGATGAAAATAATTCTAGTGATAGTAATGAGCCATCTAACAACTCTAGTAACGATAAAGAAAAAGAGGATTCTTCCAAAGAAGATTCGTCTAAGTCAGAGGACTCTTCATCCTCAAACGATAATAAAGCTAACTCTTCAACAAAAGAGAAAAATAAATCTAAAGATGATGGAAACAATTCCAACTTAGATACTGCTACTGTTACTCGAATTGTGGATGGTGACACCATTGAAATTAACCTTAATGGCACTGTTGAGAGCGTAAGACTTCTGCTAGTAGATACACCTGAAACGAAGCATCCTTCTAAGCCAGTTCAGCCATTCGGTCCAGAAGCAAGTAAATTTGCAACAAATGTATTATCTGGTAAAGAAGTTAAAGTCGAATATGATGGACCTAAACGAGATCACTATGGGAGATTACTAGCTTACCTGTGGGTAGATGGAAAAAACTTTAATAAAATGCTTCTTGAAGAAGGATTTGCACGTTTAGCTTACGTTTATGACCCACCTTATACTCATATGGATTCATTTACAAAAGCACAAACAAGAGCAATGAATGCTGGTAAAAACATTTGGAGTATTAAGGGGTATGTTCAATCAGACGGTTTCAATTACGAAGAGTCAACTACGAAAAACAATAAAGAGGATAAACAAGAAACAAAAGAAAAAGAAAAAAGTGATACATCTGATACTGCTTCTTCTGGTTATGATGGTCCTTATGATCCAAATGGTCCAGATCGTAATTGTGGAGACTTTGATACACATGCAGAAGCCCAAGCCTTCTACGAAGCAGCTGGTGGGCCTGAGAGCGATCCACACGGGCTAGACGGCAACGATAAGGATGGATTAGCTTGTGAGAGTTTACCTTAGGATATAAAGGCACACTAGGGAATGTGCCTTTTATTTTTACCATTGTGGCAAAATTTGTTGAGTTTTGCTGATTAATCAAACAGTTAATTCGGGGATTCGATGATAAAAAGTTCTCAATATTTATTAATCAAGAACTGAGAGAATAATTTAAAATGTAAAGGGGTATATAATTGACTACTACTTTGAATTTCTATAATTATTATTTTACTTATAATGGTGAGCTTACAAACTACAAAATTAGTGACTTTTTTAAATCTTTTATGAGGATCGATGAAACAAAAAGATTAAGAAATTTACCAAAATATGGTGAATTCACACTCTTTGGTGATTATATACCTACGAAAAGAGCTGACTTAAAAGCTGATGGTTTTGCGCATAAATTCAGTAACTTCGATAGATTAGTTTATTTAGGTCAATATCGTGATGATAAACCATATACTGGAACTAAAGGCAAAGATATTGCGAATGAAATAAAACAAGATGTATTGGAAATTACTCATTGTGCATTCTTTCCAAATTCTCAATTGTTAGTATTACCATACAAACATTTTGGAGCAAAAGCAGTTCATTTAGAGAGATATATAAATAGATTTTTACCCTACAATGAGGAAAATGGAGGGTGGCAGTTTTTTTTATACCAAATTGAAGACGGAAAAGGTCTGAGTACTATATTAAGATCAAATGAAATACGGTCAATTGATCTCAAAATAGATGTAACTGGTGATTCGAAGATTGAAGATTATCTTCCCAAGGACAAATTGTTTAAGGAATTCTTCACTAATTTTTTCAATACCCAAAAAAAAGTTGGATCAAATGTTGGAAGTGTTAATTTTAGTACAGGAAGGAAGACTTCTCAACCAATGGACACTAAAAAAATAATATATTTTTTAAGCGAGTCAAAATTAAGTGGTACTATGTTCGAAAGCGCAAAAGTAAGGTATGTAGATCCGGATACTAAAGAATTGGTTACGACAGATCTAAAACACGAGGGTCAGCTAAGAACTGAGTTAGAACTTAAAGATGGGGAAAACGGAAAAGAATTCATAGCTAAAAAGATATTAGAAAAATATATAGAAAGTGATAAAATGGGAAGTAATAAATACAAAGAACACAAAGATATAAAAAGGGATTATAATAAAGATGAAATTACAACTCACATCACAAAAAATTTTTTAGATAAAAAGAAGGGATAAAATGACCTTTTTTGAAGACTGGTTTCCTAGTACAACTGTTGTACTGTATTACATTTTCACTATATTTTTATCTATAGGTGTATTCCTTACTAACTTAATATCCATAGAATTTTGGAGAACTTTTATCATTCAAATTAACAATTTTTTTATAGACAATAGTAGTATCTTGTTAACGATAAGCTCTATATTAATTGGTATTTTCTTCACAGTATTTTCAATTCTAGGGAGCCTCAACGTAAACAGCACTTTTGCTATGATTAGTAGAGAAAATTTTATTAAGCTTATAAGGTTCATTTTATACTCATTCTCCTCTTCAATCTTGTTCCTTTTTATTATAATGCTTGCTCTTAATTTACCGATTAATATACAGATGTATTTAAATACTTTTATTTTACTTCCGTTGCTGATATATATTTTCTGTTCTTCTTTTAGACTAGGTTTTTATTTATTCCTTTTATACAGAAGAGAAATCGGCAATCTGCATAAAAAATTAGAGGACGAAAAGAAGAAAAATAACCATTTTGATGATATACTGCATAGATTAGATAATTATCTTAGTGATTATGAGGAAAATAAAGAGAAAGAATATTTGGATAAAAATAATGAATAACCTCTCCTTTCAACGGAGAGGATTTTTTTGTTGCCAAAACGAACATTTGTTCGTATAATGACACCAATGAGGTGATTCAATGTTCGAACATTACACAACTGCTTTAGAAGATTGGGTATCACATTTCTATAAAAAACAAAAAATGTATTCTGTACAAGATCTAAGTATTCGGAAGATTGCTAGATACTATCACATCTTTGTACATCAAAAACCAGTGCCCGCACGCCATGACATTGTGCATAGATACCGAGGAATTATTGTAGACAGCAGAGATCCCATTGAGCACCAGCGGGAACAATTTTTCCATGAGCTTTGCCACATCCTTAGACATTGTGGTCATCAATCGATGATGCCTGAGGCATTTCGTGAGCTTCAAGAATGGGACGCACGACATTTCACCCTCTATGCAGCTCTCCCCTATCATATGCTGCGATTCTATGATTTCAGTGACGATTTAATTATAGGTACAATCGCTGAAGACTTTAAAGTAACGAAAGAGCTTGTCTCAGAACGCCTGAATAGAATCTATCGCAATCAGAAGTGTACCAACACAACTGCTGATGGCACGCTATGGTATTAGTGAGGAGGTGTGAAGAATGGGAAGTGTTGAAAAAAGAGGGAAAAATAAATTTAGACTGTCTATTGTAACCGGCTATAATGAACGCGGCAATCCAGTCAGGATCAGAAAAACGATAACGGCAAAAAACAAAACTGAAGCTAGAAAAATACTATCACAGCTGGAGTCAGATTATCTGACTGATCAATTAATTGAAACCACAGATATGCGCTTAACAGACTTTTACCCCCTATGGCTTGAAAAACACGCACAAGAAGCTTATTCACCTGGTACGAGAGGTGACTATATCAATATCATTAATAAGCGTATCTTACCTAAATATGGCCACATCAAACTAAAAGACTTTAAAACCATTCACATCGTAGACTTTGTAGACGATCTAAAGAAGCCAGGAAGGCGTTTAAATGACGAAGAAGGGTATTTATCCGCATCTACCATAAGAAACTGTTATAAGGCATTTAACAGTCTTCTTAAACATGCGCATAAATGGGGATTAATAAAAGCAAATCCTGCAGAAGGGGTTGCCCTTCCCTCAGCTAAGCAGAAACATGACGTAGATTATTCTTCTGAGATTATATGGAAGATGATTGAACGCATCAGTCACGAAGACATTGAAAAGCAATTGATTTTCTGGACAGCCTTTATTACAGGTTGTAGACAAGGAGAATTAGCAGCAATCGAAGATCGGCATGTTGTTTTAAAGGATGGAAAGTACGCCATATATATCGAGCAATCTTTAACGGAGGAAAAAGGTAAAGGATTAGTTCTTAAAAGCATCAAAAATAATGTAGCTGGATACGTAGCCATTCCGGAGCCGTTAGCCGACATGTTGAACAAACAAATTCTTAAGAAACGTAGAGACAAACTCTTATTGCAAAATCAGTGGGCCTACCCAGGTAAAGTATTTATTTTCTCCAATGAAGTTGGCAAACCCTATCGACCCGATTCCATCAGTCAATGGTGGATTCGATTTAGAAAAAGAAACGATTTAGGAAATGTCCGCTTTCATGACTTACGGCATTTGTCAGTAACCTATCTCATTCATAAAGGTTTACCGATTAAAACCATTAGCGATCGTGCGAGACATACAAATATCGGAACCACGATGAATTTATATGGCCATAACATTGTAGAAATTGATCAAGTAGCTGCAGACCATTTTGGAGAGTTTTTCACCACGAAAGAAGTAAAATAAAAATCCTGCCCCAATTCTGCCCCAAAATCGCATTTACTTTAGTCGGATAAAGTGAAAGAATAACAAAAAGAAAACGCTCAATTCCTTTTATATCAAGGAGTTGAGCGTTTCTTTATTTAGCGTCCCAGGAGCGATTCGAACGCCCGACCGACAGCTTAGAAGGCTGTTGCTCTATCCTGCTGAGCTACTGGGACATTTTTGCATAAAATGGAGCGGGTGAAGGGAATCGAACCCTCATCATCAGCTTGGAAGGCTGAGGTTTTACCACTAAACTACACCCGCACATTGAAATATTATATTAATTAACTTGCTTCCTATCGTTTCGGACAAGATTCATTATATAAAACTGTCCGTGCTACTGTCAACACTTCATGTAATATTTTTATAAAGTTTTCCTAGATCAATTGTGCTTTATAAATAATTAACGTGCTTTCATCCAATTGATGTATAAATAACTCTATTTGTTTAACTCTTAATGAAGGAATTAATCAATTAAGTTACTCTTCACTGAATCATAAAATCAAAAAGGAAAGATGCGCCTTCGCGCATCTTTTCACCTTATAGTAATGGTTTGATTTGATCAATCATGGAATCAATAGCACGTTTACGGTGACTGATCTTATTCTTTTCATCTGGACCTATCTGGGCCATTGTTTCATTATAGCCTGCTGGGACAAAAATCGGATCGTATCCGAATCCACCCTCGCCTTGAGGTTTTTCACTTATGTGGCCATCACATGTGCCATCAGAGATAACCGTTTCCATGCTTGGTCTGGCGAAAGCCATTACACACTTGAATGAAGCACCACGATCTTCCTTACCTTCTAATTTCTCTAAAACTTTATTCAAGTTCTCCTGATCATTTTTCTCTTCACCAGCGTAACGAGCTGAATAGACACCAGGTTCTCCGCCTAAAGCATGGACTTCTAAGCCAGAATCATCAGCTAAAACCGGTATTTTATAAATTTCAGCAATCGTCTCTGCTTTTAATCGTGCATTTTCTTCGAAAGTTACTCCTGTTTCTTCAACATCTTCAACGTCGTCGAACTTATCAAATACACTGACAACATCCATTTTAATTTTAGAAAAAATCTCACGTAATTCTCTCAATTTACCTTGATTAGTAGTTGCTACATAAATGGTTTTCATCGATATCACCTCTTAGGATTGAATTTGTTCTGCAATATCGCCTAAACTTTCTTTTTGAATGGAAAATAACTCTTGGATGCCTTTTGTGGCGAGTTCGATCATCTCACTCAATTGAGCTGGTGAAAATGTCGCTTCCTCACCTGTACCTTGTAACTCAACGAATTCTTGTTCATCTGTCATTACAATATTCATATCCACAGCAGCTGTCGAGTCTTCTTCGTAACAAAGATCCAAAATGGATTCTCCTTGTTCGGTAACTCCAACTGATGTTGCTGCCAGATAGTGTTTGATCGGCATTTCTTCAATCAATTCGTCTTGAAGTAATTTCCCACATGCAAGAGCAACTGCAATAAATGCACCTGTAATCGAAGCCGTACGCGTTCCGCCATCTGCTTGTATGACATCACAATCTACCCAAATTGTCCGTTCGCCAATTTTATTCAAATCAATAACTGAGCGAAGTGAACGGCCAATCAACCTTTGGATTTCCATTGTACGACCCGATACTTTACCTTTTGAGGATTCACGGATGTTCCGCTGATCAGTCGCCCTTGGCAACATTGCATATTCTGCTGTAATCCACCCTTTTCCTTCTCCTCGCATGAAAGGTGGTACTTTTTTCTCCACGCTTGCGTTACAAATCACTTTGGTATCACCAACAGTGATTAAAACAGAGCCCTCTGGGTGTTTAGTGAATTCAGTTACTACCTGAATATCTCTTAATTGATCGTTTAAACGACCATCTACTCTCATTTGATAACCTCCAATAAGAACTATTAAACATAATTACATATCATTTTTGACAACGATTAGTATAACATAATGAGAAAAACTTGGCTTACCGCCAAGTCCTAATGGCGAAAGCCTTTGTTTTTCACATACTTTGATCCTTTAACAAAGGTAAACATTTTTAAAGTAGAACAAGTGAGACACTTATACTTATATCCTCGTGAATACTCAATTCAGTCACACAAGCTTCTTGCAAACATCCTAGCTTACCATCTGTAACATCTTAATATTTACCCACATAAAAAAACTTATACCAATCATCTAAAGAAGGTATAAGTTCAATATTAAGTCAACGTAATATGAGCCATCTGAGCACTTTTGAATTGAAAAAGTTCTTCTTTTATTTGATGGAACGTATGCAAACTTCCTGTGGTCAATATAATTGGATCTTGACGATCAATGTTATCGTCTGTTGCTTGCATACTGTGATAAGTCAAAACAGAACTTACTTCAAATCCAGTTTCTAGCGCTGACGACAAAACGGTAATCTGGCCCCCTACAACTTCCTCGATGATCGATTGGATAATTGGATAATGAGTACAACCTAATATCAAAGTATCAATCGTTGGAAATTCCTTCAGTTCTATTAAGCTATCTTCAACGATATGGTATGCATCGTATCTGTCGAACGTACCACCCTCTATTAATGGTACAAACTTTGGACATGCTACACCATATGTCTCTAGGTCTGGCTTGATAGATAATAATTCTTTTTCATAAGCTTGGCTATCGATCGTATTTTGGGTACCGATAATCGCTACATGATTAGTTTGAGTAGCCTTGATTGCAGCCCTAGCACCAGGTGCAATGACCCCAATTACCGGTATAGGTAGCGTTTGTTTCAATTGCTCAAGAACAATTGCGGTGGCTGTATTGCATGCAATCACTAACATTTTAATATCGAACTTTAGTAAGTAATGGACAATATCCCAAGTAAACTGTTCCACTTCTTCTTTTTCTTTCGATCCATATGGGCAACGTAATGTATCTCCCAGATAAACAAAGCGTTCTTTCGGTAGCTGACGCTTTAGCTCATGGAGTACGGTTAGTCCACCTACACCTGAATCGATTACTCCGATTGGCTGATTCAAGATGACTATCCCCTTTATTGCTGTTCTTCTTCGTGTGTTTTCATCTCTTCGAATAGCTGGGTTAAAGAACTTCTTAAGTCATTGACTTCATCTGTAGAAAATTCTTGTAGTATTTCTTTTAAGTACAATTGACGCTTTTCAATAACTTCAGCAATAATCTCTTTCCCTTTTTCTAATAGATGTATTCGTACAACACGACGATCTTTTGGATCACGAACACGTTCTATCAGTTCATTCTTCTCCATTCGATCGACTAAGTCGGTTGTCGTACTGAATGCTAAATACATCTTTTTAGACAACTCGCCAATTGTGAGGTCGCCTGAATCTGAAAGCCACTGTAAAGCCACGAATTGTGGGGGTGTAATCGGGTAATGATCAAGGATTTCACGTCCTCGTTGTTTCACGATGTGATTTATGTAACGAATATTCTTTTCGAGTTCTGCTATCACTTGCAAATCCATAGTTGAGTGCACAAAACTTCCTCCTTAGAAACGCTTCATAACTTCTATTCTCGTGGTTTTTTAAGAAAAATTCAAGTATATCGACTAAAAATGCAGAAAATCATCGTTTTTTCGCTTTAAATAATCATGAAATTTGGGCGATTGGGCTTTCAGGCAAGCATTAATAGCTTGCCGAAAATCCCCGCATCCAATTCATTACAATTGAATTTCGCCCAGCCGAATGAGTTCGACTACGGCTTGCGATCGCCCCTTGACTTGCAGTTTCTGAATTGTATTGGATATATGATTTCGAACGGTTTTTTCGGAGATGTATAGCGCATCTGCGATTTCCTTCGTCGTTTTATCCTGCACCAACAATTCAAAAACTTCTCTTTCCCTTTTTGTTAGGATGTTGCTCGGTCGATATTTGTCGTTACTCAAGCTGTAACCCCTCCTCTGTCTAGAAGTGAGCTACTTGACCATTTGAGGAAAAGTGTGTTCATGATAATTTATGAAATAATCGGCTTTACCGTTCGAGATAAATGACCTGTATTTTAGATTATTCATTTACTCCGAGTTTTTTCCTTTGTACATCATCGAAAGGAGTAGGTGTCCCAGTCTGGGAATCAATTTGAACGACTCGCCCACGCCCAACAATACACAACTCCTCTTTTTGGTTCAAAGCCATGTAATGAATGTCTAAGGAGCTTTTCCCTACATTATCGGTTTTTACATACATCTTTAATTGGTCTCCAAAATACATTTGTTTTAAATAGTTACATTGTAAATCTGCAACGACGGGGACCTTTTTTGTTTCTTGGGACATCGGGCCGAATAAGTCGACTTCATTCATGTAAGCAATCCTTGCCTCTTCAAAATAAATGAATGGCGAAACATTATTAACATGCCCAAACATGTCCGTTTCAGAAAAACGTACATTAACTGGAATATAAAAAGAAAACTCTTGTTGCCATGTTTGAAAGTCTTCTATGTAAGCGATATTCATTAGTATCATCTCTCTTTCTATAAATCTTTGGAATTAAAAATAGGGCTGACATCGAAGTCAGCCCTATTCGTGTTGTTGATCCAATTAGTTTTAGTAGTCACTGCCAAAGAAACTCTTGAATGAGTGTGCAGTAGCATCTCTGTTAAGAGCAGCAATTGAAGTTGTCAAAGGAATCCCTTTTGGACAAACTTGCACACAGTTTTGAGAGTTCCCACAGTCTTGAAGACCACCCTCACCAGTTACTGCATCTAAGCGTTCGCCCTTATGCATTGCACCAGTTGGATGAGAATTGTGTAGACGGACTTGTGATAGTGCAGCTGGACCAATAAAGTCCGAATTGCTGTTCACGTTCGGGCAAGCTTCTAGACAAACCCCACAAGTCATACATTTAGAAAGCTCATATGCCCATTGTCTTTTACTTTCAGCCATACGAGGACCTTCACCTAAATCGTACGTTCCGTCAATCGGTACCCATGCTTTCACTTTCTTAAGTGAATCGAACATGCGGCTACGATCAACTGCCAAGTCACGCATTACCGGGAATGTCGTCATTGGAGATAAGCGAATCGGTTGCTCTAACTGATCAACTAGCGCTGTACAAGACTGCCTTGCAGCACCGTTGATATACATAGAACACGCTCCACAAACTTCCTCTAAACAACCCATTTCCCAAAATACAGGTGTAGTTTCTTCACCTTTAGCGTTAACAGGGTTTCTGCGGATTTCCATCAATGCAGAAATCACGTTCATATTCGTACGATAAGGTACTTCAAATTCTTCTTCGTATGAAGCAGATTCTGGGTCATCTTGGCGTTGAATGATAAATTTGACTGTCTTTTGTTCTTCCGCCATGAATCTCTACCCCCTTTTATTTTGATTTCGAATAGTCACGTTTACGCGGTTCAATCAATGATGTATCGATTTCTTCATAAGTGATGTCTGGACCATTTTTCTCAGGATTAAATGTCGCGATTGTCGTTTTCAACCAATCTGCATCATTACGATCAGGGAATTCTGGTTTGAAGTGAGCTCCACGGCTTTCATTACGATTGTAAGCACCTTTAGTGATTACACGTGCAAGTTGAAGCATGTTGTTCAACTGACGAATGAACATTGCCGTTTGGTTGGCCCAGCGAGAGGTATCATGAATATTGATATCTTTCGCTCGTTCCATCAATTCCACTATTTTTTCATCTGTTTTAAGTAACTTTTCATTATCACGAACAACCGTTACGTTATCTGTCATCCACTCACCAAGTTCGCGGTGGATTTGATAAGCGTTTTCTTTACCAGTCGTCATATTCATGATTTGATCGAATTTATCTTGTTCAGTTTTAAGTTGTGCATCGAAAAATTCTTCATTCTGATCTTCAGCTAGATCTTCTAACCCATCAATGTACTTGATTGCGTTTGGTCCAGCGACCATACCACCATAAATACATGATAGAAGTGAGTTAGCGCCCAAGCGGTTTGCACCGTGGATCGTGAAATCACACTCACCAGCAGCGAAGATACCTGGGATGTTTGTCATCTGATCATTATCAACCCACATACCACCCATAGAGTAGTGTACTGCAGGGAAAATCTTCATTGGTACTTTACGAGGATCTTCACCAACGAATTTTTCGTAAATCTCAATGATTCCACCAAGCTTAACATCTAACTCTTTTGAGTCTTTATGAGATAGATCAAGATAAACCATGTTTTCACCGTTAATACCAAGTTTTTGGTTTACACAAACGTCGAAGATCTCACGAGTTGCAATATCACGAGGTACAAGGTTACCGTAAGCAGGATATTTTTCCTCTAGGAAGTACCAAGGTTTACCGTCTTTGTATGTCCAAACTCGTCCACCTTCACCACGAGCAGATTCACTCATGAGACGAAGTTTGTCATCCCCAGGAATAGCTGTAGGGTGGATTTGGATGAACTCACCGTTCGCATATTTGACACCTTGCTGATAAAGTATTGAAGCTGCAGAACCAGTGTTGATAACTGAGTTCGTTGATTTACCGAAAATGATTCCAGGTCCACCTGTAGCCATGATCGTTGCATCTGCTTTAAATACTTTCATTTCATGAGATTGGATATCTTGAGCAATTACTCCGCGAGAACGTCCGCTCTCATCAAGAACTGCTGATACGAATTCCCAACCTTCATATTTTGTCACAAGTCCATTTGCCTCATGGCGTCGAACTTGTTCGTCTAATGCATATAGTAACTGTTGACCAGTTGTCGCTCCAGCAAAAGCTGTGCGGTGGTGTTGAGTACCACCAAAACGACGGAAATCCAACAGACCTTCAGGTGTACGGTTGAACATAACACCCATACGATCAAGCATGTGGATGATGCTAGGTGCAGCGTCACACATTGCTTTTACTGGTGGCTGATTCGCTAAGAAATCCCCACCGTAAACGGTATCATCAAAGTGTAACCAAGGGGAGTCCCCTTCACCTTTAGTATTAACCGCACCGTTGATTCCGCCTTGTGCACATACTGAGTGGGAGCGTTTAACAGGTACAACTGAAAGTAAATCTACGTGGACGCCTGCTTCGGCCGCTTTAATTGTTGCCATCAAACCAGCCAAACCACCGCCGACTATAACGATATTTTTTTCACTCATAGAAATCTTTCACTCCCTTATAATTACGAAATTATGTTTACTTCATTTTATGAAACAAATGCTAGTATGGATGCAATACCCATGTAAGTGAAAATGACGAACACACCTAAAGATACATAAGTCATAACACGTTGAGATTTTGGTGTTACAGTAATTCCCCATGTAACCGCAAAAGACCATAGCCCGTTTGCGAAGTGGAAGACTGTAGAAATTACACCGATGATGTAGAACCAGAACATGAATGGTGATGACAAAATAGTAGCCATCATATCGAAGTTCACAGGTGTTCCGAAAATCGCGTTAGCTAGACGCGTTTCCCATACGTGCCATACGATGAATATCAATGTGATGATACCAGTGATTCGTTGGAACATGAACATCCAGTTACGGAAAAAGCCGAAACGCTTAGCATTCGGTTGTGCCGTAAAAGCGATGTACACCCCGTAAATCGCATGGAAAATAATCGGTAAAGCAATAATGAAAATTTCTAAACCGACACGTAATGGTAAGCTCTCCATGAAGTGTGCAGCAGCATTGAACGTTTCACGACCATATGTAGCGAAGTGGTTGACGACCAAGTGCTGAATCAAGAAGATACCAATAGGAATGACACCTAATAGTGAATGTAATCTACGATTAAAGAACTCACGGTTTTCCGACATGTGTTACCCCCCTCATTTTGCTGTGAAAAAATCAATTTTTCTAATGATTATCACGAATGGATCCATATATATGGATGCTAATATGTAAAAAAATAATGGCAACCACCGCTTATTTCGGCTTCCAACCACACTTTTTTACATTTAAAAAAAGTATAGAAGACATGTATTATTGTACTTCTATCGAGTGATAGCGTCAAGAAAACATGTCATGATAATGACATGTTTCAACATTTATCATGACCCATTTTCAGCACTGGTATCCTCAGCATCCGAATGTTCTTCCTCTTGTGCAAAATATAGTTGAATATTTTCTGCTACATTTTCCGGAATACCCAGGCTTTTTATATCTTCTAAGTCCGCATCTTTTATACGATCAATCGATCCATAATGTTGAATTAATAGTTGCTTCCGTTTACCACCAATTCCTTCAATTTCATCTAGACTGGATTTGAAAGCGTTCTTCCCGCGCAATTGACGATGGAAGGTAATGGCGAACCTATGAACTTCATCTTGAATCCTCTGTATCAGATAAAATGGTTGATCATTTCTCTTCAAATTCACAGGCTGAGGAGGATCGCCGTATAATAATTCGCTCGTTTTATGCTTATCATTCTTTGCTAGACCACAAATCGGGATATCTAGACCTAGTTCATTTTCAAGGACATCTCTTGCAGCAGACATTTGCCCTTTTGCCCCATCGACCATTAATAAATCTGGTAGCGGAAGCCCTTCTTTTAATACGCGTTTATAGCGTCTTCGGACAACTTCACGCATCGTCTCATAGTCATCGGGTGACTCCACAGTTTTAATTTTATATTTGCGGTAGTCATTCTTCTTCGGCTTGCCATCGATGAAAACGACTAACGCTGATACAGGATCTGACCCTTGGATGTTCGAGTTATCAATCGCTTCGATTCGGTGAGGGGTTTCTACATTCAACGTCTCTCCTAATTCTTCAACAGCTTTAATGGTTCTCGCCTCATCTTGCTCAATTAACGAGAATTTCTCTGTCAGAGCGATACTTGCGTTTTCTAAAGCTAGATCAGCTAACTTTTTCTTTTGGCCCCTGTAAGGAGATTTCACTTTCACTTCTAGATAATCTTCGAGTAACTGAGTATCTGTGCCAACAGGAACTAATACTTCTCTTGGCTTGATATGGTTAGAGTGTGAATAAAACCTTGCTACATAACTGACAAACGCGTCCTGTGCGTCATCATAAAATGGAAACAGAGCGACATCTCTCTCGATCAACTTTCCATTTCTGATGAAAAATACTTGGACACACATCCACCCTTTATCAAAAGAAAAACCGAAAACGTCACGGTCAATAAGATCAGGAAGTTCCATCGTTTGTTTTTCCATGACAGACTCGATATGTTCAATTAAATCTCTGTATTCTTTTGCTTTTTCAAAGTCTAGATTCTCGGAAAATTTGTGCATCTTCTCTTTTATTTCTTCTTTAATCTTTTTATGTCCACCACTTAAGAACGAAGTGATTTTTTGCACAATCTCTTGATTGGTCTGTTTCTCTACAGGAAATTCACATGGACCTAAACACTGACCAATATGGTAATATAAACAAACACGCTTAGGCATGACGTTACACTTACGTAATGGATATAGGCGATCAAGCAATTTTTTCGTTTCGCGAGCTGCGTACACATTAGTATAAGGTCCAAAATACTTTCCGCGATCCTTCTTAACTTTACGAGTGACAATTAATCGTGGATGCTCTTCACTTGTAATTTTTAAGAAAGGATAACTCTTGTCGTCCTTAAGCATGACATTATATTTCGGGTCATATTTTTTCACTAAGTTAAGCTCTAGAATAAGTGCTTCCATCTCAGAAGCTGTAACGATATATTCAAAGTCTGCAATCTCATTCACCAGTCTCTGGGTCTTCAGATCATTTGCACCGGTAAAATAAGAACGCACCCGATTTTTCAAAATCTTAGACTTACCTACATAGATGACTTCGTCTTTTTTATTTTTCATTAAGTAACAACCAGGTTTAGCTGGAAGAATTGCTAATTTCTCTTGAATGCTTGTAGCCATCGTAGACACCTCTGAACGCTTTTGTATTTATTGTAGCATGATTAAATGTATGTAGAAAAAGATAAACAGAAAATACGTTCGGGTATTTAACAAAAATAAAGAGCTGAACCTTCATGAGGCCAGCTCTCTATCCAGTTTTACGCGTTCTTTTCAACAAGTTGTTGTAAAGCTTCTTTTGGTTGGAAACCGTGAGCTTGATCCACTTGTTCGCCATCTTTGAATAAGATTAGCGTTGGAATGCTCATTACACCGAACTTTTGTGCAGTTTCTTGGTTTTCGTCAACATCAAGCTTAACAATTTTCACTTGATCACTTTTTTCTGCATCTAGTTCTTCTAGTACAGGAGCAATCATTTTACATGGACCACACCAAGGTGCCCAGAAATCTACTAATACTAAACCATCAGAAACTTCTTCATTAAAGTTTTGGTCTGTTGCACTTACAATTGCCATAATTAAATTCCTCCTACTCAATCAATTTCAAAATCAGTATAGCATGTTAAAGATTATTCTTACCAATAGTTTGTTTGTGATTCCCATAAAAAAGTTATACATTTAAAAAACCTTTTATTATTACCCTGTTTATAGAGAAAACTTAACAGTGCTTCATGAGAAAAACTTGGCTTTTCGCCAAGTCTTAATGGCGAAAGCCTTTGTTTTTCACATACTTTAATCCTTTAACAAAGTTAAACATTCTTAAAAGTACAAAAAAATACGGAGAGCTTAGCCTCCGCATTTTTGGTTATTATCCTTTTAGAGCTTTGATTTCTTCAGTCAGTTTTGGAACAACATCAAATAAATCCCCGACAATTCCGTAGTCAGCTACGTTAAAGATATTTGCTTCCGGATCTTTATTGATCGCTACGATCACTTTTGAGTTAGACATACCAGCTAAGTGTTGGATTGCACCTGAAATACCACAAGCGATATATAGATCAGGAGTTACAACCTTACCAGTTTGTCCAATTTGAAGTGAGTAATCACAATAACCAGCGTCACATGCACCACGCGATGCACCTACAGCTGCGTCTAATTCGTCAGCTAATGAGTAAAGAGGTTCGAAACCTTCTTCACTTTTCACACCACGTCCACCTGCAACAATGATGTTCGCCTCAGATAGATCGACCCCATCTGATGCTTTACGGATAACTTCTTTGACGATGGTACGAAGATCTTTGATCTCAACGTCCACTGAGGTCACGTCACCTGAGCGACTATCATCTTTTTCTAGTGGAGCGATGTTATTAGGACGGATCGTAAAGAATGTTTTTCCATCTTTGATAACTTTCTTTTCAAAGGCTTTACCAGAATAGATTGGACGTACAAATTGAACTTCGTCACCTGTTCCTTCGATTTGAGTTACATCTGAAATAAGACCACTGCTTAATTTACTTGCTACACGTGGAGATAAATCTTTACCTGCAGATGTATGCCCCATAACGATAGCATCTGGATCTTCTTGTTCAATTACAGCCATAGCAGCCTGAGTGTATGCGTCAGCTGTGAATTCTCTTAATTTATCATCAGAAACAGTAACTGCACGATCTGCTCCGAATTTAATCATTTCATTACCTAATTCTTCTAAATCAATTCCACCGAAAACAACTGCTACTACTTCTCCGCTTTCATCGATATGACGAGCGGCAGCAACTGTTTCGAACGAAACGTTACGTAGTTCTCCTTCACGTACTTCTGCAAATGCTAAAATTTTACTCATTGTTTCAATCTCCTTTCTTCACCTGGTTGTTACAGTACTTTTGCGTCGCTGCGTAGTAGAGATACAAGTTCTTTTACTTGATCGTCGATTTCTCCTTCTAACACTTTACCTGCTTCTTTTTCAGGTGGAAGGTAAATCTCCACAGTAGCTGTTTTAGCTTCAACATCATCTTCATCAAGATCTAAATCATCTATTTCTAATTCTTCTAAAGGTTTCTTTTTCGCTTTCATGATTCCTGGTAGTGAAGGATAACGTGGCTCGTTTAAGCCTTGCTGACAAGTAACTAGTAACGGTAGAGAAGTTTCCACTTTTTCTACATCACCTTCAACATCACGGTCGATCTTCACAGTTTCACCATCAACAGAGATTGCTGTAATAGTAGTTACAAATGGGATGTCCAATTTTTCAGCCAGACGTGGACCTACTTGACCACTTGCTTCGTCAATTGCTACGTTACCAGCTAGAATAATATCGACATCTTTGTCTTTGAAGAAGGCTTCTAGAATCTTAACAGTTGTAAACTGGTCGCCTTCTTCTAAATCATCTTCAGTATTGATTAATACTGCTTGATCAGCTCCCATTGCAAGTGCTGTGCGAAGTTGCTTTTCAGACTCTTCGTCACCTACTGTAACCACTGTTACCTCGCCACCGTGTTCGTCGCGAAGGTTGATTGCTTCTTCAATCGCATATTCATCGTAAGGATTGATGATGAATTCTGCACCCTCTTCGTCAATTTTTCCACCATTAATCTGAATTTTTTCTTCAGTATCAAAGGTTTTTTTCATTAAAACAAAAATATTCATTGGATGACCTCCTTTAATTCGCTATTGATCATTGAAGTTTGGTTTTCTTTTTTCCATGAATGCTTGAATCCCTTCCTTGGCATCGTCGTTTCCGAATACTTTTCCGAATTCGACTGCCTCTTGCTCTACACCATCTTTGAATTGTGATGTTCGAGCATATGGTAGAAGTTTCATGATTGCTTTGATTGAAGGACCACTTTTTGATGCGAATTTGTTCGCAAGTTTCAAAGTTTTTTCCTCTAACTCATTTTCATCCACGGCATGATTAGCTAGACCTAACCTAGCAGCTTCTTCACCAGAAATAGGTTCACCAGTTAGAAGCATCTCATACGCTTTAGGTAATCCTACATATCTTGGTAAACGCTGTGAACCTGCAAAGCCTGGAACAATCCCAAGATTCATCTCAGGTAGTCCCAATTTCGCGTCTTTCGTCACAATCCGCACATGACAAGCCATTGCTAATTCAAGACCTCCACCAAGTGAAGCTCCATGAATCGATGCAATGACTGGAATGTGATATTGCTCGATACGATCGAATAATTCTTGACCTTTTCGAGCTAATCCAGCGTAATCGCTTTCATTCTGGAATGAAGTGAATTCCTTGATATCTGCTCCTGCAGAAAAGAATTTGCCTTCACCTTTCAACACGATCGTCTTAACTGATGCATCTTGATCGATTTCATCTAGAATCGCTGAGAGATCTTTCAGTATTCCGGACGATAGCGCGTTTGCTGGTGGGCTTTGGATGGTGACGATTGCGAGATGGCCTTCTTTTTTCCAAGAAAGATTCTCCATTATGCCAACTCCTTATTACTATGGATTTTCAGCCCATTGGATATTACAAAATGGACTTCTTCCGCCTGTTCCATCAAATCATAACGTTGATCTTTCATCACCCAGTTTGTCACGATCTCATCAAGCGTACCGAAAATGACTTGACGGACAAGCTTGACGTTCAAATGGCCGTGGAAAGTCCCTTCCTCCATACCTTGTGTAAGAATATTGTCGACTAATGCTAAATATCCTTTAAGTACGTCGTTGATTTTCATACGAAGGTTTTTGTTGGACTGACGTAATTCGAGCTGAGTGACGATCGCCAAATGATGATTTTCAGCTAACTGACGAAAATGCATTTCTATTAAAGCATACAACTTTTCGTCCGCTGTGTCATTCTCATCGATGACAGATTCGATTCTTTCGATAAATTGTCCCATTTTTTCTTGAAAAAGCGAGACGAGAATATCTTCTTTATTGTCGAAATAAAGATAGATCGTCCCGTCCGCTACTCCAGCTTTTTTGGCAATTTTCGAAACTTGTGATGCATGATAGCCATTTTCTGCTATGACTTCAACAGCTGCATCTAATATTTGTTTGTACTTCGGTTTGTTCTTCTTCATTGCAATATCTCCCTAAAAATGAATGAATGGTCATTCACCAACTATATTATAAATAATATGAGTTGGTGTCAACCAGTTCGATTGATTATTGTGTTTGTTGATTTGCAAGCTTCTCTTTTTCTTCATCAACAAGTTTTCTCCTTAAAATTTTACCTACTGCTGTCTTAGGCAGTTCTTCTCTAAACTCATATATTTTAGGGACTTTATATGCAGCTAAATTTTCTCTACAAAATTTATCTAAATTGTCTTCTGTTACTTCGTGACCCTCTTTTAATACGATATAAGCTTTCACAGTCTCACCGCGATATGGATCTGGAATCCCAGCTACAACTGTTTCTAAAATTGCATCATGTTCATATAATACTTCTTCAACTTCTCTTGGGTAAATATTGAATCCACCTGCAATAATCATATCTTTCTTTCGATCGACTACGTAGAAGTATCCATCTTCATCCATATAACCCATGTCACCAGTCAACAACCAACCATCTTTCAACGTATTAGCTGTTTCTTCTGGACGGTTCCAGTAGCCTTTCATGATTTGTGGACCTTTGACAACGATTTCGCCTACTTCTCCAACTTCAGCTTCTTCGGTAGTCTCCATCTTGAAGATTTTAGAATCTGTATCTGGCCATGGTACACCAATCGTTCCACCACGACGGTTTTCCCAAACAAAATTCGAATGAGTAACAGGTGAAGATTCGGTGAGTCCATAACCTTCAACTAGACGTCCACCAGTCACTTTTTCAAATTGTTCCTGCACTTCTGATGGTAACGGAGCAGAACCACTGATACAAGCTTCAATTGAAGATAAATCATATTTTGATAACTTAGGATGATTCAATAAACCAATATAAATAGTTGGTGCTCCTGGGAATAACGTCGGTTTTTGTTTGTCGATTGCTTTTAGAACACCATCTACATCGAATTTCGGAATAAGAACCATTTTTTGAGCCATCATGATTGAATTATTCATCACAGTTGTCATTCCATATACATGGAAGAACGGTAAAATGCCTAAGACGACTTCTTTCCCGTATTCTGTTTTATAAAGCCATTTAGAACACATTTGAGTATTGGAAACTAAATTAAAATGCGTCAACATGACTCCTTTAGGATAACCTGTCGTTCCACCTGTATATTGCAATAACGCCAAATCTTCTTTTGGATCGATCTCAGGCTTTTCATAATCTCCGGTAGCCTCTTCCATGACACGGTTCCATACATGAGTACCGCCACCATGTTCAGGTTTTACTACAATATTGTATTGTTTCTTTTGAATCATTGGATATAACATATTTTTCGGAAATGGAAGGTAATCTTTGATACCGGCTACTATAATATGTTCAACGTCGGTATTTCCTTTGACGCTTGATGCACGAGGTAATAATATGTCCAAGCATACTAAGAATTTAGAGCCTGAGTCCTTCAGTTGATACTCCAGTTCCCTTTCAGTATAAAGTGGGTTCGTTTGTACAACAATCCCGCCGGCCATTAATGCTCCATAATAAGAAATTACTGCTTGGGGTGTGTTCGGTAACATGATTGCTACCCGGTCCCCTTTTTGTAAACCTAAATCTTGAAAATAACTTGCCATTTTTTTTGATGAATCGAAAAGTTCTTGATAGGTTATTTCTTTACCCATAAAATGAATAGCAACTTTGTCTGGTAATTTTGTCGCAGATTTTTCTAGAAAATCTTGAAGAGGAATGTTGTCATATTCGATTGACGTAGGAATCTCCTCTGGATAATGCTTAAACCATGGTTTGGTTACATTTACCCCCATATTCATACTCCTCCTTTTATTGGTTACTACTTTTATTATAAACATGAAACGGATAAATTTAAAATATTATTTGAAATTATCTGAAATTTATTACTGGAATGTACTTCAAAATTCATCCGCCATGAGTTGGATAAAAAAATCTCCTCACAACCGGGAAAATTGGAGGAGATTCTTTAGATCAGTTCATGTATATAAATATCGCACCGACGAGTACAAATGCTATTGCTACCCATATTAAAACTTTTGCGAGAGTTTCCATCAGACTTCATTCCTTATTATCATATTCATGGATGATAAATTTTAGAATTATTTTAGCTCTAAAATTGTCACTCCACTTCCGCCTTCATTGGCATGACCAAACTTGTATCCCTTAATTCTTGAGTGGCCTTGGGCAAATTGTTGCACACCTTTCATCAAAGCGCCAGTACCTTTTCCGTGAATAATCGACACTTGATGATAGTTAGCCAAGATTGCGTCGTCAATATACTTATCTAAACGATTCAATGCATCTTCATAACGTTCGCCACGAAGGTCTAACTCTGGTTTCACGTGATAATTCTTTCCTTTGATTGTTGATAAAGGCTTTTTCTCCACTGGCTCCGGGCGCTTAACAAATTCAAGGCTTTTAACAGGGACCTTCATCTTCATGATTCCGAGTTGGACTTCATATTCTTTGGCGTTCACTTTCGCCACGACATATCCATTTTGATTGAATGTCAGCACGTGGACTTCATCTCCTGGTTTTAGTTCCTGAGATGGTTTTTTAGCCGTTTGAGTTTTTGAAGTCTCCTTCGTTTCAAAGCTTTCTTTTTGATCAGATAATTTCTTTTTTGCATCAATAAATCGATGCTCTTTAATATTCGCTTCATCACGCATTTCACGAATTTCTTGCAAAATTTCTTCAGCTTGTTTCTCGGCTTTTTCCACGATGGATTTAGCTTTTACTTTAGCGTTTTCATCTAGCTTTTCTTTCTTCTGTAGATATTGATTGAATTCATGTTGTAGCTCTTGGTGAATCTCTGTTGCTTGTTCAAGGATTTCTGCTGCTTGCTCATGGTCTTGCTCAGCCTTTTTCCTAGAGTCTTCCAAAGAAGCAATCATATTTTCTACAGAGCGTGAATCGTCACTTACCATAGATTGAGCCTGTTTAATTACACCTTCACTCAACCCGAGACGCTTGGAAATATCAAACGCATTACTGCGGCCAGGTACTCCTAGTAATAATCGATAGGTCGGCTGTAATGTTTCAATATCAAACTCAACTGATGCATTCGTAACTTCATCTCTGTTGTACCCATAAGCTTTGAGTTCCGGATAGTGAGTGGTAGCAATAACTCGTGCCTGCTTTTGTACAACATCGTCTAGAATGGCCATTGCTAAACTTGCACCTTCTTGGGGATCCGTCCCAGCTCCGAGTTCATCGAATAAAATCAGTGTGTTCTCATGCACTTTTTCCAAAATACTTACGATATTCGTCATGTGAGAAGAAAATGTACTTAAGTTTTGTTCAATGGACTGTTCGTCCCCGATGTCTGCGAACACTTGATCAAATACGGCCATTTCACACCCATCGAGCGCTGGCACTTGTAAGCCGGATTGAGCCATTAATGTGCACAGCCCGACCAATTTAAGAGTTACCGTCTTACCACCAGTATTTGGTCCAGTAATGACGATAGCGGTAAAATCGGTTCCGATTTCGATATCATTCGCAACTACTTCATCCTCTGGAATCAACGGGTGACGGGCCTGTTTCATCCGGATGCGACCTTCTTGATTCATCGTCGGCCTAGCAGCACGTTGTTTTTGAGATAACTTCCCTTTAGCAAACATGAAGTCGACTGCTTTCAGAATACTCACGTTATAAGAAAGGGGTTCGCTATCCTCATTAATTTGGCTTGTGAGCTCTTGAAGAATGCGATCAATTTCCTGCTGTTCTTTTACACGCGCTTCCTGTAATTGATTATTCAATTCAACTACAGCTTGAGGTTCTACGAACATAGTCTGACCAGAAGAAGATTGATCGTGTACCATTCCCCCGAAGTTTGCACGATATTCACTTTTTACTGGTAAAACATAACGATCATTACGAATGGTCACAATTGCATCAGAAAGCATTTGACTCTTAGATTTCGTCAACTGTTCTAAATGGTCTCGAATCCTACTTTCGTGTGTACGGATTTGAGTTCGAATGGTACGCAGTTTGCTAGAGGCTCCATCCATCACTTGCCCATAGTCATCGATACACCCTTTAATCGACTGTTCTAAGGAGGTTAATGGAGTGATCTGTTCCATTTTATCTAACAAAATAGGTATCTCAACGTCTTCAAGTTCTTCAACGAATTTTTTCAGTTGCTTTCCACCGTAAATTGTACTGGCAACATCTAGACATTCAGAAGGACTTAATAAAGCACCAATATTTGCTCGCTTGATATGCGGGCGGATATCGGTGATCCCCCCTAGAGGTACATGCCCTTTCAATCTCAACACAGATACTGCCTCATCTGTTTCAGCTTGCCATTGCTTCACCTCTTCTAGATCAGGTGAAGGTGCCAACTGTTGAGCTTGTTCCTTTCCAAGACTAGTCGATGCATTTTCATGCAACAAATGTTTGATTTTATCAAACTCAAGTTGTTTATATATTTTTTGATTCATGTTATTCACCTTTTTTCTGGTCTAAAAATGAAATCAGTTCATCTTTTGACCAAGCGTTTACGATATTCTCCTTCTTCAACCAACCTTTGCGGGCAGCTTGGACACCGATTCTCATATCCGATAACATTTTGTAATTATGAGCATCGGTATTGATGGCTATCTTTGCACCACGCTCTTGTGCCTCATGAAGAAGTTCCCATGAAAGATCTAGTCGATTTGGATTTGCGTTTAATTCAATAATCGTATCCGTTTCCACTGCTAAATCTATGAATTCGTCCGTATTCAAAGGATAACCCTTTCTTCGGCCAAGCAAACGGCCGGTCGGGTGAGCAATCATATCCACATACGGACACTCCATCGCGCGCTTCATTCTTTTCATGATCTGATCTTCTGATTGATTGAAACTAGAATGGATCGATGCGATGACGAAATCCATCTCTTTTAAGAATTCATCAGAGAAATCAAGTTCACCGTTTGGTAAAATATCCATTTCAATTCCACAAAGTACGTGAATCGATGGGTATTTTTCACTTGCCTTTTGTATGGCTTCGCGCTGCTTCCTTAAACGATCTTCATTCAAACCATTTGCTACTTGCAAAAATTTGGAATGATCAGTAATAGCCATAAAATCATATTCATACTCTACACATTTTTCGATCATCTCATCAATTGATTGGGCCCCGTCACTCCAGGTAGTGTGCATGTGTAGGTCACCACGGATGTCACTCAACTCAATCAAAGATGGTGATTTTTTAACCCCAACTTCTTCTCCTGTTTCACGAACTTCAGGTGGGAGATAAGGAACTTCTAGAAATTCGAAAAATTCCTTCTCTGAATTAAAAGTATGCAGTTCTTCTGTTTCAAGATTTTCGATTCCATATTCACTGATTTTATAACCTTTTTGTTTTGCCAATCCTCTCATTTCAACATTATGATCTTTTGACCCCGTGAAATGATGCAAAGTAGTTATAAAATGTTCAGGCTCTATCAATCTGAAATCCACCGATATATTCCAGTCTCCAGAAACTACAACTGTCACCTTCGTTTCCCCGTGAGATACGACCTCTTTTACATTCGATAATTTCGTCAATTGTTCAGATACTTGTTCAGGTTCTTTAGTAGCAATGATAAAATCTATGTCTTTTGCTGTTTCTTTTAACCTTCTGAGACTACCAGCCACTGAATATCGATCAATACCTTCTAGTTGGTCTAATTCTCGTTCAATCTCTTCAGCCACAGGTAGTACATCTGCAATCGGTAAACGTTCGGGCCGAGTTCCTGCATCGTCCAATGCCTTCAATATTTTCTCTACGGATTTTTTTCCAAAGCCGCCTAGCTCCTCAACTTCACCATTTTCACATGCTTTGCGTAAAGTGGCTTCATCGATAACACCTAGTTCTTGGTATAATTTTGCTAGTTTCTTACCACCAAGCCCTTGGATTTTCAATAAAGGAACAAGACCTTCAGGAACCTTCTTTTTAAGTTCATTCAAGGTTTCAGTCTCGCCATTTTCAATAAATTCTAAGATAACAGCATTGGTTCCTTTGCCGATTCCATTCATGGAAGAAAAATCATCTATTTCACCTAGCGAACGATCATCGCGCTCCAGTGCTTGAGCCGCCTTGCGATAGGCAGAAGTTTTGAACGCATTTTCACCATTTAACTCCAGATAAACCGCGATAGTTTCCAAATGTTTGATCACTTGTTTCTTATCCATAAACGATGACCACCTTTTTTATAGACACTTTTAAAACTCAAAGTTGATTTTGAAAGACTCCTCTGCCTCGCTGGTTCTGACGAATCGTTAGAGGTGGCGACTCTTAGCCGGCTATAAACGGCCACGTCCTGTGGCCAATGCCGACACTAGACCATCCAGGTCGTCGGGGGAATTGATTGCACGGTCTGAAAATCACGCGAAACTCGTGGAAAACGAGTTTTGGGAAGTTGAAGCCGTGCCCCAGGTCAGCTAACACCCAATACATCCTGTATCGAACACCGACATTAGACCGTCCGGTTCGTCAGAAAGCGTCCACCTATAAGTGATTCGTTAGAATCAACAACAACTTTAAGAGAGTCTTTTTATAAAAAAACAAAGAAAAGAGGTTGACCCTGATAGGAGTAACCTCTAAGCATTTCTCTCAATCTCTGTAAACCATTTTTCCTTCAATTGTTCTGAAAAAACGGGCGTTTGTTCAATAATAAATGTAGCTAGTGATGACTGACTTACAAAGTCTTGAACGAAACCTGATGGAACCAACGAAAGGACAAATAGAACGACAAAAATGATCAAGTACATCTCTATAAAACCTACTATTGCTCCAAGCAAATTATTGACACTATGTAAGACAGGAAAATGTGCTACAAAGTCTAGCAAATTAGCAATGATTTGCATTAATATTTTCACCGTGAAAAATATTGCAAAGAAGGAGATTCCGTAATAAAAAGCACCTTCAATCACATCTGACTGGAAAAAGCTAGACCAGAAATGACCATCTGATGGTGCAGGGAAAGGGATCCATAATTCTAGTTGATCTCCTAAATCCCTATAGTACAAGAGGGCCACAAGAAATGCTACGATGAAGCCTGCTAAGTGAAATACTTGCAAGATAAACCCACGTTTAAGCCCGATTAAAAATCCTAAAATAAGTAGTATTAATAAAATAATATTCAACATGTTACCTGCGATCCTCTTTCCTATCTTTATAGTTAAACTGTTTTTGATTTGTATTGTTGTTCATTGATTTTTGATTGAATGATTGTTGTTGCTTCAAATGATTATAGTCTTCTTTAAGTTTCATATAATCGTTCATTGTATTAAGAGCTGTTAAAACAGCAAGCTGAGCAGAGTCGATCGACGGTTTTGCATGTCTAATCTCATCCATTTTTTGATCCACCATACTTGCTACCTTTTTGATATGATCGGATGATTCTTCGCCTACAACAGTATATTTACGGTTATGAATTTCAACCGTGATTTTTGACTTTCCATTTTGCGACATTCGAAAGCCTCCTCACACGTATTCTAAACCATATAGTAACACGTTTTGCTAGTATTAGGGAAGTACTGTATCATTTAAGGTAGATTTTTGGCAGAATTAATAGATATGAATATTTTTCAAAAGGAGTTCGACATGGGACAGACCGTCATTAAAGTAGATCAAGATACGATATTCAAAATGAAAAAACATTACCACTCATCCATTTCATCTAAACAACCTCCACACGCAACCTTTGTTGCTAAAAAAAACGGGCTGACAATTACAGCCTATACATCTGGAAAAGTCATGTTCCAAGGGGATCAGCATGAAGAAGAAGCTTCTCTATGGGGAAGTGGAGTGAAGTCTAATAATAAGAAAAAATCATCAGGCGAGCCTGAACTTCCTAAGTTCCTTTCACAAGATCATATTGGCTCTGATGAAGCAGGAACAGGTGATTACTTTGGTCCAATTACGGTAGGAGCTGTTTTTGCAACTGCACAGCAACAAGAATTATTGCGTGAATTAGGCGTGCAAGATTCGAAAAATATGAAAGACGATACGATCAAGAAAATCGTCAAAGATATTTTGAAAACGGACATCGTTTATAGCACGGTTACATTGTCGAATGAAAAATACAATTCACTAAAACAGAAAAATTGGTCGCAAGTACGAATGAAAGCATGGATGCACCATCAAGCAATTAAACACGTGATTGGAAAACTAGATGGGCAAGAGTCAAAAGGCATTCTCGTCGATAAATTTTGTGAACCAGGGATTTTTTATAATAAAATTCGCGCGTCGAACGAGCAACCACTTGAAGGAATGACTTTCTTAACAAAAGGAGAAAGCAAATCCACCTGTGTTGCGGCCGCTTCCATGCTTGCAAGATATCGCTTTGTTCAAGAAATGGATAAACTATCTGGAATGGTTGGTTTCAACTTACAAAAAGGTGCCTCAAACATCGTTGACAAACAGATTAAGCGAATCATCAATTCTAAAGGAGAACCTTTCTTAGATAAAATCGCGAAAGTTCATTTTGCTAATACAGACAAAGCCAAGAAGTTGTAGATGAACAAAATAAATTTAGAAAAAAGCTGAGCATTCGGGCCATAACCCGATCACTCAGCTTTTCTTTTTAACCTCTTAATACAGCGTTATATTCTTTTTCTAAGTGGGACACAATTGCTCCACGTGCTTGCTCGATTTCTTCGTCTTTGAGTGTACGTTCCTGGTGCTGGAACATGAGGTTGAAAGCGATTGATTTCTTCCCTTCTTCCATATGTTCACCTTCATACACGTCAAACACTTGAACTGAACGCAAATGAGGCTGTCCTTTATCCATTATAGCATCCTCTAGTTGCTTAGCAGGTAAATCAGCATCTACTACGAAAGCCAAATCCTGTGCGATTGCAGGATACTTCGTGATTGCTTCATAAAAATCATGATCATTAACCTGTTCTAATACTGCATCAAGATCTACGTCAAACACATAAGTTTCTTGAAGATCATATTCTTTTTGAACAGTTGGATGTAACTGACCAACATAACCTATGTTTCGTTCATCTAGTTTAATCACTGCTGTTCGACCTGGATGCATTCCTTCAAGTTCAGCTTTCTCGAAAGTAACAGACTCTTCTAGTAAGTAGTCGAATAATCCTTCCAAGATTCCTTTCATTACATAGAAGTCCACTGCTTTTTTATCTGCTTGCCAAGCATGATTTTCCCATAGACCGGTCACTACTGAAGATAGTCTAGCTTTTTCTTCAGGTTGTTGTGTATCTTGGAGTGAACGTACGTAAACTGGACCTACTTCATATAAGCCGACATTATATTGATTTCGAGCTACGTTGTATTGAACACTAGCCAGCATTTCAGGTAGTGCACTTAAACGTAAATGACTATGCAAGTCTGTCATCGGCATAGCGAGCCCAACTGGTTGAGGATTCAACTGTTTGATTTCTGGACTTACAAATCGTGTCGAGCGATCCTCTGTAGTCAGCGAGTATGTTACAGCTTCATTCAACCCAGCTTTTTGCATATATTCATGTACTTCTCTTAATAACTTCTGTCGTTTAGTCAAACCGCCTTTGTTCATCTCTCCAAGCGGCAACGTATAAGGGATATTGTCATAACCATACAGACGAGCAATTTCTTCAACCATATCCTCTTTGATCGTCATCTCATTTCGGCGACCAGGGATAGTTACAACAAAATTACCACCGTTCTCTTCATACTCTAAACGTAAACGTTCTAGAATATTTTTCATCTGGTCCAACGGGATATCTGCACCGATACGGTCCACCATCTCTTGATGATTGAAACTGATTTCGGCAGGGGTCCATTCAGTTGAACCAGCTTCTACCATAGATTCACCTAGTACTGTTCCACTACCTAATTCAGCAAGTAATTGAACCGCACGCATAGCAGCTTCTTTAACACGGGTGATGTCGAGACCTTTTTCGAAACGGACACTTGCTTCACTACGTATACCATGATCTTTTGAAGCACGGCGTACCGTTTGGGGATCGAAATAAGCCGCTTCTAATAAAATTGTGTTCGTGTCTTCTTGAACTTCTGATTCTTCGCCACCCATTACTCCAGCGATTGCGTGCGCTTTCTCTCCGTTAGTGATGACGAGCTGATCAGCTTTCAACGTGCGCTCCTCTCCATCGAGGGTCACAATCGTTTCACCTTCTTTAGCAGCACGAGTGACCACTTTATCTGACCCGAAACGATCGAAATCAAACGCGTGTAAAGGCTGACCATATTCAAGCAATACATAGTTCGTAACGTCGACAACATTGTTGATTGGACGGATGCCTGCACTGATCAAACGGTTTTGAAGCCATAGTGGTGAATCGTGTACTGTTATATCCTTAATAATCCATGCTCCGTAATAAGGATTCATTTCTTTGTCTTCAATTGAAACTGAAACATGGTCACTAGATGGTTCTTCAGATATCTGCACAGTTGTATCTGGTAGCTCAATATTACGATCATAAATTGCAGCAGTTTCGTATGCCATCCCTAGCATACTTAAACAATCCGCGCGGTTAGGTGTTAATTCAAACTCGATAACCGTGTCATCCAGGTTCAATAGAGGACATGCTGGCTCTCCAGGAGTAACCTCTTCTTCAATTACATATATTCCGTCTTGGTACTTCTCAGGGACGAACTTTTCATCCATTCCAAGCTCTTGCAGAGAACAAATCATTCCTTCTGATGGCTCTCCACGTAGCTTAGCTTTCTTGATTTTCATACCTCCTGGCAAACGAGCGCCAGGCTTTGCAACTATGACATGTTGGCCAGCCGCTACATTAGGTGCCCCACAAATGATTTGTGAAGTTTCTTCGCCCGTATTGACCTGGCAGACATTCAATTTGTCCGCATTAGGATGTTGTTCACATTTTTCAACATAACCAACGACGATTTGATCGTTGTCCAGTTGTGGAGGAATGACCTGTTCGACTTCTACTCCACTTTTCGTAATTTTTTCAGCTAATTCTTCTGAATCAAGGTCATCAATTTTTACATATTGATTTAACCATTTTAAAGATACTAACATTGTCTCATTCCTCCTTTATACTCTGTGAAATTGTTTTAAGAATCGGACATCATTCGTGTAGAAATGACGGATATCTTCAATACCGTATTTCAACATGGCAATTCGTTCAGGCCCCATTCCGAAAGCGAAACCTGTATATTTGTCCGGATCGAATCCAGCCATCTCTAGAACGTTCGGATGGACCATTCCTGCACCAAGAATTTCAATCCAGCCTGACCCTTTACATACGGAACAACCTTCTCCGCCGCAAACCTTGCATGAAATATCCATCTCGACAGAAGGTTCAGTAAACGGGAAGTAACTTGGACGCAAGCGGATTTTACGATCTTCACCGAAAAGATGCTTCGCTAGCACATTCAATGTCCCTTTTAAGTCACTCATGCGAATTTTTTCATCAACATACAGTCCTTCAATTTGTGTGAACTGGTGCGAGTGTGTTGCATCATCCGTGTCACGACGGTAAACTTTTCCAGGACAAATGATTTTGACCGGACCGCGACCTTCGTGTCTGTTCATCGTACGTGCTTGAACAGGTGATGTATGTGTACGCATTAATAATTCTTCGGTAATATAAAAAGTATCCTGCATATCTCTTGCCGGGTGACCTTTAGGTAGGTTTAGAGCTTCAAAGTTGTAATAATCCGTCTCAACTTCTGGACCCTCAGCCACTTCATACCCCATACTGGTGAAAAGGTCTTCGATATCACGAATAACATCCATCAAAAGATGCGATCCACCAGCTTGAACAGGTTTACCAGGAAGTGTTACGTCAATCGCTTCTTCCCTCAATTGTTTTTCGATTTGTTCATTTTCAAGTTGTTCAGATTTTGAATCAAGTGCTTCTGTGAGCGTGTCTCTAACTTCATTTGCTAGTTGACCAATCACTGGACGTTCCTCTTTAGACAGTTTACCCATCCCTTTAAGAACATCTGTAATTTGGCCCTTCTTACCAAGATAGTAAACGCGTACATCCTGGAGAGCTTTCGTGTCATCAGCAGCTTGAATTTTCTCAAGTGCTTCCTGCTTTAATTCTTGTAATCGCTCTTTCACGACTTGTTCCTCCTTTATATATGACAAAATAAAAAAACTCCTCCCATAAAATAGGGACGAGTTTGCATTCCGTGTTACCACCCTGGTTGAACAGTCACGAGACTGCACCACTTCATTCAAATAACGGATTGATCTTATCCGGGCTACCTTTACTCTTTGTGAGAGGTCCAAGCGCCAGCTCCTGAGTGAAATTCAGTTCTAATCCGAATAAAGACACTTTCAGTCAAGGTATCTCTTCCCTGCAAACGGATTTGGTAGGAACTTACTAGGCTCATTCATAGCTTTTTCGATTCATTTGTTCTCAATGTATTATAGAAAAAAATCCGGTATTGCGCAAGTTTTTATTTAGAAAAGCTCAAGCGCCCTCTTATCAACGTATCAATTGGAGAAGAGTATCAGAAATAAAGGAAACACCGTGAGTTAGCGAACGGATGTTGACTTATTGACTGATCCTCTTTGAAATTGACTAGTTGATGGGCGTTTGGGTTAGACAAGTTTTTATTTAGAAAGGCTCAAGCGCCTACATTGAAACGTAGTGATTCGAGCTAGACAATTATATGCCACTCTTTTCACACATGTTTAAAAAGCCTTTCAATCCGTTGAAAAATGATACAGCATAATACTTGTAGCTACTCCCACATTCAACGATTCACTTTCGTCTTGGATGGGAATGAACACTTTTTGATCGACTTGAGATAAGATGTCATCTTGAATTCCACTCCCCTCATTTCCTACCACAATAGCGAAACGATCAGTTTTGTGGAGTTCCGATAGAGGCGTCGCTTCACGATCCAAAGCACTTCCGTATACAGGTATATCTTTAGTCTGAAGTTGTGTAACCCATTCATTTAAATCTCCTCGAACCACCGGTAGATGAAAAAATGCTCCTTGGGTTGATCTAAGAACCTTTTCATTAAAAAGATCTACTGAACCTTTACCAAGAATGACTGCATCGATTCCGAAAGCCAGGGCACTACGAATGATTGTTCCAACGTTTCCTGGATCTTGTACACCGTCTAATAACAGAAGCTTCTCATGGTTGAAATCAGTCATGTCTTTCTGTCGAACAACCGCGATAATCCCCTGAGGTGTTTCCGTCTGTGATATTTCAGAAAATATCTTTTTAGAAACTAATGTGACTGGCACGTGACGCCAATGTTCAGGAATATCGATATTTTCTGTGCGGATGATATTTTCCACATGCCACTCGCTCTGCATCGCTTCTTCTACAAGATGCCACCCTTCGACTAAAAAGAGTTGCTCTTCTTCTCGATATTTCTTTTTATGAAGTTTCTTCCATTGCTTTATATGTTGGTTTTGATTCGATTCAATCATTGGAGTCCCTCACTCTTTTTTTAGACTCTGTTAATACTCATTGTTGATATTTATCGTTGTTTTAGAAAAATGGCGAGACTCCTGCGGGAAAAGCAACAGTTGAAGACCCCGCAGAAAGCGTAGCTTTCGAGGAGGCTGAGGCGTTGTCCGCGGAAAGCGAGCTATTTTTCTGTATCGACAACAAACTTTAAACAAAGTCTTTTTTTAAGTTAATCATACATAGTCTTCCTTCAATTGGTCAAACTAGAATCAAAATGCATATGAGGTGGTTTAAATGGATTTAAATTTACGTCAAGCAATTAGAAGTAATGTTGCAGGAAATAACGAAGAACAACTTGAGGCAACAATCATTGATGCGATCCAAAGTGGTGAAGAAAAGATGCTTCCAGGCTTAGGTGTGCTTTTTGAAATGATATGGGAGCAAGCTTCTGAAGAAGATAAAGATCAGATGCTAAACATGTTGCACGAAGAAGTTCAAAAGTTATAGATTTGGTACACCCCATTATTGGAAAAAGCCTTCGGAACAGTATCCGAAGGCTTTAATTATTTAGCTAAATGTTAACTTTTCAACTGTTTCACGGTCTAAACGCTTGATTACTTCAACCACTAATTTAACAGTGTTTTCGAAGTCATCACGGTGTAGCATAGCAGCGTGGGAGTGGATGTAACGAGTTGGAACAGTGATTGATAACGAAGGTACACCATTCGCTGTCAGGTGGATGTTACCTGAATCAGTTCCGCCTCCTGGCATCGATTCATATTGATATGGGATGCTTAATTCATCTGCTACGTCTAATACAAAATCACGGACACCTTTATGAGAAACCATCGACGCATCATAAAGGACGATCTGAGGTCCTTCACCCATCTTACTTGCTGCATCTTTATCAGCAACTCCTGGCATATCACCAGCAATACCTACGTCAACACCGAAACCGATATCTGGTTGCACCGCATGAGCTGAAGTACGAGCTCCACGCAATCCGATTTCTTCTTGAACTGTACCGACACCATATACCGTGTTAGGGTGACTCTGACCTTGAAGCTGCTTCAATACATCGATTGCGATTGCACAGCCAATACGGTTATCCCATGCTTTTGCTAGTAATAATTTTTCATTATTCATCACCGTGAAATCAAAGTAAGGAACAACAGAATCTCCTGGACGGACTCCGAATTCTGCCGCTTCTTCTTTGCTAGAAGCTCCGATATCAATGAACATATCTTTGATTTCAACTGGTTTCTTACGTGCTTCCGGAGACAAAATATGTGGAGGCTTCGATCCGATTACCCCAGTCACATCCCCTTTGCGTGTCATTAGAGTCACACGCTGAGCAAGCATGACTTGGTTCCACCAGCCACCGACTGTCTGAAAATACACAAATCCATTATCATCAATTCGAGTTACCATAAAGCCAACTTCATCCAAGTGACCAGCAACCATTACTCTTGGTCCATCCGCATCGCCAACTTTTTTCGCGATTAAACTTCCCAAACCATCGGTTGTCACCTCATCTGCATGAGGAGCTATGTACTTTTTCATTACCTCACGAGGTTCTTTTTCATTTCCAGGGATCCCTTTTGCGTCTGTAAGATCCTTTAGCATCGTTAATGTTTCATCTAATTTTGCCATTTGAATTCCTCCTTTTGGTATCGTTTACACAATTGATATTATAACTTTATTACGGAAAATTCACAAAAGTTTAATATCCTGAATGCTGCCTTTCATGATTTACTTGGTTTTTCTCCGCATAAGCTTTCATAATATTTTGTTCAGAAAAGTCAAGAATATAACCAAGTGAGAGATAAGTCGCCATCATATCCTGATAACCCTTACTTGTGGGATTATTTTTAAAAGAATAAATCGTTTCATATACGTTATGAAAAGCTTCTGTCAAATCAGTAAACGACTTCTTTGAGTACTGGCCAGGATCGAATCGAAAATTAAAGTCCAACCCTAAAGAAAGAATGAAGTGAAAACCATCTACATACTCTTCTAGAATGACTTCGCGTTTATTCGGTCCTTTCTTACTCCAATACTTAAAACATCTAGTTTCGTTGGCAAGTTCGCTGATTTCAACGACGAGCGCCAACGTTTTTTCTGAAATAACATCCTCACGATTCTGCGGAATGTTAGAAAGAATTTTTTCGTCTAACTCAGTTTGCATCTCATAAAGCTCGTCCCATTTCATCGAATCACCCTCCTTCGCCTATTATAACATCGGATTTATTTTTGTAGGTCAGGTTGAAAAAAATCTTCCCATTTCATGATGATTTCTTTTTTTCGGATGACATAAAAAAGTATCAGAATAGCAGCTAATAGGATGAGAGCGTATTCGATTTGTAAAGATTGGAACCATTGACCAAACGAAGTATATACCACAGCCAAAGGGAGGTTACTTACCAATGAAGCCTTGGCGTATTCTTTGAAGTTACGTGTCATTTCAATGATGCATAATGAGATCAAGTGAAAGTGAATGAATGGAATGATGCGTAAAAGCATTACTTGCGGCAAATTGAATGCCTGGTGCTTCCCGAAAATCTTCTCACGCATACGGTTGAATCGTTCGAATAAGTCAGGCATTTGTTTGATAAAAAAATAGAAAATAAGACTAGAGAGTGTAACCCCTATAAAAGAATAGATAGACCCGAATGTCATACCGAACATCAGACCGCCAGCAATACAAATAAATCCGACCGGGATAAAAAGGAACGGTCGGATAATATGAAAAAAGATAAATAATACTGGCGCGAAGTAAGGCGTTGTGTCCGCTGAACTATTCACCCATGTCATGACCTGCTCCATTTACAAACCCCTTCCGCTCGTCTTTCTAGATGTATATGACAAGAGACGAGCTATTATGACAGAGGTCAGAGCAGAAAAATCATCCAGATGATTGTGAGAATAGGTAGGCCGTATTTGAATTGTATGTGCTTCGTCTTATGGCGGAAGACCATCATTCCAAGCCACATTCCAGGAGCACCTCCAGAAATTGCTACCGCCCACAAGGTGCCTTCAGAAATACGCCATTGATGACGTTCTGCTTTACGTTTGTCGCGCCACATCATGATGAATCCTACGATGCTTGCGAAAAATACTAGAGAGAATAAATATATGTACATGATCTCACCTGTTTTCTAATAAATTCTATGGACTATTGTAGCATATCCTTTTTCTGTGAGCTGAATATTTTTTTAACGAGAGGTCAACACTTATAATTGCAGATGTGTTACGAAATCACATCATAAGAGGGTGAGAACAATGAAAGCAATCGTAATTGAACAATACGGTGGAAGAGATGAATTAAAAGAAGTAGAAATGGAACAACCCACACCAGCGGAAGGTCAGGTTGTCGTGAAGCAAAAGGCAAGTTCGATTAACCCGATTGACTGGAAGCTGCGTGAAGGATATTTACAGTCGATGGTACCTTTTGATTTCCCAATCATACTAGGATGGGACTCTGCAGGTATCATTGAAGAAGTTGCTGACGACGTTAAAGATTTCAAAGTGGGAGACGAGGTATTTGCACGTCCTGAACTGACCAATAAAGGAACGTATGCAGAGTATACCACAATTGATGCACACCTACTTGCGAAGAAACCTAATAATATAAGTTTCCAAGAGGCTGCCTCTGTTCCATTAACTGCGATGTCAGCGTGGCAATCTCTTTACGACTTCGGCAACATCCAAGAAGGAGACCGGGTCTTAATTCATGCTGGAGCTGGCGGTGTCGGAACTATGGCTATCCAATTAGCCAAAAATACTGGGGCTTATGTCGCAACCACAGCTAGCACGAAAAATGTAGAATTTTTAAAGTCATTAGGTGCAGATGAAGTTATTGATTATACTAAACAAAACTTTGATGAAGAGCTAACTAATTTTGATTTTGTGCTAGATACGCTCGGTGGAGATATTCAAGAAAAAAGTTATGAAGTATTAAAAGATGGTGGTGCATTAGCATCGCTTGCGGCACCTCCAGATGAAGATCTTGCATCCAAGAAAAATGTAAAAGCTGGTTTCGTATGGTTAGAGCCAAAAGGGGAACAGTTGAATAAAATTGCTAAATTATTAGCAGATGAAAAGGTTAAACCAGTCGTGGGACATTATTTCCCTCTATCAGAAGAAGGAATAAAAGAAGCGCATGCACTCAGTGAAACTCAACACGCAAAAGGAAAAATCGTAATCGAAATAGCATAATAAATGAATTCCATGTTCCTAATTAGAGGAGCATGGAATTTTTTATGTTCAATTTAATTCCTTCGATCTATAAAAGCACAATGTAACCTCTTTTTGACGTAGACTTCTCCTCTCTATCTCAACACCTTTTTCAAAAACAAAAAAACTCTCCCCGCCGTCGGAAAGAGTTTTTAAACTAAAATTATTTCAATGCTGATTTTGCTTGGTCGGCAATTGCTGTGAATGCTTGTTCATCATTTACAGCTAATTCAGCTAGCATTTTACGGTTAACGTCAACACCAGCAAGTTTCAAACCGTGCATTAGACGGCTGTAAGAAAGATCGTTCATACGAGCTGCAGCGTTGATACGTGCGATCCATAATTTACGGAATTCACGTTTCTTTTGTCTGCGGTCACGGTATGCATACTGACCTGACTTCATTACCTGCTGTTTTGCTGTTTTAAATAAAGTTCTTTTCGAACCATAATAACCTTTTGCTAATTTCAATATGCGTTTACGTCTTTTACGCGTAACTGTTCCACCTTTAACACGTGGCATTGGAATCCCTCCTAAATAAACTCGATGTTATGAAAAGTAAGCTCTAGCTTACTTGTATGGTAATAACTTCTTCAAACGACCTTCATCACCTTTAGAAACTAAACCAGATTTGCTTAAGCGACGCTTTTGCTTCTGAGTTTTGTTTCTGAATAAGTGACTAGTGAATGCGTGTGAACGCTTGTATTTTCCAGTTCCAGTTTTGCTGAAACGCTTCTGAGAACCTTTGTGCGTTTTCATTTTAGGCATAATAATTTCCTCCTCTAATGATTTTATTCTTCCGATTACTGCTTTTCATTCTTTGGAGCAAGCATTAAGAACATGCTACGGCCTTCCATCTTCGGTTTTGATTCGATGTCTGCCAAGTCTTTGCAGTTGTCCGCAAAACGATCAAGGACTTTTTTACCGAGATCCTTGTGTGTAATCGCACGTCCACGGAAACGAACAGAAACTTTGACTTTATCACCTTTAGTGAGAAATTTATGAGCATTACGCAATTTCGTATTAAAGTCATGTTCTTCGATTACTGGCGTCAGACGCACCTCTTTAACATTGATGATCTTCTGTTTTTTGCGTGCTTCTTTCTCTTTCTTCTGCTGCTCAAAACGATATTTACCGTAATCCATGATACGAGCAACAGGCGGTTTAGCTGTCGGAGCAACCAGAACTAAGTCTAGATTTGCATTTTCAGCAATATCCAATGCTTCGCTCTTTGTTTTTACTCCCAACTGATCGCCATTCGAATCAATTAGTCGAACTTCTTTAGCACGAATGCTTTCATTCACATTCATATCTTTGCTAATAGTGAGCCACCTCCACGAATTTCTTAAAAAATTAAGGCATTATCGACAAGATTTTTTACATAAAAAAAGTGTCGGTACACAGACGGCACCCACACGACATTTCGTTCATCATACGCACTACAATAGTGCGAAACTAATTAGAAAAATGCGAGACCTGCCAACTGCTTCATGCGCCGATCAGGTGAGAAGCGGGTGCTTCTACTTGTCATTAATAAGCCTTATTCAATTACCTTACCTAGTATATAAGGCAATCCTTTGATTGTCAAGAAAAAATTGGGCAGCCACGCTCCATGCGTAACGACCCAACAATTATAAATGTGATTACTAGCTTCGTCAAGCTCAACACGCACAGTCTTAATTATAACCTAAACACCGAATCCTTGCCCAACGGTTACTATTTCAACTTTCTCAGCTATTTCAAATTACGATTGCTGATTTCTTTGGCGATATCTACTGCGAATTTTTCTAATGATACAGTCTCACTGTCTTGTTCTCCATATTTGCGGACATTAACCGCTTCATCGTTCATTTCGTTGTCACCTAGAACAAGTGAATAAGGTATCTTTTGAGTCTGTGATTCACGTATTTTATATCCAAGTTTCTCTTCTCTAGTATCAAGCTCCACTCGTACGCCATTCTCGCGAAGTAGATCTTCTACTTTCTTTGAATATTCCATATGTGCATCCAATGATACAGGTATGATTCGAGCTTGAACCGGAGCTAACCATGTTGGGAATGCACCTTTATATTCCTCAATCAAGAAAGCTACGAAACGTTCCATTGTTCCAACTACACCACGGTGGATAACGACTGGGCGATGCTCTTTGCCATCTTCACCGATATACGTCAAGTCGAATCGCTCTGGTAAGTGGAAATCAAGTTGGACGGTAGACATTGTTTCGTCTTTTCCAAGTGCTGTCTTCACTTGAACATCTAATTTCGGACCGTAGAATGCTGCTTCTCCAGCCGCTTCTACATAGTCAACATCCATCTCTTCCATGGTATCTTTCAGAAGAGCTTCTGCTCTGTTCCACATTTCATCGTTATCAACGTATTTTTCCTTATCCTCAGGATCACGATACGAGAGACGGAAGTAATAATCTTCAATACCGAAATCCTTGTATACATTCTGTACCAAGCGTACTACTCGGATGAATTCTTCTTTCAATTGATCAGGACGAGCGAAAATGTGTGCGTCATTCAATGTCATACCTCTTACACGTTGAAGCCCAGCAAGTGCACCCGACATTTCATAACGGTGCATCTGACCAAGTTCTGCAATACGTACCGGAAGATTACGATAGCTGTGCAGCTGATTTTTATAAACCATCATATGATGCGGACAATTCATTGGGCGAAGAACTAAATCTTCGTTATCCATCGACATTTCAGGGAACATATCATCTTGATAATGATCCCAGTGACCACTTGTCTTATAAAGATCGACGCTCCCTAGTACAGGAGTATAAACGTGGTCATAACCTAAACGCTCCTCGATATCGACAATATAACGTTCGATCGTACGACGGATTGTTGCCCCTTTCGGAAGCCACATTGGTAGACCTTGACCAACTTTCTGGGAAATCGTGAAGATCTCTAGTTCTTTACCTAATTTACGGTGGTCACGTTCTTTTGCTTCTTCTAATAAATGCAAGTATTCTTCTAGCTGACCTTTTTTCTCGAATGCAGTTCCGTAGATACGCTGCAACATTTTGTTGTTGCTGTCTCCACGCCAATAAGCGCCTGAGATTGATAACAACTTGAACACTTTGATTTTACCTGTATGCGGAACATGAACTCCTCGGCATAGATCAAAAAATTCACCTTGTTCGTAGAAAGAAATGGCTTCACCTTCCGGAATATCATCGATTAATTCGAGTTTCAAATCATCACCAATTTCACGGTACTTTTGTTTCGCTTCTTCGCGAGAAAGTTCGAAACGCTTTATTTCATGTGCTTCATCAACGATTCTTTTCATTTCTTTTTCAATTTTCGGTAGATCTTCAGGAGTTATTGATTCTTCCATGTCTAAATCGTAATAGAAACCATCTTCAATAGTTGGACCGACTCCCAGTTTCACATCGGGATATAGACGTTTGATTGCTTGAGCCATCAAGTGTGCTGTAGAGTGTCTTAACACATCGATGCCTTCTTCGTCACGATAAGTGACAATCGCAATCTCTCCGTCTTTTTCTAAACCAGTTCGAAGATCGACCATTTCGCCGTTGAACTTCCCTGCAAGAGCTTGTTTTTTCAAACCGGAGCTGATCGATCCAGCAATATCTTCGGTTGTCGACCCTTTAGGAAACTCCTTAGTATTTCCATCTGGGAACGTAATTTGAATCATGTCTGCCATAGCTAAAACACTCCTTTTTAATTGGCGCTGCTGAAGTTTGTTGTTGCTTCTAACGAATCGCTTAGAAGCTTTCGTTTGTGACGACCTGGATGGTCTAATGACGGCGTTCGTTACAGGACGTAACGGACTTTAGCCGTCCCTAGGGGCTTGCCCTTTCCCTCAACTAATTTTTCCATCATTGTCATTCTGGAGAAATGGATTTTCGGACTGCGCTCATCCCTTAGGCGTCTCGGCTTCACGCGATTCTTCAGATTCATTGAAGTACGAATAGTACTGCCCCTATCTATCTTTTCAACAATGAACTTTAACAACACTTTTCTAAAATAATTGCAAATAAAAAACACTCATCCCTAAATTAATAGGGACGAGTGTATATACCCGTGGTTCCACCCTGATTCTGCATAATGATGCAGCTCTCAGTTCATCGATAACGCCGATGATACGTTGATTACTACTCTATTCATAATCAATGCTCTGAGGTGGTCAACAAATCTCCATACTTGAAAGCTTTCAGCCGCGGCTTTCTTCTCTGTAAAGCTGGTTTTAACTTGTCGTTGTCCTCTTCTTCGCATAGCTGTTTACATTTATTATGTACGTATTATATCGAGGACACTCCATAAAATCAAGTTATTCTTTTATTTTGTACGGAAATTGTTCGATTGGGAATAATTTAACCTTTTCTTGAAACACATTCAAAAGAAAGTAAACGAGGTGCATTTGCTCGTTAGCTGTATACAGATTCACTTCTTCAGGTGCTATAGATAAGAGACTGCTTAATACTTCTGGATACTCATGATCTAGTACATTGAATCTAAACTGATTATTAAAATGAGTAGGCTCAATGATTTGACCATTTCGGTCGTAGAAAACAGCTGACCCATCGAGATACACTGTGACTGAATCAATGGCCGGGGGTTCATTTTTTAAATACTGTCTGAGTTCATGCATCTTTTCTTGAAAATGAAGTTCATAGAGCCATTCCTCAATTCCGTAACCGACAATTTCTTTCCAGCTTTCTTCATGCTCAAAAAGCTCAGCATAAAGTCTTCCCATATCTACTTCTGAACGCTGCATATATCCATATAAAAAATAAATCAGGCGTTCATATAAGGAAAAGCGAAGACGGCTGTGTAGAAGTTTTGTCGTTTCGCAAATAGATGTGATGAAAGGAATGATTTGCTCCACTTCATCACGTTGATAGTAATAGGTATCCATAAGAATCTTTTCTGAAATTTTCGGGACATAACTTTCTAGGATGTATGGATAAATCAAATCAATCAGGCTCGTTTTTTTCAAGACATGGAAGTCTCTCAGTTGAACCGAATGACCCTTTAGAAAAACTTTGCCGTTGAATTCAGTATTCAACACGTAAAAATAAAATTGATTAGCTTCTTTCTCTGTAAGAAAATTAAAATTCATAACTCTCACACATCATCCCTCTTTCGTCATAACCGTATTACAGTTTATGAACAAAGAGTTGAAAAAATGAGAGCCTGGATGAAACAGTGAGAAAAACTTGGCTTATCGCCAAGTCCTAATGGCGAAAGCCTTTGTTTTTCACATATTAACCCTTTACAAAGTTAAACATTCTTAAAGTGTTATAAATCTCTGTGATTCAAGCCTTTAACTTCAATAGGCTGGCTCACTTGACGAATTCGTTCCATGATTCTCGCAGCTTTCAATTCATCGTATTCACCTTTTCCAGACCGAGCGAGATTATTCTTCAGTTCATCCAAATCATAATTAGAAGTAAAGAACACTGGCAATCGCTCCATCATACGGTACTGTAAGATTGCTCCCAACACTTCGTCCCTGAACCAAGGAGATAAAAATTCTGCACCAATATCATCAAGTACAAGCACAGATGCTTTCTTAAAACGATCAATTTTTTCATTGATTGTGGAATCAGAGATTGAGGCTTTAATTTCACGCACGAATTCCGGCATGTAAATGAAATAAGTATCGATTTTGAGCTGAGCGAGTTCATTAGCGAGTGCACCTAATAAGTAAGTTTTCCCCACACCGAAACTTCCGTGTAAGTAGAGCCCTTTTTGAGGTAGCTCATTTTGACTGTCAACGAAAAATTTACGTACTTGTGCTAGTGCTTGTTTCCGCTCGGGATCAGTCAAATCGACTTTATCAAAAGATGCTTCGTAAATTTCTTTCGGCATGTGCAAGCTTTTAATTAGTGAACGATGCTCATTTTGTGCAATTTGCTTTTCTTTTCGTGGGCATTCATGATAACTCAAGCGAATGCGTTGGTTCTCCACGATAGCATGTGGGACGAAGCCAGGTATGACATTGACACACTTATCTAATGATGCGCACTTTTCACAAGCTTTCGACTGGACGTCATATTCATAAAGTTTAATAAGTTGTTTTTCAACTTGTTCATTCGTGAGTTCTGGGTGCTGTTGCAATAACTGTTGGACATCACTTGATGCAAGCACCTCTTTTTTCACTTCTTGTAAAGATGACTGAAAGCTTTCATTACTTCTCATCCATTGTTTTAAAGCAGATTGTATTGGTTTCATTCGATTCACCCTTTATGATTCGATCGCGAAAAACTTTTGAAAAATTTCTCGAGCTCTTCTTGTTCCTTATCATCTTGAGGAGCAGAACGTTGCTGAGCTGGTTGCTGTGAAGTTTTCTTCTGATTCTTCTCTTCCTGATACCATTTAGGTAGGACTTCTTTTGATTTCTGCTGTTTATTATAACTCTGAGTTTTCTGTTGATTTTTTTGTTGCCATTTTTGATACATATTGTTTTCTTGTTTTGCTAGATCCATTGCTTCCTTCGCGGTTGTAATATGCGCACGACTCCAGTGTGCAGCAATTGTTTCAATATAATTTTTCGATAGTTTATTTCCGATTTTATTCAACACATAATGAACGAGTACATTCATCACGGGCTGTGACAGTCCGTGCTCCTCCATCATATCCGTCAGCATATTGACTTCTTTCATAGAAGCTTTGCCTGAAGAAGAATGATCTTCAAGGATTTCACGGTGAGTTACAGACTCGAAATGCTGAATGATCTGAGCCTCTTTTTCATTTGCAGGTTGTGGTTTAGTTTTTGAAGGTTGTTCTTTTAATGAAGTATTTTGAGTATCTTCGTTTTTTGTATATAGCCTTGGAGGAATACTACCATGTTTTTTGTAGTAGATATCCTTACACATATCGAGAAACTCTTTACGATCAAACTGTTGTTGTTCGTCCACTGCCCACAACACAGCTTTCTCTAACTCTAAGAAATCGACATCATAAATATGAGTCATTTTCTCTATGAACCGGATGTTGCCTGTTGATAAAATATTCTTCGGGTTCACTTTCTGTTGTTGAAGCATTTTATGAAGCCACTCAACCGGCAGCTTCGTTTCAACGACTAAAGTATCATCACTCGGTGCTTGTGTGGCCTGCTGCATCACCATTTCTGGTTTGATCGTGGTAAACACTTCATCGAAGCGTTTTGTCACTTCTTTTACATTAGTGGGACGAGAGGTTTTAATTAGTAACTTTCTCTTTAGTTGATTCAAATCCTCTTTACCTAAATGGTGTTCTAAGAGGACAGAAAGCATCGGATCTTCAAAGAAACCTTTGACTGAATAAGGTCGATTCAAATAGTAATAGAAAGTAGTGAAAGATCCTTCTTCCTTAAAAGATTTCAGAAGTCCAATCGCTTCGATTTTTTTACGAGCTTCATAGAAATCATCCAACGTCATATTTAAACGACTCATCATCTGATGGTGTGAAATCGATGATTGGCTCGGTTGAACGCTAGCCTCTTTCCACAACGATTGAAAAACAGCTACGCTTTTCATACCGATCAGTGGTTGATAAAGCATTGCAAGAACTAACTCCGCGTCTTCATTAAAAGCATCTTCTTGAAAGATTTTCATTCTATCATTAGGTAAAAGATGCTTCATTCGATCATTCATCGATTCCACCTCCCTCATTAATCATTTTTTGTCTTTTGAATCATATCGTTCAATTCCTTCATGAACACATTGATATCCTTGAACTGACGATAAACTGAAGCAAAGCGGACGTATGCAACTTCGTCTACTTCAGCTAACCTTTCCATCATGAGTTCTCCAATATCATGACTGTATATTTCTGAATTCCCTTGATTACGCAGGTCTTTTTCAACTTCAAAAGCCATTCGTTCAATTTCTTCAATAGAAACCGGACGTTTTTCACATGCTTTAATTAAGCCACGCTTAATCTTCTCGCGGTCAAAAGCTTCGCGAGTACCTTCTTTTTTCACGACAATCAATGGAATTTCCTCTACACGTTCAAAAGTAGTGAAACGGTAATTACACGTCTCACATTCCCTGCGTCGACGAATTGATCGACCTTCATCGACAGGGCGCGAGTCTAACACTTTTGTGCTTTTTGCATCGCAATTTGGGCATTTCATCTATTTTCACCCCGACTAATTTCTATCTTTATTCTTATAATTATAACAAACATCGACAACAAGCTGCTAGGCAAATCTTATAGATGTGTTATTTAAGAATACTTTCCAACTCTAAATAGTTAAGCATTATTATTCAACATTATAAAAAGGAGCGGAAATCTTTCTTAGATTTCCACCCCTTATATTTTTCAATATTATTTATATTTTAGAATAAGCAAGTTTTTTTCCAACGTATTTAGCTAAGTCGACCACACGGCATGAATAACCCCACTCATTATCGTACCAAGCGAGTACTTTGACTTTACGTTCACCAATGACCATCGTAGATAATCCGTCTACAATCGAGGAATATGGGCTAGTTGTATAGTCGATAGAAACAAGTGGCTCTTCATTGATTGCAAGAATACCGTTCATTTCACCTTCCATCGCTTGATAAAATGCTTGGTTTACTTCTTCTGCTGTTACATCTTTTTCTAAGTCAACGACTAGATCCACTAATGAAACGTTTGGAGTTGGGACACGTAAAGCTGTTCCGTGTAATTTCCCTTTTAAATCTGGGAGAACTTCATTGATAGCTTTTGCTGCACCAGTTGAAGTCGGAATGATTGATTGGGTACAACCACGTGCACGACGTAAATCCTTATGAGGATTATCTAAGTTCTTTTGATCATTCGTGAAAGCGTGAACAGTAGTCATCAAACCATTAACGATACCGAACTGATCGTTCAAGACCTTTGCTACCGGAGCTAAACAGTTCGTTGTACAAGAAGCGTTAGAAATAACATCATGTGCATCAGCATCATAATCTTCTTCATTAACTCCCATTACGATTGTTCCATCAATCTCTTTACCAGGTGCAGTAATGACAACTTTTTTCGCACCCGCTTCAATATGCCCTGAAGCTGATTCTTTAGTTTTAAATACACCTGTGGCTTCAATCACCACATCGACTTCAAGTGCTTCCCAAGGTAAATTTGCAGGCACTCGATCAGATACTTTTTGAATGAGTTGTCCATCTACAGTAATCGTTTCATCACTTGATTGAACTTCACCATCGTATATTCCATGTACAGAATCGTACTTGATTAAATGTGCTAAAGTATCTGCTGGGTAGCTCGCATTAATTGCAACGACTTCTACTTCTTCATCTTTCATAGCGCGGCGAAAAACCATGCGCCCTATACGGCCGAATCCATTGATTGCTATCTTTGTTTTCCCCATCAAAAAAACCTCCCAAATCCATTCGTGTTATACTTTTGTCTAAAAATCACAAAAACAGTATAACACATTAAACCTTGAAAGTGCTATCATTTTTAAAATTAATTCTAATCAATGTCGATTTCCCACTTTTTGAGGATATCTTTCAACTGCTGGTTACTTTCTTCAACCGTTCCACCGTTATCTATAATCGCATCAGCGCGTTCACGTTTTTCCTCGATCGAGATTTGTGACTTGATTCTTTCTGAAGCTTCTTTTTCTGTTGAGTTATCTCGTTCCATCAATCTTTCGAGCTGAACAGAAGGATTCACATAGACAACTAAAATCTTCTCAACATAATCAAATAGTTCACTTTCAAATAACAAAGGGATGTCCATTACGACGGCATCGACATCTTGATTAACATGATGGTCCCTTTGTTGCAACATTTCTTTTCGGATCTCGGGATGAATGATTCCATTCAGTTCCGTTCTTCGTTCTTCATTCTGGAAAACGATACTCCCCAATGCTTTTCGGTTAAGTGTTCCGTCCTCATATAATACATCTTCACCGAAAGCTTTGACGATTTTCTTATAAGCTTCCTCTCCTGGTTCGACAACCTTGCGAGCTATTTGATCTGCATCGACCACAGGGATATTCCACTCTTTAAACATTTCAGAAATCGTCGACTTACCTGTTGCTATACTTCCCGTCAGTCCAATTACTACTGTCACTATACTCACCTACTTTATGAAATTCCAGATTCCTATAAATATAAAAATAATGCCGGGTAAAAAAGATAAAGGTTGGACCCAAGAAACAGATCGAATCCATTTTCCAGTTTGATTCCCTAACGCGAGGAAAAACATAGAGCTGATACCAATCATGCTAGCAGCAACCATAAAAGGAAGTTCAGTGAACCCTACACCAATCCCACTTCCAAGGGAGTCCATAGATAAAGCTGTCGCTACAAAAAACGATTCCTTTCCGGTGATAGATCCAGAGTGGTCGACATCAGCTTTGTGAGGTTGTTTTAATATCAACCAAATCATTTTCAAATTCCATTGTTGACCTTTTGAAAGGGTGTATTGTTTCCACTTCGTCTTTTGTTCCTGAAGCCATTGCTTTAAAATCATACAACCGATGACGACAAAAATAACGCTGCCGATATACCTAGACACATGAGGCAAGATCGTCTCGATCAAGTCCCCCATACTATACCCTAGTATGAAACTGAGTCCAGTCATTAAGCCAATGATACCATAGGTTGACCCTCCTACGTGAATCGAACGGAGACTGTAGGTCAATCCAAAGAAATAACTATCGAAACTGACAGCAAAACTTAGTAGAATAAGTACTATTATTAACTCTTCCAAAAGAAAGCTCCTTCCATAAGCATTCAAACTATCTTATGAAAAGAGCTTTCTCTATGTGTTTATTCAATTATCGGCTGGCAATTGGGACAGAAATGAGTGCCTCTGCCACCCACTTTTATTTTCTCAATAATGGTTTCGCACATCTTACACGGTTCGGTTTCCTTCGCGTATACGGCCAGTTGTAGCTGGAACATACCTACTTCACCGAGTGAGTTCACATAAGAACGGACGGAAGAACCTCCTTGGTCCACTGCGTCTTGTAGAACTTTAACGATGAACCGTTGAAGCTCGACCGCTTCTTCCTCAGTTATTGTATTTGCCCTACGTTCAGGATGGATGTGACTCCAGAACAAAGCCTCATCTACATATATATTTCCTAGCCCTGTAACGATTGATTGATCAAGTAAAGCGGGTTTAATCATGCGAGTAGTCTTTTGCAATCTTTTGAAAAGATGCTCCGTCGTGAAGCTTTTATCAAATGGTTCTACTCCCAATTGATTGATCGGCTTAGAGTCATGCTCTTCACCTATTGCTTTGACATGCATCGTACCAAATTTTCGAACGTCTCTGTAACGTAATTCTTTTCCATTGTCTAATGAGAAAATGACATGTGTATGGGCATCAACTGGTTCTCCAGCTTCATAAATTCCATAACGACCTTCCATACGTAAATGTGAGATCATCACATCGTCTTCCAGGTAAAATAATAGAAATTTACCTAAGCGGTCGATTTTCTGAAACTGTTGATTAGTTATCCTATGTTTGAAGGCTTCAGTATCAGTCGGTTCCTTGATGATACCGGGATAATGAATTGTAATCGATTCGATTCGTTGCCCCTGGATGATCGGTTCTAATGTTCTTCTGACGGTTTCTACCTCTGGTAATTCTGGCAACGTTGTACATCCTTTCTATTTCGCATCATACCACGTGTCTCCATATGAGGCATCAACGACAAGCGGTACTTCCAGTTCAACAGCGTGCTCCATCGCATCTTGCACGAGTTGTTGTAATTGATCCACATCTTTTTTATCCACTTCAAAGATAAGTTCATCGTGAACCTGTAATAAAAGATTTGCCTTCAGACTAGACTCATTGAATTTATCCATTACATCAAGCATCGCTTTCTTGATTACATCAGCAGCACTTCCTTGTATTGGTGAATTCATTGCAGTTCTTTCAGCAAAACTGCGCTTATTAAAGTTTCTGCTTGTAATGTCTGGAAGGTATCTTCTCCGGTTCATAATTGTTTCTACATAACCATCGCGCTTTGCTTGCTGAACGATCTCATCCATATAATTTTTAACACCAGGATAACTTTCCAAGTACTTCTGTATAAATTGATCCGCTTCTTTTCTAGAAATCCCTAAGCTTTGGCTCAAACCATAATCACTGATTCCGTAAACGATACCGAAGTTTACGGCTTTGGCCTGTCTACGCATATTGGAATCCACCTCATCTGGCTTCACCTGGAAAACGTCCATTGCTGTCTGAGTATGGATATCCTTCTTATTGTTAAACGCATCAATCAATTTTTCATCTTTAGCAATATGAGCTAACACACGTAATTCAATTTGAGAGTAGTCAGCCGCGAAAATGACCCAATCTTTTTCAGATGGAATGAAGGCTTGTCTAATCTTTCTTCCTTCTTCCAAACGAATTGGGATGTTTTGTAAGTTAGGATCGATTGAACTTAACCTTCCTGTTTGAGTCAGGACCTGGTTAAACCTTGTATGAATCTTCCCTGTATCTTCATGGACAACTTTAAGTAAACCTTCAATATAAGTCGATTGAAGCTTTCCAAGTTGGCGATATAACAGAATTTGTTCAACGATTTCATGTTCGTTCTGTAATTTTTCAAGTACATCTGCAGAAGTGGAATATCCCGTTTTTGTTTTCTTGATTACAGGTAACTCCAAGTTTTCAAATAAAATTTTTCCTAACTGTTTTGGTGAATTGATATTGAATTGTTCACCAGCCAGTTCGTGAATCTTACTTTCAATGACACTCAAGCGCTCGTGAAGGTCCTCCTTCATTTCTTTCAGACGTTCGATATCCGCCATGACTCCTTGATGTTCCATATCCGCCAAAATTAGTGAAAGAGGTATTTCTAATTCATAATATAGCTGCTCTTGCTCGTTCTGCTCCAACTCTTTTTCCAGTTGTTCATACAACTTTTCTGCCATGATTCCTTTTCTGACAACATGTTCGGCAACAGTTTCTTCTTCAGGGACTTTTTGTTTGGCTCCTTTACCGTAAACCTCTTCATTGTAGGAAATGCTCGTCCAACCATACCCATGTGCCACTGCTGGAATATCATCATAGTTATTTGAAGGGTTAACGATGTAAGAAGCCAGCATAATATCGAAAACTACACCTTTGACTTCCAAGCCTCGCCATTTAAGAGCTACCTTCAGTTGTTTAAGCCCTGAGACAATCTTCTGACTTGATTCGTTTTCAATCCATGATTTGAAGGCGTCTGATGCTAAAGCAACATCTGTGGGAATAAAATAATTACCGTTTTCGTTACGGATCGCAAATCCTAATATATCACCCTCATGATAGTTTTCATCAAGCATTTCCATCATTAAATAATTCTTTTTTGAAAAAATGTCTTCATTCACTTCACGCATAATTTCATAATCGACGTCTTCATATTCAACCTCTTCTGTTTCTCCCTCAATACGTCCGATCAAGGAGTTGAAGCCATAGGTTTTAAAAAGTTCCAACACATCACGTGACTGATATCCTTCATAGTTTAAATCCTCGATCGAGATTTCAATCGGTGAATCCGTGTTGATCGTTACTAACTTTTTACTCATGAAAGCATCGTCTTTATGATTTTCTAGATTTTCTTTCAGTTTCTTACCTTTGACCTCATCTAAATGTTCATAGACCTCTTCCAGCGTACCGAATTGTTTAAGCAATTTGACAGCGGTTTTCTCACCCACTCCAGGAACACCTGGGATGTTATCAGATTTGTCACCCATCAATGCTTTTAAGTCGATGATTTGTTCTTTAGTAATTTCCATTTTTTCTTCAATATAAGCTGGTGTGTATTCCTCGATGTCTGTGATCCCTTTTCGTGTTAAAGCGACCGTTGTCTTATCTGAGGCAAGTTGTAACAAGTCTTTATCACCAGAATAAACTAGCACATTTTGCTTTTTAGAAGTTGCCTGTTTGGAAATCGTGCCGATGATATCGTCTGCTTCGTATTGACTAAGCTCATAGTGCTTAATTCCAAAAGCATCCAATAACTCCTTCACGACTGGAAATTGCTCTGATAATTCAGGTGGTGTCTTCTGTCTACCGCCTTTATATTCTTTATACGTTTCATGACGAAATGTCGTTTTTCCTGCATCAAAAGCAACCAGCATATGACTTGGCTGTTGTTCTTCAAGTATTTTCAATAAAATATTAGCGAACCCGTACGCGGCGTTTGTATGTACCCCTTGATCATTGCTCAATAAGGGTAACGCAAAAAAAGCTCGGTACAGTAAACTGTTTCCATCAACTAGAATGATATCGTCTGCCACAATTAAACACCTCTCGATTTGATTCATTTCTGTAATTATAACAGAAATTATTATTGAATAGTTTGTGGGAGGCGTACAGTGATTGTCGTGCCTTCATCCATTTCGCTCGAAAGTTCGATGCTTCCTTCATGTGCTTCTACAATGTGTTTCACGATTGAAAGACCAAGGCCAGTTCCTCCTGAATGTCTGCTTCTGCCTTTATCGACACGATAAAAGCGCTCGAAGATTCGTCCTTGTTGTTCCCTAGGAATACCAATACCTTCATCACAAACTTCAATGATTCCTTCATTATTTTCCAAACGGTATTCACAAATGACTTTCCCCTCATCATTACTATAGTGAATGGCGTTCGATAAAAGGTTCATCATCATTTGATAAACCTTATCGCGATCAGCATAAAGAACTGGTGCTTCGGTTTCATTTATAATAAAATTAATATTTTTCTCTTCGATCTTTGAGGATAACACGATTCGTATTTCTTGGACTAGCTGCTCAAATGAGAATTCTGACCTGTTCAATACGAAATGATCTTTTTCCAATGTAGATAATTCCAGTAAATCTTGAATCAATTGATTAAGCCGTCTACTTTCCCTCTCAATAATAGTTAAGAAGTTTTCAACCGTCTCTTGATCATGGGTATTACCATCTAACAACGTTTCAGCAAACCCCTGGATGGAAGTGATCGGTGTTCTCAGTTCATGCGAAACATTAGCGACAAAGTCCTTACGAACATTCTCTAGTTGTTTAATATCAGTTATGTCATGACAAACAATGACGACACCTTTCCAATTTTCTTCTTCATTTCGGATGGGTGCTAAGTATACCTCGAAGTAAGTTCCGTCCTCTAAAGTGACCGATGTCTGCTTTTTCTGCTCCGTGAAGATCACTTCTTGGATGGCTGAATTGAGCTCTTGATGATTAATAACTTCATAGTAAGGTTTTCCAATATAAGTTTCAGTGTGATTGGTGAAATGTTTATAAAAAGATTCATTGGTGAGTCGCGTGATCCCTCGCTCGTTTATTAATAAAAGACCACTGTCCATATTATTTACAACTGTTTTCAAACGGTCATTTTGATTCTTATATTTAGACGTGATTGACCCCAAATTTCGAGCCAGACGGTTAACTGCTTGACTCAACTGTGACGCGATACCATACGGCGCATCATATATACGAGCTTCGTAATCTCCATCCGCCAATCGAGTTGCTGTGTCAGTTGCCTTTTGAATCGGATGGACATAGTTTTCATACACACGATTTCCGAAACTCCAGAGAAAAATAATTACTACAACAGCAACTCCAGCAATAATCCACCATATAGTTGCATTTACCATTGATAAGTTTCTCATGTCTTGAACGACGACTATTGTTTCCTCTGAACTCATTTGATAGGGATATAAAAGAGAATCTCCATAAGTCGTCCGGCTATTTACGTTTTCTTCTCGCAAGTGCTGTAAAATGTATAACTCGGCTCCTGCGAAGGTATGTACTTGTTCTTCAGATTGACTATTCTCATAAAATATATTTACTGGGAAAGAACGGCTATATTCAGCCATTCCTTGTTGAAGTTCGTTTAACGTCATATCATCACTAATGATCTCATCAGCCACATATGTCGCATGGTCTTCCACTTGGTTTTCAAAAGAGGCAACTACAAAAAACCTCGCTACTTGGGTGAAGACCACCCCAAGTGCAAGAACAAATACTAAGCTGAGTAAAATATAAATAACTAATGTGCGTTTTTCCATCAATTTGTTCATTATTATCCCTCTAACTTATAACCAATACCTCGCACTGTCTTAATCAGCTTTGGTTTTTTTGGCTCATCTTCCAACTTCTCACGTAGATGGCTAATGTGTACATCGACAATCCGTGTGTCTCCAATAAAATCGAAATCCCACACATCTTCTAAAAGGATTTCTCTTTTTACTGGCTTATTTAGGCGTTCTGCTAAAAATAAGAGGAGATCAAATTCTTTCTTAGTGAATTCGACTTTTTCATCGCCCTTGTATACTTCATAAGTTTCTATATTAATGGTCACATCTCCTGCTTTAATAACATTCGCATTTTCTTTGGTTGATCCGGTCCTTCTTAAAACAGCATTGATTCTAGCTATCAATTCCTTGGGGCTGAAAGGTTTCGTCATATAATCATCAGCACCCACGTCTAATCCAGCAATCTTATCTTCTTCCTGTCCTTTGGCTGTCAGCATAATAATTGGTGTATATTCACTTGATTGCCTTAGTGTCTGGCAAACATCAATTCCGCTTATTCCTGGTAACATCAAATCAAGCACAATTAGATTAAATGACTCTTTTTCAGCTTTCTCAAGGGCTGATTCACCATCATGGACAACAACTGTATCGAATCCGGACTGCTTCAAATTGTAGTTAATCAAAGTGGTAATCGACTGCTCATCATCAACTATTAATATTTTCTGGGTCATTGACTTCACCTCGTCATCATGAATGAAATAATGTACTTTAACTTTATCATATCAACCAGGAGATTAAATGATTCCTGAACCGAAATAGTGTTAAGATTTTGTAAATTAATTATGTGTAATTTTCAATATATATTCCGCCTGACCTCTTAACGATAATTTTCCTAATTATTGAGTCAGTTAACAAAAAAAGAGTGACTCATATTTGAGCCACTCTAACTGTTCTATGCTTTATAATCTTTCGGTTTGATTTCTTCACCATTTTTTCCTGCGTACCGTAATCCCCAACCTGTAATAGCTGCAATAAGCATTACAATCAGTAATCCCCAACCTTGGAATACAAACGGGAATACTTCTGTTGGATTGACTACTGGTATGAAATCGTAATTCTCAGCAGCTCCACGAATCGTCGTCCAAGCTAGCAATACTCCACCACTCCATGGGAAGATGTATCCTAAAGCTGAACTGACGGTGTCCAAGAAATTCGCTCGACGATAAGGATGCAAGTTCATTTCTTTACCGATTTTACTTACGAACGGTGCTGCAGCAATTTCTGCAGCAGTATTGATTGTAATAAATGAATTCAAAAATGCGACAATCGCAAAGATTGAAAGTTCTGCTCGTCTAGTTACTCCATTGATAATATTTAAGAAAAAGTCTTTGATACGTTCCATCGTACCAGCTAGCTCAAGTAGATATGAGGCTGATAAAATAAATAAGATTAAGATTGCCATGTTGAAGTAACCGCTAAGACCACTCATTAAAGCCCCCTCAGCAACAGCACCATCTTCTCCTTGATATATGTGCACGATGTCTGTTAGTGGAAGACCCAATATCACAAACATGACGATTGAAGTTACAATTCCCCATGTCAATGAAGTTAATAGATGGTGTCCGCTCAATGCTAAGTAGAGTACTAGAGCGAATGGGATCAGGAATATTAGTCCTCCGGGAGCAACTTCTTCTTGCAATTGAGCAAGTGCTGCTCCGTCACCACTTCCATCTCCGCCACCTAAAATGACGAATAAGATTAATGCTGGAATTGCAGCTGCGATTGAATACTTGAAACGGGAGCGAACCACCCCTGGAACATCAGCTTCCTGTGTAGTAGCTGATACGATAGTCGTATCCGATACCGGAGCTAGGTTATCCCCGAACACTGCACCTGAAAGAATAGCTGCAAGTAATATTACGGGGTCTGCACCAAGGACAATCCCCGCTGGATACATAAGAATACCGAACGCTGCAACCGTTCCGTAACCAGTACCTACTGCAGTAGAGAAGAGTGCAGCAAGTAGAAAAGTTAATCCCACAAATAGGCCAGCTTCTAATCCTGTCTGAAACCCTAACCATATCAAACCATCGACCAGTCCGCCTGCTTGTAGAAGAGTTGCAAACATGCCAGCCCAGAACCACGCTATGATTGCCACAACCCCAATAGGTTGCGCCATTCCATCAAATAACCCTTGAGCATAGTCAGACCATTTGGATTTGGATAATAAAAGACCCAAAATCAAACCAATGACCATACCTAGGATAAGAGCTTGTTCAGTCACCAACTGTGCTACACTTAATGAAATTGCCCAAACTATAAAGAATACTAGAGGGACTGTAGCAACAAATGGTCCACCGCGAAATTCTAATTTACTAATTTTTTTCGAAGCTGTAGCTTCATTCAATTCTTCATTCTTTTCTGCCATAATTGTTCTCCTCCCTAAATTTAATCCACATTATACAAGAAATCAGAAGCATATTCAAAACGGAAGTTTTCAATTTTTTCAAAAATAAAGTAGTTATTTGATTAATTTAACCTACATAACACCAAAAACACATACAATATAAAAAACTCCGAGCTTTTGAAAACTCGGAGTTTTTGTATGGTTCATAAATATTATTCGTTTTCTTTTAGTACTTTCATAACATTTTTCACTGAATCAGCTGATTTATCAAGCTCAGCTTTCTCCTCATCAGTAAGTTCTAGTTCAAGAATTTTTTCCAAACCGTTTCCGCCTAAGATAGTAGGTACACCAAGATACATGTCGTTATATCCGTATTCGCCATCTAATAATGCGATAGCAGGTAGGATACGACGCTGATCCTTTAAGATCGCTTCTACCATTTCTGTAATAGATGCAGCTGGTGCGTAATAAGCGCTACCGTTACCAAGTAGGCCAACGATTTCCCCGCCACCTTTACGGGTACGCTCTACAATCTCATCTAAACGTTCTTTGGAGATGAGCTTCTCCAAAGGAATGCCACCTGCGAAAGAGTAACGAAGCATTGGTACCATGTCATCGCCATGGCCACCAAGAACGAATCCTGTTACGTCCTTCACTGATACATTCAATTCTTGAGCGACGAAAGTACGGAACCTTGCTGTATCAAGTACACCAGATTGTCCAATAACTCTCTCTTTTGGAAGCCCTGCTTCTTGGAATACAGAGTAAGTCATTGCATCTACTGGGTTTGTCAGCACGATGATGATCGTGTCTGGAGAGTGTTTCACGATTTCTTTCGTTACACTCTTCATGATTTTGGAGTTCGTTGCGACTAAGTCATCACGGCTCATGCCCGGCTTACGAGCGATACCGGCCGTGATAACGACGACATCTGATCCTGCAGTGTCTGCATAATCAGAAGTACCAGTAATTTGAGAATCAAAGCCTTGCACTGGACTCGCTTCAAGCATGTCAAGTGCTTTACCCTTTGTCGGATCTTCCATATCAGGAATATCAACTAATACTACGTCAGCTAGTTCTTTTTGAGCAACCATCAATGCTGTTGTTGCACCAGTGAATCCAGCACCAATTACTGACACTTTTCTTCGTTTTATCGTCATGATTAGCCTCCTATGAACTTGTATTAATTAGCCCATATTTTTAATTAGTTCATCTGCAAACTCAGAACACTTAACTTCTCTTGCACCGTCCATCAAACGAGCGAAGTCATATGTTACAACTTTGCTTCCGATAGTCTTGTCCATTGATTTAGAGATCAATTCACTAGCTTCTCTCCAGCCTAAATGATCAAGCATCAATGTACCAGATAAAATAACAGATGATGGGTTTACTTTGTCCATACCTGCATATTTTGGTGCAGTACCGTGTGTGGCTTCAAAGATCGCGTGACCAGTTTCTTGGTTAATGTTCGCTCCTGGTGCAATACCGATCCCACCAACCTGTGCAGCTAATGCGTCAGATACATAGTCGCCGTTCAAGTTCATTGTTGCAACTACATCGAATTCTTTCGGACGAGTTAAAATTTGTTGTAGGAAGATGTCAGCAATAGCATCTTTTACGATAATTCTTCCAGCATCTTCTGCTTCACTTTGAGCCTTATCTGCTGCTTCTCTACCTTTTTCTTCAACAATTTGATCGTATTCTTTCCAAGTAAAGACTTTATCTCCATATTCACGTTCTGCTAAATCGTAACCCCAAGCTTTGAATGCACCCTCAGTGAACTTCATGATGTTTCCTTTATGAACTAGAGTTACACTCTTCTTGCCTTCTTCGATCGCGTAGTCAATTGCCGAACGGACTAAGCGCTCCGTACCTTCTTTAGATACAGGTTTTACACCAATTCCTGAAGTTTCAGGGAAACGGATATTCTTAACACCCATTTCGTCTTGTAAAAACTTGATAACTTTCTTAACTTCATCAGAACCTTCTTGCCACTCAACACCCGCATAAATATCTTCTGTATTTTCACGGAAGATTTGCATGTCCACATCTTCTGGACGCTTAACTGGGGATGGAACACCAGTGAAGTGGCGTACAGGACGTAGGCAAGTGAATAGATCCAATTCCTGGCGAAGTGCTACGTTCAATGAACGGATTCCACCCCCGATTGGAGTTGTTAAAGGTCCTTTGATAGCTACTTTATAGTCACGGATCGTATCTAAAGTTTCAGCTGGTAACCATTCACCTGTTTTATCGTAAGCTTTCTGACCTGCTAATACTTCTTTCCAAACGATACTCTTTTCACCGTTATAAGCTTTGTCTACTGCTGCTTGAAGTACACGAGAGGCTGCTGCCCAGATATCTGGACCAGTTCCGTCACCTTCAATGAATGGGATAATTGCGTGATTAGGGACATTCATCTGTCCATTTTCAACTGTAATTTTTTCACCTTGTGTCAATTTCATTACCTCCTAAGTATAATTTACATCACAATAGCCGGTTTCCCGGCTATTGTGTAAGTGTTTATTTTAATTAATAGAACCTATTAGCGTTGATCCATTGGTACATATTTCTGCTTGTTAGGACCAACATATTCCGCACGAGGTCGGATCAGACGGTTGTCTGCATATTGCTCAAGAATATGCGCTAACCAACCTGACACACGACTTGTTGCGAAAATTGGAGTGAATAAGTCATGGTCGATTCCTAAGCTGTGGTAAACAGACGCTGAATAGAAGTCGACGTTTGCAGGAAGACCTTTGTGTTCCTTGATATAGTCTTCAATTTTGACTGACATGTTGTACCACTTTGATTCACCAGTGATTTCAGTCAATTGGCGAGACATTTCACGCAAGTGTTTTGCGCGTGGGTCTCCGTTTTGATAAACACGGTGTCCCATCCCCATAATCTTTTCTTTTTTCTCAAATTTATCATTGATATAGTCGATTGCTTTATCTTCATCACCGATCTCAGATAGCATCGCCATCACTCGCTCGTTGGCACCACCGTGAAGTGGACCTTTAAGTGCTCCGATTGCTGCAGTAACACCAGAATACACATCAGATAGTGTTGCTACACATACACGAGCAGTGAAGGTAGACGCATTTAATTCATGGTCAGCGTGGAGAACTAATGCTTTGTTGAATGCTTCAATCTCAACATCCTTAGGTTCTTCACCGTTTAACATATACAAGAAGTTAGCAGCAAAGCCAAGTTCTTTTTTAGGTTGAACAGGATCCTTACCATTTCGGATGCGCCCGAATGCAGTTACGATCGTAGCAATTTTTGCTTGTAAGCTTAGAGCTTTTCTGCGATTCGCTTCTTCGTTCATTTCATCTGCTTCTTCATCATAAAGTCCTAACATAGAAACAGCCGTACGTAATGCAGCCATTGGGTGAACCGTGCTTAGATCATAAGACTTTAGATGATCTATGATTCCCTGAGGAACGGCCATTTGGTCTGCTAGTCCATTTTTAAAGTCATCTAACTCATCTTTTGTAGGCAACTTTTTGTTCCATAAAAGAAAGATAACTTCTTCAAAGCTTGAATTCTCAGCTAAATCATCAATTTCAAAGCCAACATAAGTTAACTGGTCATCAATAATAGAACTGATGGATGATTCAGTTGCAACAATGTTTTCGAGTCCTTTAGTGTTTGACATTTATTATCGCTCCTTTTCTAAATAACTGATCTGTGTCTTCAAACAGTGTATGTACACACCATTAACTAGTTAAAATCCTAGTCTTCATCCCACAGACCATTATAAACAAAATTTGTAGTAAAGTGAAATTTTTTATCTGAAAAAAATAGCTATTCACCAATGTTTTTGATGAAATTACCCATTTTCCTCACAAGTTTTTCATCTTACACGCTTAAAAATGGGACCACTCATATAAGTTGTCCCATTTGCATAAGCATTAATATATATTCCCCATTTGATGATGATTAAACTAACGATTCGTTAGGTGAAAATCCCGAGAACCGAATCAACAAGCTTCATAACCATGTATGCAATCCCCGCTCCTATCAATGGGCCGACTGCTACACCTTGGAAAAAAACCACTGCTAGAATCGTGCCGATGATCAGTGCCGCTGTCAAATGAGGATCATTAGCTAATAGAACTAATCCGTCTTTAGCGATATAAGCAACAAACATACCAGCTATTAGAGCGATCCACCCGTAATAGGACTTGATACTATTATAAAGCTCAGCAAAACCTATTTCACCAGTTGCGATTGGAACAAGCACCGCCACAGTGATGACTACCACCCCGATAAATATCCCCTTCGAATCAAGTAAAGGAAAGAGTTTATCATCTAACCTCAGTAACTTGATTCCTAACAAAATATATACCGCGATTAAGATCGCTTGGTTTTTTGCAATGTAGCCTAATCCTAATAATATCAATAAAAACAATGTAGACATTGAAAACATATATTCACCCTCAATCGGAAATGGTTAGCGGAAAGGAAATGCTTGTGAATACTCAAATTCATTATACCAATCTTGCTAAACTAATTTCATTGTTATTAATTTTAATATTTATTTGCTATCTATTTTTTACTCATTTGTTCCCTTTTGCTATCAGCATTTTACTGGCCCTGGTACTTCATCCTTTAGTCAAAGTTACTGAACATTTTCTGCATTTACCGAAAAACTTAGCTATCGTTATTGTTATATTAAGTTTCACTCTTACATTTCTTTCGATTTCAAGTTTGGTGCTTATAGAAACTTTTCATTGGTTGCAAAATATTTCTACACTTTTACCCCACTTGATTGAACAGCTGACTATCAAAATTCAATCTTTTCAGTCTAGCTTGTTCTCTAAATGGTCCGAATGGATGGATCACACAGCCGAACAATTTGACCCTCAATCTAAAAATTTAGTGGCATCTATTATAGATGCATTGCTTGAACATTTTAAAAGTACAAGTGAGGACACGGTAGCCAATCTCTCTCACCAAGTGATCACTTGGTTAACAGCAATCTTAAGAGGAGGCTATTATAGTCTTTTCATACTAATCAGTACATTTTTCTTACTAAAAGATGGTCCTACTTGGCTTAGCAAATTATCTGTTCATATACCTTCTTCTTTCCGTGATAGTCTCTTACTATGGAAAAATAATATTTATGTGATGTTCAAAAAATATGTAGCTTCACAAGTATTAATAGCAACGATTACAGCTTTTTTGATATTTATCACATTACAAATCATCAACACGAACCACGTAATCACCATTACATTTCTAGCAATTTTATTTGATTTAATCCCCGTTATTGGTATTGGACTACTATTTTTCCCTTGGATTATTTATACTTTGATCGCACAAGACCACCTGATGACAATCCAATTATGTTCATTATATATTTTTGTTGTTATTGTCAGGAACTTGATTGAGCCACGTTTAATTGGTGGCTCAATTGGCATTCATCCTCTAGCATTAGTCGTTGGAATTTTCATAACGCTGAAGGTTTTCGGACCAACAGGAGTGTTAGTTACACCGTTTATCCTCATGCTGAGTGGCGCATTTTTGAAAAGTGGTGGGTTTTCCCATATTAAAAAGTATATATTGAAGTAATTAGGCGATCCTCGACTAAAAGTTTTGAAGGCAAAACCCACTCATTGAAAACCCACTCATTGATTCTAATAACCTAAAAAAGTCATTGAGATTCAGTATTTACCGAACCTCAATGACCCATTAATTATCTTCTGAAAACAGTAATCTTGCCGCTTTTTACCATATTCTGTACAGTCTTTTTCGCCCACTGTTTAGCAGGACGTCTTGTAGGTGGGATCAGCAGCAGAAAACCAATAGTATCTGTCAGAAACCCTGGTGTAAACAACAATACTGCCCCGACCAAAATAGCGATACCATCGAAAATCTCTTCTGTTGGCACTCTGCTGTTAGACATTTCAAATCGTGCCCGATTTAACGTTCCGAGCCCTTGTTGTTTAGCCAAAAATGCTCCTGCAAGTCCTGTCAATATAATACCGAAGAGCACAATCCAGACATTGAATGCGTTTCCTAGGCTTACAAATATGGCTATTTCTATTGCTGAAACAACGATGATTAAGATAAATAGGATTCTAAACAATTGAAATCCCCCGAGAATAATTATATGACATTTGTACGACCTTGGTAGACTATTCCGTTAGAAGGATCGATGGTGATTTCTTCACCATTTTGAATTAGTTTTGTTGCATCATTCGTTCCTACGATTACTGGTATTCCTAGATTTATTCCCACGACTGCAGCATGACTCGTCAAACCGCCTTCTTCAGTAATTACCCCTGAAGCTTTTTCGACCCACGGCATCATATCACGGTCCGTGCTATGCGTTACCAAGATATCTCCTTCTTGAAAGTCGTGTTCTAATTTTTCAACATCATTTGTTACGATAGCTTTACCTGCTGTTCCAACTTTACCAATACCTTGTCCTCTAGCAACAATATTTCCAACTACATGGACCTTGATCAAATTCGTTGATCCACTCTCACCCACAGGAACACCCGCAGTTATTACTACCCGGTCTCCATGTTCAATCAATCCAGTATCAAGTCCTTTTTCAACTGCAAGAGCTAACATTTCGTCTGTTGAGGCTACTGTGTTACCCATAGTTGCATGAACACCCCATACTAGACTTAACTGACGATTAACATGAGGGTGTGAAGTAACAGCGATGACTGGAGACTGAGGGCGGAATTTTGAAATCATACGCGCAGTATGTCCGCTTTCAGTTGGTGTAATGATGGATTTGACCTCTAGACTCTTAGCTAAGTCAGCTACTGAATGACTGATCGCATTTGGTATCGTTAATCCAGCTTCTTCTTTATGATTATGGGACATGAAATAGTCGTCCAACGTCTGTTCCGTATATACAGCGATATTGTGCATCGTCTGAACTGCTTCGACAGGGTAGTCCCCGGCAGCTGTTTCACCTGATAACATGATCGCATCTGTTCCATCATAAATCGCATTTGCAACATCACTTGCCTCTGCTCTTGTCGGGCGTGGATTATGATGCATGGAATCTAACATTTGAGTAGCAGTTATAACTGGCTTCGCTGCTAAGTTACAAGCACGGATCAAACGTTTTTGTACAAGAGGTACTTCTTCTGGTGGTATTTCCACACCTAGATCTCCACGTGCAACCATGATTCCGTCACTGACACTAACAATTTGCTCAATATTTTCTACGCCTTCACGATTTTCTATTTTAGGAATGATTTTGATATGTTCAGCGCTATGTTTTTCAAGTAGTTCACGTATTTCCAAAACATCAGATGTTCTTCTTACGAAAGAAGCTGCGATGTAATCTACTCCTTGTTCAATTCCAAAAACAATATCATTCGCATCTTTTTCAGTAATACCAGGTAAATTTACACTGACATTAGGAACGTTCACACCTTTTCGGTTCTTGATTATACCTGTATTCAGCACTTCTGTTTTAATCTCACGCTTATTCTTATCGATTTCTTTAACCTCTAAAGAGATTAAGCCATCATCAAGTAAGATTTGTTTACCAGGCTCGACATCATCTACCAGCCCTTCATAGCTGACTGAAAAACGTTCACTCGTCCCTTCAACTTCTTCCATTGCAAGGTAGACGGTTGAACCTTTCTTCAACTCTACCTCTTCCTCTTTGAAAAAGCCTGTACGTATTTCAGGTCCTTTTGTATCTAGCATGATACCGATATTTGCATTCAATTCATCAGCAGCCTGACGAATGTTCGCAATTCGTTGTCGGTGCTCATCGAAATTGCCATGAGAGAAGTTCAAGCGTGCTACATTCATTCCTGATTTTATTATTTCTTTTAGCGTATCTACCGTTTCTGAGGCAGGGCCAATGGTACATACTATTTTAGTTTTTTTCATTTAAAATACCTCCTCAAACCTAGTTTCACCTTTAGATCGATAACTGATTCGACAATTCATAAACACCAGTATCGATATGATTCTTCTTGTTAAGTATTTCAATAATATTGTGATGAACGAGTTTATTCTGTTCAATCCCAACCATACGACCTTGTTCACCTGATATTAACAAATCAACTGCATAAGCTCCGAGGCGACTGGCTAGTACACGGTCATTTGCAGTCGGCGAACCTCCTCGTTGAACATGTCCAAGTACGGTGTAACGTGTTTGTACATTGAGCTTTTCATTGATTCGATCCGCATAATCCACAGCACTCCCGACACCTTCAGCAAGTAGAATGATGCTATGACGCTTACCTCGATCATGACCTCGTCTGATTTTTTCTACTACATCATCAAAATCAGATTCTACTTCAGGGATAAGGATACTTTCTGCCCCTGCTGCTAGTCCAGCCCAAAGTGCAAGATCACCAGCATCCCTTCCCATGACTTCGATGACATATATTCGCTCGTGGGATGTGGCCGTGTCTCGTATCTTATCCACCGAATGGATGACTGTGTTAAGCGCTGTGTCAAACCCGATTGTAAAATCTGTGCCCGGAATATCATTATCGATTGTGCCTGGTACTCCAATGCAAGGAAAACCATCCTCTGTTAATTTCATCGCACCTCGGAAGGTTCCGTCCCCTCCGATAACAACTAATCCATCAATCTCATGTTGTTTCAATTGATTTATAGCTTTTTTTCTACCTTCTTCAGTCTTGAATTCCTCTGAACGGGATGAATAAAGCATTGTTCCACCACGTTGAATAATATCCCCTACAGAGCCGATCGTTAATTTTTTAATCTGGCCTTCGATTAAACCTTGGTATCCGTAATAAATTCCGTAAACTTCTACTCCATTGTAAACACAACTACGTACGACTGAACGAACTGCCGCGTTCATTCCTGGAGCGTCTCCACCACTAGTTAAAATTCCTATTCGTTTCATTCCATTCACCTCGATACATGCTTCATTGTTCCATTTGTATGTTTCATTTTAAATCAAACGTTGTATAAAAGCCATGCAAAGATATTAACGTACGAATATAAAAAGGAGCTGAGTCAACAGCCCCTCTTTCCTTAACCCTCATTTTTCACAATTGAAGTCACCGCACCGATTTTTTGGTACTTTTCCCACCTAGCATCCAATAGCTTTTCCTCAGACATTGGACTAAGTTCGTCAATCGATGTTCGAATTGCTTCTTTGATCTTGGTAGACTGAGATTCAATATCACGATGTGCTCCACCTTGAATTTCGTCGATAACGGCATCTATAACTCCTAATTCTTCCAAATCATATGATGTAATCTTCATTGTTTCGGCAGCTTTTTGTGCCAATGTAGAATCTTTCCAAAGTAATGCAGCTGCGCCTTCAGGTGATATGACGGAATAAGTTGAATTCTCCAGCATAAATAAACGATCTCCAACACTTATACCAAGTGCTCCACCGCTACCGCCTTCACCGATTACAATACAAATGATAGGAACAGTTAAGCCTGCCATTTCACGTAGATTTCTAGCGATTGCTTCACTTTGACCACGTTCTTCAGCTGCTTTTCCTGGATAGGCACCTTTCGTATCTATGAAAGTGATAATCGGTCGATTGAACTTCTCAGCTTGTTCCATCAAACGCAACGCCTTACGATACCCTTCAGGGTGAGGCATTCCGAAGTTACGTTTAAGGTTTTCTTTCGTATCTTTCCCTCGCTGATGACCAATTACAGTTACTGGGACACCTTCAAACTTAGCAATCCCACCTACAATCGCTTCATCATCTCCATAGTTTCGATCCCCATGCAACTCCATGAAATTAGAAAATAAGTGTTCAATATAATCAAGGGTCGTTGGTCTCAGTGGGTGACGTGCCATTTGGACACGATCCCAAGGAGACATATTACCATAGACTTCTTTCTCTAAATGAACCAGCCTCTGTTCAAGGTTTGCGATTTCCTCAGAGAGATCCACATCACTATCATCAGTGAATTTATGAAGTTCTGAAATCTTTTCTCTTAATTCAACAACAGGCTTCTCAAATGGGAGAACATGCTTCATGCCTGTCCACCTCCCGCTTGGTGAATATCTAACACTTGATACAATGTTTGTTTCATATCTTTTCGGTGAACCACTTTGTCTAGCTGTCCATGCTTCATTAAAAATTCAGCAGTTTGGAAATCATCCGGGAGTTTTTCACGAATGGTCTGCTCAATGATTCTCCGACCAGCAAAGCCTATAAGAGCCTGAGGTTCAGCAAAGTTGATGTCGCCTAGTGATGCAAAGCTAGCAGATACCCCTCCAGTAGTAGGATGAGTCATGAAAGAAATATATAATCCACCCGCACGGCTGAATCTTTCTAAAGCTACAGACGTTTTGGACATCTGCATCAAACTTAGGACTCCCTCTTGCATCCTTGCTCCACCGGAAGCGGTGAAAATGATGATTGGTAAACGTTCTTCTTGAGCCTGTTCAATAGCAGCTGATATCTTCTCACCAACAACAGAACCCATACTTCCCATACGGAACCTGGCATCCATGACAGCAATGGCAGTAGGTAAACCGTCAATTGTACCTCTTCCAGTAACTACCGCTTCATTAATGCCTGTTTTCTTTCGATCTTTCTCTAACTTATCAGTATAATCGGGAAATTCTAAGGGGTTCTCTGAGATCATCCCTTCATTCCACTCTTCGAAAGACCCTTCATCAAATAGACACTCTATGCGCTCATGAGCAGACATTTGATGATGATGATCACAGTTCGGACAAGTCATTAAATTCTTCTCCAGTTCCCTGCGATAATATATTTTTCGGCAAGACGGACATTTGATCATCATTCCTTCAGGAACATCTTCCCGCTCTTCTTGTTTTGAAACAGTGGCATATTTTCTCTTCTTTTGAAAAATATCTTTTAGCAAGCAAATTCCTCCTTCGGCCATTGACCCTCTTACTATAAAACATTACATATGCAAAGCTTGTCAGAATTTAAGAGTAAATTTACCTCTCATATAAGTGCTCAACTTTTTCCATCGCTTGCACGGTCTCTCCGTGTCTCAATAGCTCTATCATTTCCTTGTAGAAATGAGGGTTTTTATCAACATCAAATTTCGTTTGGAAAAACCCATCAACCAAGTGCCATATTTTTAACAACAAACGATTCTCTGTCTTCTCAAAAATGTTCATAAAAAAGCAAGTATGCAGATATTCTGGTTGACTGTCGCATTCCTTGAGGTCGTGTACCATAGAATCTAAATCGCTTGATGTCAAAACACCAGCAGTCTTTAAAATCCCTTGCTGCTCCAACATGCTTTTAACTTCAACTAGTTCACTCTTAGTATTTGATTCTCTTAGAACAAATGTTGCTAACAATTCCACCGAATGATATGGTCGGTAAGTTTTCAGAAAGGTTCCCTCACCATGTTTGGTCTCAATTAACCCCAATAATTCAATAGCTCTCAAAGCTTCTCGAACTGAAGATCGACCAGCATTCAGTTGTTCTGCTAACTCACGTTCGGAAGGTAATCGATCTCCTTCAGATAATTCATTCTCTTCGATGAAAATTCTTATTTGCTCGAGCACTTCTTGATAGACTTTCATTTTTGATTGGTTGGTCATCATTGACACCTCTAGCATCCTTTATTTGGATGATTCATCAATAGAAGTTAATTGCTCGGTCTTTCTTTTAACTTCCTCTGGATCCACATTGATACGTGCCACACCAGATTCCATAGCAGCTTTTGCTACTGCAGCTGCTACTGCAGGGGCTACTCTAGAATCGAATGGGTCAGGAATCACATAATCTACCGAAAGCTTGTCTTCACTTACTAAGCCTGCTATTGCCTCCGCTGCTGCTACCTTCATCTTTTCATTAATTCTCGTTGCCCTTACATCTAATGCTCCACGGAAGATTCCTGGGAAGGCTAATACGTTATTAACTTGGTTTGGGAAGTCAGAACGTCCTGTACCTATCACTTTCGCACCCGCTTCCTTAGCGTCATCTGGCATGATTTCAGGATCAGGGTTTGCCATCGCAAAAATTATCGGGTCATCGTTCATGCTCTCGACCATTTCCTTAGATAGCAGGCCTCCTACAGATACACCAATGAAAACATCAGAACCTGACATGACTTCTGCTAAAGAGCCTTCTTCTTTATCTTTATTTGTCATTTTAGCTATTTCATCTTTTACCTCATTCATACCGTATGAACGACCTTCAAATATTGCCCCTCGGGAGTCACACATTACGATATCACGAACACCGAAACTATATAATAATTTGATGATTGCGATTCCAGCTGCACCAGCTCCATTAGCTACTACTTTTATATCTGAAAAAGACTTACCTGATAATTTCAATGCATTGATCAAGCCTGCAACTGTAACAATAGCAGTTCCGTGTTGATCGTCATGGAATATTGGAATACTTGTTTCTTTCTTCAAACGCTCTTCGATAATAAAACAATTCGGAGCTGCGATATCTTCCAAATTGACCCCACCGAATGTCGGCTCCATCAATTTAACCGTACGAACAATTTCATCAACATCATTTGTACCTAGTGCAATCGGGAAGGAATCTACTCCAGCAAATCCTTTAAAAAGAGCTGACTTTCCTTCCATTACGGGTAGGGAAGCTTCAGCACCGATATTTCCAAGACCAAGAACAGCTGATCCGTCCGTTACTACAGCGACCATGTTCCCCTTCATTGTATAATCCCAGACAGCTTCTTTATTATCGTATATAGCTTTACAAGGTTCAGCTACTCCTGGAGAATAAGCTAAGCTTAAATCCTTTGAATTCGTGATTGGAACTTTGGAGTGTGTAGCGAGCTTTCCTTTATTGACTTGATGTATGTGTAACGCTTCTTCTCTTAGACTAGCCACATATACCTCTCCTTTTTTATTCATCTTAAGTATAATTTTTAAAATATAAGTTCATTTGATTCATTTTAAAATTCCTGGTCTGTTATGTCATCAATTTTATTAATCAAGATTTATAATATATTAGCTTCATAAAAATTTGGTGTTGATACAGAAAAATAGCTCGCTTTCCACGGGCAACGCCTCAGCCTCCTCGAAAGCTATGCTTTCTGTGGGGTCTTCAACTGTTGCTTTTCCGACGGACAGGAAGTGCTAGTGTCGACGTTGGTCACAGGACGTGACCGAACTTAGTCGACCCGCAGGAGTCTCGCTTTTTTTCTATATCCAATAACAAAGCCAATTTTTTGAATAAACACGTATAAAAAATGGTCAGACCACTGACCTAATTTATTATAACAGAACCGCTATTTGTGTAAAGAGATTCATTATTTTTGAATACTTTTCACTACCACATGATCATCTTGGAAAATATCCCTAAGTGATTCTAAGTTTTCAGAAGTCAACTCAAGATCATAGGACTCAGACAACTGATAGCTTTTCTTTTGGGTGGGTGAATAGACAACCACCTTCGTTCCCCCTGGGTACTGAGAGCTTAAATCTCGTAATTGAGCCACTCCATCTTTTTCATTACCTTCCGTCAACTTGATGAAAATTTGTTGATCGTTGGTTTTTGGGAGATCTTCAATCGAAAAATTGCTTACTTCCTTTAAAATCAATTGTCGTTTATCATTCCGTTCTTCAATTGTTCCTTTCACTTGTACGATTAATCCTTCTTCGATCCAACGACCAATTTCCCTGTGTACATCCGGGAAGATGACCCCATCGATATCTCCTGTTTCATCTTGGAGTGTAACGAAAGCCATCTGTTCTCCACGTTTCGTTCTTATTGATTTAATCGAATCAATGGAACTGACCATTTGAATCGTCTTCTTAATTTGAACGGTAAACGCTTGAGCAATTGTTTGCATCCCTTTTCGTGTCAAAGCTCGTCGCACATGAGAAAGGGGGTGATCGCTCAATGTAAACCCGAGCACTTGTTGCTCCATTTGTAATTCTTTGAGAATAGGGAATGGCTCAACATCTGTATACTCGACTTCAATATTAAAAAGTTCCCTATCCCATGAGATTTGTTGATCCATATCTGAGAACAATTCGCCTTGTTCTATAGCTTGCATAATCGACGCCAATACTTGTGCTCGATTTCGGTTCGTTTCATCAAATGCACCTGCTATCACCAGTGTCTCAATCGTAGACTGATTGACAGCGGATAATGAAACACGCTGACAAAAATCGAATATACTTTCAAAAGGTTTCGGTTTTCTCGCTTTAATGATTTCATCAAGCGATTGTCTACCGAATCCTTTGATTGCAAGTAGTCCAAAACGAATGTGTTGATTATTCGATACCGTAAACTTACCGAAACTTTCATTCACTGATGGCGGTAATATCTTAATCCCCTGACGCTTAGCTTCTTGAATATAGCGATATAATTTTTCATGATCATGCATGACTGAAGACATCAACTCTGCATAGAAATAGGCTGGAAAGTTAGCTTTGAAGTAAGCTAATTGATACGAAATCATTGAATAAGCAACTGCGTGACTTTTATTAAAACCGTAATCCGCAAATCGTTCGATCCAATCGAAAATTTCCTGGGCTGTCTCTTGTTGATAATCATTTTGTATGGCCCCGTCAATAAACTTGCGCTTCATCTGTTGGATGGCTGGAAGATCCTTCTTACTGATCGCTCTTCGCAATAGGTCAGCCTCTCCATAACTGAACCCTGCCATCTTACTAACCACTTGCATGACCTGTTCCTGATAAACCAGTACTCCATAAGTATCTTTTAAAATTGGCTCAAGGCTTTGGTGGATATATTTTACCTTTTCCCGGCCATTTTTCCTTTTTGCATAAGTCTCTATGAACTGCATAGGGCCTGGACGAAACAAAGCATTGACCGCCACAATATCTTCGAATTGGTTCGGCTGAACTAGTCGTAAGACACGTTGCATACCGTTCGATTCTAATTGAAAGACCCCAGTTGTTAAACTATTTCTCAGTAACTGGAACGACTTTTCATCATTTTGATCGATATCTTTTAAATTGATATAGATTCCTTCTCTTTCCCCAATCTGTTTCATCATGCGTTCTAGTAAAGTTAAGTTACGCAAACCGAGAAAATCCATTTTCAATAGCCCGATCGATTCTAAATCTTTCATTGGGAATTGAGTCAACAGAACACCATCTTGGCCTTGAATCATTGGAACACGATCGGTCATCGGTTTATCACCAATGACTACTCCCGCTGCATGAGTCGAATGGTGTCTTGGGAGGCCTTCAATTACAAAAGCAGCTTGAAATAACTTGATCAATTGATTGGATTTCTTAACGTAAGTTTTTAATTCTTCGGACTCCTTCACCACCTTTTTCAACGAGGTGACTTGCTGAGGTAAGAATTTCAGTAGCTGATTGACTGTGTCAGAATCTATTTGGAAGACTTTACTTAATTCTCTTATTGTAGATCTTGCTTGGAAAGTCCCGAAAGTAATGATTTGGGCTGCTCTCCCGGCATCGTATTTTTCGTTGACGTAACGAATGATTTCATCTCTACGATAATCAGCGAAATCAATGTCGATATCCGGCATGGATGTTCTTTCAGGATTCAAAAAACGTTCGAATAGTAGTTCATGCTTCAAAGGATCTACTTCAATTATGTCGAGTAAATAGGCCACAATCGAACCTGCAGCTGAACCTCTTCCTGGACCGACCATAATCTTCTGTTGCTTAGCGTAACGGATAATGTCCCAAACAATTAAAAAGTAATCAGAGAACTTCATGTTTTGGATAACAGATAACTCATACTCCAGCCTCTGCTTTGCTTCAGCATGATTATTCTTATACTTATGATCAATCTGTTTATTACAGAGTGCTTCAAGTTGTTCATCCGAAGAATCATACTTTTGCTGCTCGAATGTTGGGAGTGAAAACCACTGCCTTGGGAACTCTATCTGACATTGATTTGCTAGCATTGCAGATCGTTCACATTCATTAAACCAGTCGCCATCTATTCGATTATTCAATTCATCAACGCTCAATAAATGTGTTGCTGAGTTTGTTTCTGTCGCCACCGCTTCAACTGTCGATGTTTTTTTCATCGCCAACATCGCTTCATATGCGCTCTTGTGATCTTCTTTTAAATAGCGTACATCGCATGTGACAACCAATTGGTCTCTTCGATTTTGTGTCAATCCATTCAACCACTCATTTGTTTGCGTTGAATTGATCCGCAATGGCTCCACGTTTATGTACCATTGCTCAAATACAGAATCCATTTGTTCAAAAACACTATAAGGCACTTCCTCCTGTTGTAAAAACAACATTTCCTCTAGAAAAGTATCGTAAATGTTCAAGATTGGAAGCACATCATGGCGAAATGCCTTGAAGTCTTCCAATCTTAATTGTTTGTTATTAACTTGCACAGAATTGGAAAGCTGGACCAATCCTTGATAACCAATCCAGTTTTTTGCTAGCAAAGTCATCCGACAAGGGCGTTTTTCATCTTCAACAAAAAAGTCGATTGTCATGCCGATAATCGGTTTAATATGTTTGGCAATGCATTTTTTATAAAATTGATAGGCGCCATGCAGGTTCTCGTGATCTGTAAGGGCAATCTCATTAAGCCCTTCTTCTGCCGCCTTTTCAACATAGGAATCTATATCAATCGTGCTCTCTAAGAGTGTATAACTACTATGTACTTGTAAATGAACATAACCCACGTTCATCACACCTTTTCTGTTCCAAATGAACAATTCTAATTCTATTATATCGAAGGTTCTATCAACTTGAAATCATCAGCATATAAATTGTTGGACTTTCATAGGATACAACAAGAGACAGGCTTGCAGATGAGGGATATTTTATGGAAGAACGTTTTTTTGCAGCGATTATTAAATGCTTTTTCATTTCGTTTGGCGTCCTTGCAGGCGGTGCCTTATTTGGAAGCCTGAGTGCATATATAACTGGTGATCCACCAATTTCCGAATTGTTGATTACCGCTAAAAAGTTACGCATTTGGGCGATTGTAGCAGCTATAGGTGGAACCTTTGACGCCATATCGACGTTCGAAAAAGGCATTTTGGATGCATCCTCAGTAGAATTGATTAAACAGATCACATTGATTATCGCCGCGATGGGCGGTGTGAAAGCTGCCATCATTCTAATCAGCTGGATTACCAGAGGGGAAATCACCTGATGCACTTTCCACCATACTACAAGAAAAAAACATGGCAAGCTTTTTTCATAGGGATTTTCGCTGGTACGATTATCGGTTACATGATTTTTATCTATATGTACGGGGTTCATACTGAAAGGTGGATTGAAGAAAATCTTACCCTCAGAAATGAACTGAGTGAAGTACAAAACGAAAATGAACTATTGAAACAAGACAAAGATGACCTAAGTGAGGAGAATGAAAAAAAGTTTACCATACAAAAAGTTGAGATAGAATGGTTGAATGCTACTGAACTTAAGTTAGACCGTATCACTTTGCTCCGTTTGAATGAGAAAGTTCAAGCCCAGGTACAGCCAGTCATCGGCAGAAGCATTCAGTCTGTACATGACCAAAAGGAGCTATTAATTAGAACGATAGAAAACAAAACTTACCCTTTAAACGATATCAACTATCAAATGGAAGTGGTACACATGACATTGTCGACCACTATGACAATTTCTTTGAATATTGATACGACTAATTAAATTTGTCTAATTTTCGAAAGTTATGTCAAAAGCCTATAAATCCAACTTTAATCGGGTACAATATAAGTAGAAAGTAAAAATGTTTTAAAGGGGTGAAGTTCATGCTTGTTTTACAAAAAAGGGAATTAGCAGATCAAAAGTTGAACCGCTTGAAAAACGGCTATTCTGCTTATGCAGAAACAGAAGAACTCAGCCGAATGATTAAACGTAGAATAACTTCACAAAAATTAGACATCCATATCGACAATACAGAGAACGGATATTGGTTCATCCCAGTAAAATAACCTTCCACAATTAGTGGGAGGTTATTTTTTATTATCTTCTATTCTTTTTGCTCAAAATCCAAACAAACTTGATCAAGTGCTTCAATCATTTTTTCAGTTTCATCCCAAGAATACACCTTTGCGCCTGAGGCGAGCGGATGCCCCCCACCATTGAACTGGAATGCAACATCATTGATGACAGGACCCTGGGACCTTAAACGAACGCGTATGACATCGTCTTCTTCTACAAAAAACACCCAAGCTACGATTCCTTCTATATCACCTGCAATGCCAACAAAAGCTTGTGTTTCATCAGCAGTCAATTCATATTTTTCTAGCATCTCCTTTGTAATCTTGAACACAGCTAAGCCACTTTCGCGAGGAATTAACTCTTGTAATAATACTCCTTTGAATTTAGCTACATTCAACGGGATTTTATACATATTTTCGTATAGCTCTGATCGATCGAATTTAAACTGTGATAATTCTTTTGCTGCATTAAACGTTCTTTCAGTAGTACTGGGATACAAAAATCGTCCAGTATCAGCAACGATACCCGCATATAGTAGCCGAGCACTTTCATCACTCAATTCCCAGCCCTGTTTACGGCCTTCTAAATACAGTTCATAAATCATTTCACTTGCTGAAGAAGCCTCAGGATCTACCCACATCAAATCTCCATAAGGTTCGCGGTTCGGATGGTGATCAATCTTAATCACTAGATCACCCTTGACATATCTTTGGTCACAGATTCGCTCTTTGTTTGCTGTATCGCATACGATAATCAATGCACCTTCAAATTCACTATCTGAAATATCATCTAATCGAGCCAGGAAATTCAGTGATTCATCTTCTTCCCCTGCTAAAAGCACCTTCTTTTCTGGATATGTGTTCTTGATCATTTCACCCAAGCCTGCTTGAGAACCATAAGCATCCGGATCAGGTCTTTCATGTCTATGGATGATGATTGTCTCGTATTTTTCTATTGTATCTATTATTGAACTTTTCATGAATTAGCTTCCTTTCTTTACATTTATGCTAGATATTTTTCTGCGTGGTCGTTACAATTAACCCATCTGAGTATTGAAGGGAGTATCAATTGTGCCATTTTTTATATCAATTATAGTTATATCTTTTATTTTATATGTCTTTTTCAAGGTTAGGATATTAAACGAGAAAGAACCAGTGAAAATGCATTATACTAATGCCAAAGCACGGATGGCTCTCGGAACTTTCATATCTGCTTTTGGTATTAATCAATACGTATTTTACGAAACACAGTTAGCACTTTTTATCGGGATTGTATTCCTGATCCTCGGAATAGCGCAAATTGTGTATGGTTATAAATTGTTTAAGCATTTCCGGAATGAACTATTAAAGGTTAGCGATCAATAAACTGAGTCATAACCATCGCTTTACCTACAAGTTCCTCACCTGAAGATACTTCGACGTCCACCTTCGCAAATTTACGTCCGAGTTCCAACACTTCAGGCTTAATTGATAATGAACTACCAATCTGAACAGGTTTCATGTAGTATATCGATAAATTTTCGATAACCATGTCACCTGTTTTTTCTTGTTTCAGTGTTTGATTACAAACTTCAGTTACGAAAGACGCGAAAACCCCATACGATAACGCACCTAATTGATTCGTCATTTGAGGCGTGACTTCAGTCATGAAATGTTGTTCCAACTCATCATAGGTCAATTGACTTTGAACAATATCATCAATCGTTTCTCCAATTTGTGGTTGGCGTTGATTACTTTGAAGACCTTTAATAACATCCTGTCTCGTAATGACGCCTTGGAAAATCATTTGTTCATCCACAACAGGAAGCAATTCTATCCCTTGCCACACCATAGTATGTGCTGCACTAGCTAATGATGTATTAGGTTTAACAGTAATCGGTTGCTTCGTCATCAATTTCTCGATTTTACTTTCTCTACTTTTACCAATAACATCTTTGGATGTGACGATTCCAACCACACGATTTTCACTGTCGATGACAGGATATCGACTGTGCTTAGTCTCAGAATTGAAGTCATACCATTTGGAAAGCGTATCTGTTTCATTCAATACATAAGTTTCACTGAATGGTGTGTAGATATCATCTACGATAATGATATCTTTCTTAATTAACTGGTCGTAAATGGCTCGGTTGATCATTGTGGCAACGGTGAATGTGTCATAAGTACAGGAAATTACAGGAAGTTCGTATTGATCTGCGAGTGCTTTGACTTTGTCAGAAGCATCAAACCCGCCTGTAATTAATATTGCTGCACCTTCGTTCAAAGCCTTCTCCTGAGCTTTTACACGGTTACCTACAATTAAGAGTGATCCTTTTTCTGTATATCGCATCATATCTTCTAACTGCATGGCACCGATAACGAATTTGCTCAACATCTTATGTAAGCCACTACGTCCACCTAATACCTGTCCATCGACTATGTTCACGATTTCAGCAAATGTCAGCTTCTCGAAATTTTCTTTTTTCTTTTTTTCGATTCTAATCGTTCCGACACGTTCGATTGTGCTTACGATGCCAACATTTTCAGCTTCTTTGATCGCTCGGTAGGCCGTTCCTTCACTTACCTTAATATCTTTCGCGATCATCCGGACAGAAATCTTTTGTCCAATTGGTAATGATTCTATATAATTCAATATTTGTTCATGTTTCGTGGACACACGAATCACCTATTTCTTTTTACTTAGATATGTTTATTATACATTTACGGACAAGTGGCTTCAATTTTATGTAATGGAGTAGCCCGGACGGACTACCCTTTGAGTGAATTATAACGATAGTTGATCTCCTGGTTTCATCACTTTTCCTACTCCTGATTGTAACGAATCTACAAATGATTCAGGATCTTGTTTAATTACATCGAAAGTGTCAAAGTGAATTGGTACTACCTGCTTGGCTTTAATCCACTCACAAGCTAATTGTGCGTCTTCAGGTCCCATTGTGAAATTGTCCCCGATTGGAACAAAAGCTAAATCGATATCATTGCGATCACCAATCAACTTCATGTCTGAAAACAGACCTGTATCTCCCATGTGATAAACCGTTTTACCACCGATGGTAAGAAGAATTCCACTTGGCATACCTGTGTATACAATTGAACCATCATCTTCAAAGAATGCAGAACCATGAAAAGCTTGAGTCAGCTTTACAGTTCCGAAATCAAATGTATGTGCTCCTCCTATATGCATAGGGTGTGCGTTCAACCCTTTATTTTCAAAGTAGGTCGCGAGCTCGAATGGTGCAATGATTAGAGCATCATTGTTCTTTGCAATCTGTTCAGTGTCTCCAACATGATCATTATGACCATGTGTCAACAAAATATAATCAGCCTTCACTTCATCAGCATTTAAGTCACATAACTCATTTCCTGAAATAAAAGGGTCGATAATAATTTTTTTGTCGTTGTCCTGAACCTGAACGACTGAATGACCGTGATAAGAAATATTCATAGAAACATCCTCCTAAAAAAGTTTTATAGAAATAGTTCTATACAGTTCATTTATTTCCCTTGTTTCGTTATGATTACACTTAAAGTCATCAAATATTAGGAGTGTTTATATGGAAAAACGAATAAAAAAAGTTCGAGAATCAATGAAGGAACGCGATGTCGATGCAGTGTTCTTAACATCTAAAGCAAATGTATTTTATTATTCAAACTTGTATGCCGAAGCACATGAACGCTTAATTGCTTGCTACATCGACCAAAACGGGAATCAAATGTTGATCGTTCCAGCATTAGAGAAAGAAGATGTGAAGAATGCTGGCTGGCAAGGAGATACTCTCACTTATTTCGACCATGAAGATCCATGGGATATATTCGCAAAATATTTACACGATCAAAATGCAAATGTCAAAACTATGGCTGTAGAAAAAGGGCAGCTCAATGTAGAACGTTTTGAACGGTTGGTAGGATTGTTGCCAGATGCACAGTTTGCTGATGGACAAGAAATGCTCAACCAAATACGTGTACAAAAAGATGAACAAGAACTGAAGATTTTAAAAGAAGCAGCAAGCTTTGCCGACTATGGAGTGGAGACAGCTGTTAAACACATTGCTCCAGGGAAAACTGAACTTGAAATTGTTGCTGAAGTTGAATACGCCTTGAAGAAAAAAGGAATTCGTCATATGTCTTTTTCTACACTGGTTCTTACTGGCGAGAAAACGGCCTCACCTCACGGAAATCCTAGCACTACAAAGATCCAGTCTGGTGACTTTGTATTGATGGACTTAGGGGTAGTTCATAAAGGATATTGTTCAGATATCACTCGAACCGTCGCTGTCGGTGAAGTTTCAGATGAGCAGAAAAAAATATACGAAACAGTTCTTGAAGCAGAATTAGCCGGACTCGATGCATGTAAAATCGGTGAACCTCTTGGCTCAATTGATCAAGCTGCACGTAATGTTATTACAGAAGCTGGATACGGGGAATATTTCACCCACCGCATTGGCCATGGGCTTGGAATAGATGTTCACGAATACCCTTCGATGGCTTCAAATAATCAGTTACCTTTAAGAAAAGGGATGACATTCACAATCGAACCTGGCATTTATCTACCTGGTGTTGGTGGTGTCCGAATCGAGGACGATGTTTACATGAGCGAAGAAGATGGTCCTGTTCGGTTGACTGAATATCCGAAGGAATTAATCATTTTATAGAAGAAAAGAGATACAATATACATGAAAGCTCCCTTGCGATTTCTTAAGCAAGGGAGCTTTTATGTTCAATACTATAAAGTTTTTCTCGCTCTTCTTTTTCTGAATTTACGGAACAACGGATAAATGATTGGTCCAAATTTAAAGATTTTACGTAATAGTCCCATGTTGTATCACTCCATTGATTTAGGATTTACTTTAGTATTCCTGAATCCAACCTTTTTAAAACATGTCCACTCAAAAAGAAACTTCGCAATAGGCTTTAAAGCCTTGCGGAGTTTAACTTATTAGTATTTTATAATAATTCATTCAGATCTTTGAAATCCAATTGATGGGCATCGGCTACTGCTTGATAAGTGACATATCCATCAAGTGTATTGATTCCTTTACGCAAATGAGCATTGTCATTAACGGCTTTCTTGTAGCCTTTATTAGCAAGTTGCATTGCATAAGGTACAGTAACATTAGTTAGTCCCAATGTAGATGTTCTTGGAACAGCACCAGGCATGTTAGCAACCGCATAATGCACAACTCCGTGCTTGTCGTATGTTGGAGCGTCGTGAGTAGTGATACGATCCACCGTTTCTACAATCCCACCTTGGTCGATTGCTACATCTACAATTACCGATCCTTCCGGCATATCTTTTACCATTTCTTCAGTTACTAATTTTGGAGCTTTAGCACCTGGAATGAGGACAGCCCCAATCAGTAAGTCTGATTTTTTCACTGCTTCGTGTATATTAAGTGGATTAGACATGACCGTGTTGATCGAAGTACCGAAAATATCATCTAGTTCGCGTAAACGTTCAGGGCTTAAATCGACAATCGTGACATCTGCTCCAAGACCCATTGCGATTTTCGCTGCGTTCGTACCAACAACTCCACCACCAATAACGGTTACATTACCGCGAGCAACACCCGGAATACCACCTAGAAGAATACCTTTTCCTCCACGTGATTTTTCTAGGAACTGCGCACCAATCTGTGAAGCCATTCTTCCAGCAACTTCACTCATCGGTGTTAATAATGGTAGCGAACCATTGTCTAGTTGAACCGTTTCATAAGCAATTCCAACTACTTTGTTATCGATCAGAGCTTTCGTCAATTCAGGCTCCGCAGCTAAATGAAGATAGGTAAATAAGATAAGTCCTTCATAAAAGTAATCGTATTCTTCCGGAAGTGGTTCTTTTACTTTCATGACCATCTCTTGAGACCAAGTTTCTTTAGCAGTAGAGGTAATTGTCGCCCCCGCTTCTTTGTACTGCTCGTCCGTAAATCCAGAACCCAAACCAGCCTCTGTTTCAACAAATACTTCATGACCAGCACTCTTGAAAGCAACCACTCCAGCAGGTGTTAATGCCACGCGGTTTTCGTTGTTTTTAATCTCTCTAGGTATTCCGATTTTCATGTTATAAACCTCCCATTTCAAAAAATATATATGTGTATTAATTTACCCTCAAATAAGTAATCGCTTTAACTATAACACTAGAAATCCAATTAGGGAATAGCTCTTTACAAATGCCTATGAATGACATCCAAACCGCCTGTAACCTCAATAACCGAACCAGTAATCATATCCGAATCATCTTTACAAAGGTATCCAACCGTCCGAGCAATATCTTCCCCTGTTCCAGGACGTCCGATAGGAGTCTCTGTCGAATTCTTCTTTCGACTTTCCTCAATGTTAGCTTCCTTCATTTCTCCAGAAATATTACCTGGAGCAACCATGTTCGCTGTAATACGGTTTTCTGCTTCCTCTAGTGCAACTGACTTTAACAAGGATGATAATCCGACCTTCGCAGCAGCAAATGCTGATCGATAGATCCAACCAGAACTATGATTGGCCCCTTGAAAGCCAAGGAAAACCAGTCTTCCAAACTGTTGTTTTCTCATAATAGGAAGTACATTTTTTAATATATGAAAAGAGGCATCCAAATTACCTCGGATCATCTCGTTCCATTCCGAATCAGAATAATCATGAAGCTTTTTCCGCTCGAAAATATATGGGCCAGCATTGTTAACAAGACAATCAATCCGGCCGAACTTTTGATAAGCACGACTAATGACTCGCTCTATTTGTGTCGGGTCCAGGACATCTAGTTGCTCTATGTGGATCCTGTCGGTATCATTGGGGTTCTCTTCTAATAATTGATCAGCTTTAGCCAGGTCCGAAAAATATGTAGCAGTGACACTGTATCCATGTTCTAGAAAATAGTCCGTCATTTTCTTCCCAAGACCTTTTGTGCCTGCGGTAATCACAACATGTCGCATATGAATCCTCCATTTGAACTAGATTGAACTATATTTTATCACGAGTGGTTCACGAACTGAAACCAATTAACTTCACTGAAAAATTATTAGATCTCCTTATACATTTTGAAATTATGTAAGAAATTAAAACTTGAAGGATTAGCATTCGGAGGAAGCTAAATTTTTCTCATTATTAAAAATTCTTAATGCATGATATACTAAACTTAAAATAAGGGGGTGCCAATCCATGGCTTTCGAATATCATGATATTGTCATAGCTGTTGATGGTTCCAAGGCTTCCGACTTCGCTTTTCAAAAAGCAATCGATATTGCCAAAAGGAACCATGCAAAACTGATTATCTCCCACGTAGTCGACACCCGTGTATACTCAACAATTGAAGCTTATGACCGAAGTGTTTCAGATCGTGTTCAAAACGATGCAATGGAATTATTGAAAAGCTATCAAGAACGGGCAGAAAAAGCCGGAATAGATAATGTTGTCGTCGATTTAGAACATGGATCGCCCAAAGTCAAAATTGCAAAAGAAGTTGCACCTAAACATGGCGCAGATTTAATCATCTGTGGGGCAACTGGAATGAACACCGTCGAAAGATTCTTCATCGGAAGCGTATCAGAGCACATCACACGTTATGCAAAGGTTGATGTTCTCGTTGTCCGTCCTGAAGATATGGTCCAGTAATGCATGTAATTTAAAGTATTGAGAAAAACTTGGCTTATCGCCAAGTCCTAATGGCGAAAGTCTTTGTTCTTCACACACTTTAATCCTTTAACAAAGTTAGACATTCTTAAAGTATAAAACGAATGGATGGAGTTATTTACTCCATCCATTTTTCTCATGAATCAACCGGTATTGGTAAAATTTCTTTGCAAAATCACTCACTTGTTTCGCTAATTTATAATTAGAGACAGCCCCTATCCCAACACTGACAATCGGTATGCCTTGCAACATTTTTTTCTTGAACATCACAATCGCTAGCGTCTTGAAAAGGTTTTGAAGAGGTGGTTCTAACCAACTCTCGTCAGTAATCCATTCCTGTTCATCCATGATTCCTTCCAGCTCTTCCATACTACCCTTCAACTCTTCCCAAGCAAGGTACTGCATTCGCTTTGGCATCGCTCCCGCATGAAATACTTTCAATGCAAGTATCATTTCAAGAGGGTTGTGCATGTTGTAACCAAAACATGTGCCAATCAATTGAACACTCCGAAGGTTAAGAGCAATCATCATAGGAAAATCGAGTCCAAGAAGCAGCCAACCGCCCGTACCAGTGATTCCTCCTTGGGAAAAAGCATATAACCGATTGCGTGCAACTTGCTGATCAGCCATATAAGTCAGCTTCTCAATCGAAATCGACCGCAAATCCTCCACTCTTTCAATAGATTCGTCATACGTCCGACCGACTTGCAAAATACGGTTCGTGGCATCCACTTGAGCGTTTGTGCTTTGCAAAAATGTGTACGTATACAATATCCATTGGTCCATCACTTCAAAAAAACGATGCTGGGTGTTGTCTGGCAATTTAGCGAATTGATCTTTTACCCATATCTCATAGACTTTCTCAAAATCATTGGATACATAATCAGATAATTCTAGTTCCCAGGTGGAAACTTCCCTCAAAATTCGTTCCTCTCCCAATTCCATCGTCTCCTTTTTAAAAGTTCAGTAAGATCAGATCTTTTTATCTAACGATCGTTTTTAAACCATTCGTTAATCTGTTCCAACATTCCATTCATCGCATGAGCATCTTTGAATGAAGGTAGTTCAGCAAGCATCACTTTTTTAGGGTCTTTCGTTTCAGTACCTTTTTTCTGCAAGATAAATATACTTTTTTGATGCTGTTTATTTTTGAACATGGATTCAGGAAGTTCTAACAGACCCACGATATGAGCATTTTCTTTTAAGAAAGACTGGAGTTGTTCTTTTTGCTCACTTTCAAACAAAAAGCTAGGTACAGTCAGAAATAAGTAACCCGCTTCTTTTGTATACTTCAGACTTTGTTCGATAAATAGATGATGGGCAAATGAATGATCTTCCTCTGCTTTCAAATCATATCCACTCGCTGTTTCATCATCCGGATAATATCCGACTGGTAAATCGGAAATCACGACATCGACTGGCTCTAGTAAAATCGGTTTTAAACTATCCTGGTGGAAATACTCCACGTGACGCTCTTGAAGGTTTGTGTTGTTAAATGCAAGTCTCATTAATGTCGCGTCTACTTCACTACCAAAAGCGGCAATTTCAGTGCCTTTTTGCTGATTAAGGACGGCAAGGAGTAAGTTTGACGTACCGCACGCAGGATCGAACATCCGATATGACTTTTCCCCTTGCATGAATTTCTGCACTAAGTACCCCATGAACATTCCAACCGTATCAGGTGTAATGTAATGGTGTTGTTGGGTAGCGCCTTTCATCCCTTTAAGAATGGCTAATTGCATAGCTTTACGGCGAACTTCCATTTCAAAATCTTTCAGATGAACTTTACCGAGTTGATCCTTCAAACTTTTATCATATGATGGTTCCAAGTCATCAGGCATTTCACGATCAAACAAAAGTTGACTAGCCGCTATTACAGCTTCTAAATAAGGAACGTTTTCTTCTTGTTCTATTATTGTTGCTGTCTGGTCTATCCACTGAAAGAGTTGTTCGATTTGTTCTTCCATTTTCGTCCCTCCACATTGCTACTTATAAATGAATCACTGTATATATTTTAGCAAAGTTCGAAATTGGAAGATAGAGCTAACCCTTACTCAGGTGTATTCGGCATATCCTTTTTTCGATTATTATTTTGAGACATCAGATGTTGAATTTTTTCAACTGCCTGAGGTGCAAGGTCGATCAGCTTCTCGACCAAATGAGTGTTTTCATCTAGGTGGACCATTTTCACATCATGTGCCTGCACAATTAGAAATGCGACTGGTGTAATGGATACACCACCACCTGTTCCCCCTCCAAAAGGTAAAGAAGAATCTGATTGTTGATTCTGATCATTGCTTCCTCCTTTAAATTGACTTCCACCTGCTGCATAACCGAATCCCACTCTGGACACCGGAAGTATTACTGTAGATTTGTCTGGTGTCTCAATAGGGTCTCCTATAATCGTATTGACATCAATCATGTCCTTCAAATTTTCCATTGCTGTTGCCATCATATCCTGTATTGGATGTTCGTTCATTCAAATCCCACCTTTTTCACTTTTTGATATTGCTTCATGATTTTAAATGCACTACGCATAATGTCACCGATTTTAAAAGATAATATGCAGTTGAAATCTATTTCAAAGTATTCTCTTGAATAAACGGCATGATTTTGAAACAAGGGGGTCGAAGCTTTTTTAATATTAGAAGCTAATATTTGATATATCACAGCTTGAATAGAATAAATTTGACCGATGAGTATAGCTGTATGGTCCGCCCTTCCTAAACCTATTGAGGAGGAACATTCGAGATTCCTGATTTCGAAAGTAGATAATATCCTTTTTACTTGTGGAAAAAAATCAGTTGTTGTACGAATTAACTTATTAACGTCTTCCAATTGATTTTTCATATCCTGCAGCGTAAACTTTTTTCGCTTTTCTCTACCTTCTACTGCAAGGGGATCATCTTTTTCTAGCACTTCAAGAGCACCCTCTTCTAAGTTAAGTTCGATTAGAGGAATAATTCGCTTGAATATCCGCATACCAAACCAACTTACAGTAAATATTAAGTCTTTTTGTTCTTCTGCGTATGTAAAATATATGTCCACAGTTAGCTTTGAGAGCCAGATCACAGAAATTATTAAGCATATGATGATTAAGATTGAAATAACCCATACCATTACTTTCACCTCGTTAATAGCATGAGAAGATACTGGAAAAATTATGTATAAGTATTGTTGACTTTTACATATTGGTTAATGGGGAAGTCCACAATCGATGCGTTTTTACATAAAACAAAGAAAAACACTGAGAATCCTGGCCGACTATATTCGGTTACGTCCTGTGACCAATATCGACACTAGAACATCCAGGTCGTCGGATAGCGAAGTGTTTTTCTTTGCGTAGTCTTAGAACACTATAAACACAAAAATCCGAACAAATTGTTGTTCGGATTTTTGTGTGCTAAATTTCTTTATTCTAGCCTCTTATTACTATTTACTATATACGATTTCTTCACCGACTATTGTCCGGGTTACTTTAATTTTATGAAGATCAAGAGAATCTACTTCGAAGGGATCCTGGTCTAAAATAACAAAATCAGCGAAGTGTCCCTCACGGATTCGCCCTTGTTCATCACTTTTGCGTATGACTTCTGCTGGTTTAACCGTATATAATTCAATTGCTTCAAATACGGACAAACACTGTTCCAGACCATAGGGTTTACCATCGAACGACGAGCGACGATTAACAGCTGCATCAATTCCTTCCAATGGATTGATATGTTCGATGGGGGCATCAGATCCACCTGCACAAATAATCCCTGCCTCAATATACGTTTTCCACGGATATGACGTTCGAATCAAATCTTCTCCTACACGATCGATTACCCACGGGAAATCTGAAGCGACGAAGGTAGGTTGCACATCTATGATCACCTGTAACTTTTTCATTCGTTCGATTAATTCTGGTCTCATAATTTGCGCATGGATGATACGGTCGTTTTGCCCTGATGGCACCGGATGTCTTTCAATCATATCAACGATTTTTTCAACGGCTTCATCTCCGATTGCATGGACAGCTACTGCCATTCCCATACTACGCGCTTTTATCACTAGTTGTTCAAGCACTTCATCGGAGTGGATCGCGACACCTCTTGTTTCAGGATCATCTTTATAAGGTCGGGATAATAATGCGGTTCTTCCACCAAGTGCCCCGTCCACAAAAATTTTCATTGCTCCAAACTCAAGCCAGTCATCTTTTACAGTCGCTTCATATCCTTCTTTGTAAAATTCATCCACAGCATCATGGTGAACCAAAAGGTGAGCACGAAAATTCTTTTGCCGCGTTATCACTTGTTTAAAAGCATCAAATGTATGTTTAAAACCTCCATAATAACTGAGGTCTTCACTATGTCCACCGACGATTCCGTATTTCAATAAATCATCGATTGATGTTTCGATCGCCCGTTCTAAATAATTCTGGCTGACAGAGGGCATGGCTTCTTTTATCAACTCTTGAGCTTGGTCAAAAAATGAACCATCCAGTTCTCCCGTTTGATCACGTCCAATTACTCCCCCAGGGATATCTTCGCTTTTGTCATCCACACCAGCGATTTCCATTGCTTTTGTATTTACAACTAAAGCATGTCTGCATACCCTTGAGAGCATGACAGGGTGATTAGGACTTCGCTCATCCAGTTCTTTCCGATGTATCACAACGGGGTCATCCCAGTAATTTTCGTTGAACCCTTCTCCTATCAACCATTCTCCATCGGTTAAACCTGAAGCGGCCTTTTCAACAGCAGTCAGTACCTCTTCACGAGTTTCTATATTTCCTAAATCTAACCGAATAAGCCGTTCACCATGTCCGATAATGTGCATATGACTATCTATAAATCCTGGAAGCATCACACCATCAACTTCAATTTCCTCTGTAATTCTATCTTGATATGTAGATTTTAAGTCCTGCAATGTTCCAGTAGAAACGATTTTGCCATTTTCAGTGAATACCGCTTCAACAGAATGACCTTCTTCAGCCATCGTATATATTTTATTACCATGGAATAATTTCCCCACCATTCACGCCTCCGAACTATTTACTTTTAATCCTTTTTTGACACCAAAAAGGACAACGCTTATTAACGTTGTCCTTATTGTATAACGTTATTGTTGTTGATTGCCATTAAATTGCTGTTCTGCCTGTTGAACTAGACGTTTTGTGATTTCTCCGCCAACAGAACCGTTCGAACGAGATGTTGAATCAGGACCTAGCTGAACCCCAAACTCCTGAGCAATTTCATACTTCATCTGATCAAGCGCGGCTGCAACGCCAGGCACTACTAATTGATTTGATGAGTTTTGGTTTGCCATGTCTATCACCTCCTCGATACTATTGTTAGATATCGAGAAGAAATCATTCAAAGTAAAACATGGAAATTATGAAGAATTACAAAATCTAAAATAAATCTTCGTAAAGTTCTTCTTTCGATTTCTTTGAAGAATCATAAGTTACTGTCTCCAGTTCACTTAAAGCTTTTTCTATTTCCTTAGAGAAATCCATGCTTGATTCTATCGCATTAATTTTCTCACGCTTAGGTTTCGTTTTCGGTGCTTTTGGAACAAAGATTGTACAGCAATCTTCATAAGGACGAATTGAAATATCATACGTATCAATCGATTTCGAAATATCAATAATTTCTAGCTTGTCCATCGCCACTAAAGGACGGATGATTGGATAGTTCGTCACCTCATTGATCGTATGCATGCTTTCCATCGTTTGACTTGCTACTTGGCCTAAGCTTTCACCAGTTGTTATTGATAAAATGTCTCTTTCCGCAGCGACCCGCTCACTAATACGGAACATTAAACGCCTCATAATGGTCATACCATAATAGTCGGGTGCTTCTTTAAAAATTTTCTGTTGAATTTCAGTGAAAGGAATAAAATGCACCTTCATTTTTCCACTAAAGTTCGTTAACTTTTGAGCTAAGTCTTCAACTTTTTGTTTTGCACGCTCACTTGTAAAAGGCGGAGAGTGAAAATGGATTGCCTCCAACTCTACCCCGCGCTTCATAGCTAGATAACCAGCGACTGGACTATCAATTCCACCAGACATCAATAACAATGATTTGCCGGTTGTTCCTACTGGCAATCCACCTTTTCCAAGTATCTTCTTCGCGGTAATATAAGTGGCTTCATGTCTGATTTCAACTCGAATTTCTACATCAGGATTATGAACATCCACTTTCCACGTATCCGTGTTGCTAAGTAGGTGTCCACCTAGTACTTGGTTCATTTCTTGAGAGTTCTTCGGAAATTCTTTATAAGATCTTTTACAAGTTACCTTAAATGTCTCGCCTGCTTCTTGTTTCAATGCCTCTAAAGCAGAATTTTTTATAGACTCTTCATCATTCTCAACTTTCATTGCCAAACTGAATGACTGTATGCCAAAGACATCTTTACATTGATCAAGAACTGCTTCATAATCTTCCCCGTTCAATAAAATATACATATGATCCCGACTTGTACGTACCTTTGTTGCAGGAAAATCGACTAATTTGCGTTGAACTTGCTCCTTCAACTTTTGCACGAACATTTTTTGGTTTTTTCCTTTTAATGATAGCTCTCCATATCTGACTAGAATATGATCATAATTCATGTAGATTACCCCATTATATTTTCGTATTTCTTCAAAATTTTATTTATCGCTTTAATGAAAGCGTCAATATCTTCTTCAGTTTGCTCTATATGCATGCTCACTCTCACTGCAGTCGCTGCTTGATCATCAGTATGACCACAAGCAGCGAGAACATGACTAACATCATTCTTCTTAGAAGAACATGCAGATTTAGTTGAAATATAAATATTTTCCTCGCCGAGGGCATGAATCAACACTTCTGGTTTGAAGTTCTTCACTGAAAAGTTCAAAATGTGCGGTGCACCTTTTTCAGGTGAGAGAATTGTAATCGATTCATGAAGTTCAAGCTCATTTATCAATCGTTTTCTGAGCTCATTTATTCGATTAACCTGACTCATTTTCTCCAAAGCCTGTCTCATTGCTTTAGCTAACGAAACCGCACCAGCCAAATTTTCAGTTCCTGGTCTAACTTGTCCCTCTTGAGAACCACCATGAAACAATGAATGTAATTTCACGGGAGACTTTTTAACTAAACATCCTGTCCCCCTCAGTCCATGTATTTTATGACCCGAAATAGTTATCAAGTCTAGACCTTCATGTTGGTAATTCAGTTTCACTTTTCCGAATCCTTGGACGTGATCAGTATGAAAGAAAGTTTTAGGATAATTTTTCAATAATTCCGCAATATCCTCTATCGGCTGAATCGTGCCGATTTCATTGTTCACGTGCATAATTGTCACTAAAATAGTGTCTTCCCTTAGAGCTTCTTTCAGCTCATTTAACGATATCTTCCCCTGATGATCAACTTTTAAGTAAGTCACTTCGAATCCATCACTTTCCAAGTATCTGCAAGCTTCCAATACCGAAGGATGCTCCACCTGGCTCGTGATAATGTGATTACCACGTTGTTTGTGTTCACGGGCAATTCCTTTTATAGCTAAGTTATTACTCTCAGTTCCACCTGAAGTGAAAACAATTTCATTCTCTTTTATTTCTAATAATGAAGCAACTTGCTTTTTTGCTTCTAATAATAGTTGCTCAGATTTGCCGCCCAACTGGTGAATTGAAGAAGGGTTAGCATAGAAATCAGTTGCTACTCTACTGAATGTGGACAATACATCTTCGGATGGTTTCGTCGTTGCACTATTATCCAGATAGATCATTCCATCCATCTCCTTTAAGTCTCTTTCTTTCCAACGATTTATAATATCACACCATGGAACATTGTTGCAATTTCCCTATTTAATCATTGCAAAGCTTTAACATGAACAAAAAGTAAAAACTACCCAATTGTATTATTGGGTAGTTTCTTCATTGATTTCGTCAGTTAAGTCCAGCCAATCCAACAGTTCATCAATAGATACGCCTTCCTGTTGGGGAAATTGACTCTCTAACCCGTTAGATAAAGAAGCAGACTCGCTTTTCTCCATTGTTGGTGCGTTCTTCTCTTCATCAATTTTCTCTCGTTCTTCGATGATACTGTAGAAATCTGTCGATTGCTTGTCTATTATGGCTATTTCCTCGGAAATATTATGTGGGTTCGCTACCAACGGGGAACTACTGTCTTGAAAAAATAAAAGTATAACAAAGGTCCAAGTAAGTACGAAAAGCACCGTACTAGCCCCAACGATTACTCTCTCCATTTTTAATTCTCTCCCTACTAGGATACAGAAGTCTCAGTGACTTTTTCTATTCTTTCTAGGGCCCCTGGTTCAATTTCCTCTAAAGTATTTCCGGCCTTTTCTAGAGCAGTTTCATACTCATAATTCCTAAAATGAGTCTCAGCTTCAGAAATGTTCGCTGCAAGTACTGGATACTTACTTCTATATCGATTCGCATATTGAATCACACGTTCAGCCAAATAGGCTTGTTCTATAAGGAATTTTGTTTGTTCAACTGCATGATTTACACATTTCTCAGCCTTTGTTAAATTCATTTCAACCTGCTCCATATCTAACGGCTGATCTTCTAATGAGTCATAAGTCTGCCCGATCAACGACCTTGCTTGTTCAACGAGGTCTAAAATATAACTAGGGATACCTGGCAGGTTACTTTTCTGCAATTGCTGTCTTACATTAGCGATTTTCTGCTTCAAATTGTCAATGCGTTCTCTAGCATCAAGTTCATCTTTTCGCAGATTGTGTAAGTAATAGTCAAGCTTTTCTTGAGGCTCACGCCATGCCTCAAAATCAATCAACCATTGCTCAAGGTCTATCCTGATCTCAGAGAATGGCTGATCTCCATTTTCCACCATTTCTCTAATTCTCATCGCTTCTTTATTCAGCTTCTCTATTGTCTTTTCCAACTGATACTGCTGATCGTAGCGATCATCTGTCAAATGATAATTTTCTTTCACGGCAATGATATTATCTTTCGTTTCAGAGAAAGTCTCTCGAGCTTCTTCCATTTGTTCATCAACTTTTTCCAAACGTTGAACAACAAACTTTTTATCCAAAGCTTCATTTTCTAATTGGTCATAAATTTCCACTATCCGAGCTTTCATCTGTTCGATTTTTTCTTCCACACCATCATCGAAACCTTTATCCAACTGATCAATCAGTAAATGTAACGTCTCATGATGAGTATGTATTTCTTTTTCAATGCCTAAATGTTGGACTCGATACCCTTCTTCTCTCATATCGCGGACTCCATTTTGCAGATGATCTAAATCTTCTGGCATTGAGTGTTTACACAGACGATATAAATGTGGAAATACATCAACTTTCCGTTCTAATTCATCTAGTCTTGCTTTCAGACTATTCACCAATTCATATGCATCAGTGTAATTACCAGAAGCAGCTACTTCTTCATAACGACTCATTTCTTGTTCAATTTCATCAAGTTCTACTTCGAATACAACTTCTGCTTTACCAAGTTGATACCCATTTTGTAAAACCTTCTTTCTCACTTCACGAATTCGAGGATCCAATTTTTTAGCTTCTTCTCTACTGTCTTGCTCTGAGTGAAGCAAACGGTCTACCTCTTGGTAAATTTCATCAATTGTATGTTCAACTTCATTCAATTTTTCATCCACGTGCTTTAACGTACGGGATGCTCTACCGAAACGATACTTTTCAGCTGATTCCTCAGCGTCTAAAAGTTCTTCTTCAACATTCGCGAACACTTTTTGATTGATATCGTCCCATTCGCTTCTCCAAGTTTCAAAAAGCTCTTCAGTTTCACCAGTTAAATTCAACCCTCGAACTTTTCCTAATTCATCGGCAACACGTCTGTTCATTAAAAGGACTTTTTTCTCTTCTAGTTCGTCTACTCGTTGATACACCCTTTTGCGCATAAAAACTCCAGTTAATATAAATAAAACAATTACTATGAAAATTCCGAGTATATATTCCATCAAAAGCCCCCTTACAATACACAACTATTGACTTAAATCCATTTCCCTTTATGATAGCATGTTTTGACAAAATATTGCTAAATATTTTGTGTTTTTACATGAAAAAGTTGATATTTCGCGAAAAAACACGAATAAAACTTAAGTACTTGCCGGAAACCACTTTCTCAACGTATTGATATAAGTCCTGATGAAGAGTCTTCCACTTTGATCCCAGTTATAGTGGTTTTGCCAATCGTTGGCGTAAGTAAAGGGACCATTCAACACGCTTTTCAATTGAATATAGAACGTTTCCTGCTCGATTTCATTAAGTCCGTAACTTTTCACCATTTTCTCGACCGCCTCATCAAAATAATATTTCTCTTTTGCTAAGTAAGTCGAAGACATTTCACGTATGAAAGTATTATCAAGAGACAACTCTCTTTGAATAAAACAAGTAAATTGAAACTGATCATATTTATAATGTATAATTTCTTCAATTAGATTAAAGAATTGATTGGAGTCATCGATTGAGTTCTCGACTGATAATTGCTCTAGTAATTCCAAATATTGTTCGAAATAATCAACGGTCATTTTTTCAAGCAAACCTTGCTTATTTTTAAAATAATAGCTGATCAATGAGACATTCACTTTAGCCCGATCGGTTATCGCTCTGATTGATGTCCCTTTGAAGCCGTTATAATAAAAGAGTTCGGCAGCCGATGACATGATTTTTTCTTTTGAATTTTTTTCTGACACGTAATCACCCTCTTATCATCTAGAATTCGATGATTCTATACAAAATACCTTCTAATTTATTCTACTACATAATAAGTTTTTTCAAAGGAGATGAAGGCACAATGTTTGAAAGTATACAATATCCTGGCACAAAAGAAGAGAATTATCAATTATTGAGTAAACAGTTAGATAGTTTGTTAGAAGGTGAGCCCGACACTACCGCAAACCTTTCCAACGCAAGTGCACTACTTAATCAATTTTTAGAACAAGTGAATTGGGTTGGGTTCTATTTAATGAAAGATGGTGAACTTGTCCTTGGACCTTTCCAAGGCCTTCCAGCATGTGTACGGATTGCTGATGGAAAAGGAGTTTGCGGAACGGCTACAAGTGAAAAGAAGACGATGCTAGTCGATGATGTGCATCAATTCCCCGGCCATATCGCCTGCGATGCTCAGAGTCAATCTGAAATCGTCGTTCCTATCATTAAGGATGGGAATGTATATGGTGTTCTTGATATTGATAGTCCAATCAAAAGCCGTTTTGATGAAAACGATCAAAAAGGGTTAGAAGCATTTGTAGATGTATTGAAAAAACATATATAAATCTACTGATATGTATTGACGAAAAGACGAATATTTTATATACTATTCGTTGTGTAAAATAAATGGCAGCCTTCGTGAACTTACTATGTCATATTTTGTTCCTCTTCAATGAGGTGTATCGCGTAACTCTCTGCTGCTGGAGCGAAGATACATGAAAGCAAAATCAGCATGGTACGGGACACACGGTATTTTATTTTATACAAAATAAAATATAAAGGAGGAGAAGCTAGTGGCACGTTTCACAGGTTCTCTATGGAAAAAATCTAGACGCTATGGTATTTCTCTAACTGGTACAGGAAAAGAGTTAGAAAAACGCCCTTACGCACCGGGTCAACATGGTCCAACACAGCGTAAAAAGCTTTCTGAATATGGTATTCAGTTGCAAGAAAAACAAAAACTTCGTTTCATGTTTGGATTGACTGAACGTCAATTCCGTCGCATGTTCGACGATGCAGGTAATATGAAAGGTGTTCATGGTGAAAACTTCATGATCTTACTTGAATCTCGCCTAGACAACCTTGTTTACCGCGCAGGTCTTGCTCGCACTCGTCGTCAAGCTCGCCAATTAGTTGGTCATGGTCACGTAACTGTAGATGGTGGTCGCGTAGACATCCCATCTTACCGCGTGAAGCCTGGTCAAGTAATCGGTATCCGTGAAAAATCACAAAATCTTGACATCGTTGCAGAGGCAATCGAAGTCAACAACTTCGTTCCAGAATACTTAACATTCGACGAAGACAAAAAAGAAGCAACTTATAACCGCTTCCCTGAACGTTCTGAATTACCTTCAGAAATCAACGAAGCGCTTATCGTTGAGTTCTACTCAAGATAATATACTTGTACGAAATCCCACAACATTTGGTTGTGGGATTTTTTTGCTTTCTAAGAATTAAAATTCATTCCAACGGGTAAAGTTGTTAGTAGGATCAATGGATGTAGTCATTACTTTGGTGATTTACTGTTCTCCCAAACTTTAAATAATTGTGCAAATTTTTTTGCAACCAAGAATCATTGTGTTATATTGGGCATATAGTAAATCATACTAAACTTATAGGAATTATTAGTTAAGGAGGAGTTTATTCATGTCAGAAGAAAATCAACAACATGTAAGCATGCCTCGTATCGGAGATCCGGCTCCAAAGTTTGAGGTCAATACGACACACGGGCCAATTCGATTAGAAGATTATAAAGGGAAATGGTTGGTGCTTTTCTCACACCCTGCTGACTTTACACCTGTATGCACGACGGAGTTTGTTGAATTCCAACGAATTTATCCTGAGTTGAAGGAATTGAATACTGAATTATTAGGCTTAAGTATAGACAGCGTGCAATCTCATATCGCATGGGTAAGAAATATTGAAGAAAAACTGAACGTACAAGTAGAATTCCCTGTTATTGCGGATTTGAATAAAGACGTGGCTTCCAAGTACGGTATGATCCACCCCGAAGAAAATACGACAGAGACCAATCGTGCAGTGTTTGTCATCGATGATAAGGGGATTATCAAATCCATCATTTATTATCCATTGACAACTGGACGAAACATGGATGAAATTGTTCGTTTGGTTAAAGCGCTACAGACTACAGTAAAACATCAAGTTTCTACACCAGCCAATTGGCAGCCAGGTGATAAGGTCATCGTGCCGCCACCTGCTTCTAAACAACAAGCAGAAGAACGTGCAAATGATCCGAACCTTGAAGTTGTTGATTGGTATCTAGCTAAAAAGTCACTAGACGAATAATATTTTTTCAAAAAGCTACTTTCCCTATGAAGGATTTGATACAATCTTTCATAGGGCTTTTTTATGAAACCAATTCGCCTTTCATACGTATTTATAGTAAGAATTCTTTAGGGGGAGAGATATGGACAACGGAGAAGAATTTTTCAAGAAAATGAATGAGAAACAACAACAAGGTATGAGAAGTATCACCAAATGGGCAAAGAGAATCTTTCTTATCATGTTACCTATCATATTATTAGGTGGACTAAGCTTCAGTTGGATCACTGATTACATATGGATGGATTCGTTAGGATTTGAAAATGTCTATACAACGATCTTGACGAGTAAAGTGCTCTTAGGTGCCGTAGGCTTTCTATTATTCTTAGGTGTGTCATATTTCACACTGAAATGGATTCATAGATCTTATGTTACTTTCTTAGATCAAAGCATGCTACCAGACCTTATACTTAACAAAAAAACTAGTAGGTCAGCCATTTTGATAATTTCAATTATCCTCGGGCTTATTGGAATGCCCTTGGTACAAGCTTTGGGTTGGGAGCCTGCTCTAAAGGTTATCAACTTCGAACCTTTCAATGAGGTAGACCCGTATTTCGGAATGGATATTTCGTTTTATTTGTATGTCCTTCCTTTCTTACAATTTGTCATCAACTTATTTATGAGTATTAGCATATTTGCATTAATCGGTGTTATAACCGCTTATTCAGTCTTCGGTATGTATAAAAAGAGCCGCCTTGCTCAAACCCATATCGTTATCACGGTCGGTTTCATCGGTTTACTACTAGCCGGTCATCACTTACTACAACCGTATGAAACGTTGTTGACCAATCAAGTTAGTGTTGTTCAAAACAGTGTAGTGCATGGATTAAGTTATACAGATGATTTGATCAACATTCCAAAGGCTTATGTTCTAGCTGCAGCCGCAATCATCGCAACGATATGGATGATCATTGCTTTGAGTCGAGGTCGATTGATCGGTATGATTATTCCTGTCGCTGCTTATGTGTTAATTGTTTTACTCGGCCAAGGTGCATCTATGGTTGTGCAACAATTTGTTGTATCACCAAATGAATTTTCACAAGAAAGCCCTTATCTAGAAAACAATATTGACCTGACTCGTCAGGCCTATGGATTGAACGATATTACCGTTAATGATCACCCTGGTAACTACACGTTGGATGAAGAAATGATCGAACGAAACGAGGGTACAATCAGTAATGTGAGAATCAATGATGCTCGTCCTTTGCTAGATGTATATAACCAGCGAGAAACTTTCCGTCAGTACTATGAGTACAATGACATCGACGTCGACCGCTATGTTATTGATGGTGAATATCAGCAAGTGTTCACAGGGGCACGTGAATTGAACACGTCCGGTTTACCTGATCAAGCAAAGACTTGGGTGAATGAAAACTTAAGATACACCCATGGTTACGGCATTACGATGAGTCATGCTAACCAAATAACTAATCAAGGACTACCTGAACATTTAGTCAATAACATACCACCTGAAGGTGAACTGAATGTGGAACGTCCGCAGATTTATTTTGGCGAAGAAACGAACAAAAATGTGATTGTGAATGCTGAGTCGGATGAGTTTGACTATCCAGCTGGTGAGGTGAACGAATCTACAAGGTTCTCAGCGGAGTCAGGGATTGAGTTAGGAGGCCTGAACCGCCTATTGTTCGCAATTAAAGAAGGATCGTTCCGGATGTTCGTATCTGATCAGCTATCTTCTGAGAGTCAGTTTCTTGAAACAAGAGATATTATGGAGCGAGTAAATAGAATTGCACCTTTCTTTGATTACGATCAAGACCCTTATATTGTGGTAAGGGATGATGGTTCACTTGCTTGGATCATAGATGCATACTTAACTGCTGAGAATTATCCGTACTCAGAGAATTATGAGGGCGACAATAACTTTATCAGAAATTCTGTGAAGGTTGTCGTTGATGCTTATACAGGTGAAGTTGACTACTATGTTGTAGATGAGGAAGATCCTCTGTTGAAAACATATGCTAATATATTCCCTGATTTATTCTCATATGGTGTTCCAGAAGATATCCAAGCACATTTCAGGTATCCCGAAATGCTGTTCAAAATTCAGGCAGATATGTATGGAACTTACCATATGTCAAATTTAGAAGTTTTCTATAACCGTGAAGATGCTTGGGAATTCCCTACTGAGAAATATTTTGATACAGACATTACAATGGAACCTTATTATATAACGATGCAACTTCAAGAAGAGGATACTGAAGAATTTGTTCTCATGCTCCCATATACACCGAAGAATAGACAAAACATGATTGCATGGATGGGTGTACGTAATGATGGAGAAAATTATGGTGAACTGATGGTACATCGATTCCCTAAACAAAGAAATATTTATGGACCACAACAAATTGAGAACAGAATCAATCAAGACAGCACGATATCCCAACAACTCAATTTATGGTCTCAAGGTGGTTCTTCAGTTATTCGAGGAAACTTGATAGTGCTCCCAATCGAAGATACCGTTATGTATGTCGAACCGATCTATATCGAATCGTCTAATGCAACCTCACTACCAGAGGTTAAACAAATTGTCATTGCATACGGTGATTACATCGTAATGGAAGAAACATTCGACCGTGCATTGAACCGTATTCTTCAACTGATTGAAGCAAATGGTGAAGTCGATTTTTCTGAAGAGGATTTAGAAGATATTGAAGATCCGGCTCTTGGGGCTGAACAAAAATTACAAGACATCGCTGAACTATTCGAGAACTACCAAGAGGAACTGTCTAATGGTAACTGGACTGAAGCTGCTGAAATTTTAGTTGAATTAGAAAATGAATTAGCAGATGAAATGCCAGATGAATTAGAAGAAGAACTTGGTGAAGAACTTGAAGGTGATCTAGAGGAATCTAGCGAAGAAAATTCAGAAGAATAAAATGAAGGCCTAGTCACATTGAAGTGACTAGGCCTCTTTTATTTCCTATGCTATTGTCCAGCGACATCTCTTTTCGTGAAAAATACCCACGAAAGTATAATGAAAATTACGTAGTAGACAAGCAAGACAGTAATTGAGAACGACAACGACATACCTTGAAGCATGGTGTTCCCCGTCTCATATTGCTGCAGATTCGTATTTGCAAATAAAATAAATTTTGCCCAATTGCGGTCCGCAAAAAAGGTTACGATCGTATTTCCAGATAACATGAGGAAAATAGCTAAGCCGATTGCCAATGAACTTTGACGGAAAATTGTTGATATCATGAATGCGAACGTAGCCATCATCACTAAGTTAACCAATCCGTAACCATACGTACTCATAATTTGACCGAATAACGTCACTTCCTCAAACCCATCCGGGCGGTCAACTACGGTTGAAGCAGTAAAGCCCTCGAATCCGAAGAACATCATTCCTACGACTAAAGAGAATACCCAGACAAATAACAGGGTAAAGAATGCAAACAATAAAACAGAAACGTATTTAGATAATAAAATATTCGTTCGTGTTATTGGTCTAATTAATAGTAATTTGATCGTCCCCCATTTAAATTCGTTGGAAACAATTCCTGCAGCTACAATAATGGTCAGTAAACTGACGAGAGATAGCAAAAAGGCATTTTCCAGTACGAAAGCCCAAGCGCCATATTCGTTAGGAGCTACATCATTTTCAATGCGGAAGTTATTCTTGGCAATTTCATTCTCATTGTACTCGATGCCAAAATCACCCATGCCTTGCTCATCTTCTCTAAGTGCATTTTGTCGTTCCAATTGTTCATTCTGTTCCTGTAATGAACTTTCCCAATTTTCATCCACAGTGGCTGGGTCATTGTAAATATAATTCATAGTTGCGATACCGACAATCAGTGCTGCAACCAAAATGTACATTACCCAGGTTGATTTTTTTATATATAATTTGACTTGCTCGTTAAAAACTTGCTTAAAAAATTTACTCAATGACATTCTCTCCCATCATTTCAAAGAATCGGTCTTCTAACGTGCCTTTAGAAGCAACCACTTGATAGACATCGATGCCTGAATCCACAAATGCCTTGATGATTAGTGGCATCTGCTTTTTATCAGCTTTGAATGTCAGATACTGTTCTTGAATCTCTGCACCAAGATCAAATTGCTGAGTTAAAATCTCTTGAGCTTTTTCTACAGGAGAGACCTCCAGTTGGACATTAACTACACTTCCACTCTCTTCTTCTGTGTCATGTACCGATTGGACATTGACCATCTCACCGTGTTGGATGACCCCGATACGATCACACATCAGTTCAATTTCTGAAAGCAGATGACTAGATATAATAACAGCTACATTCTCTTGTTCTGCCAAACGGCGGATGTACTTACGGATTTCACGGATACCTGAAGGATCCAATCCATTGGTAGGTTCGTCCAGAATCAATACAGATGGTTTATGTAAAAGAGCCTGAGCTATTCCTAAACGCTGACGCATACCTAACGAGTATTTCTTCACTTTTTCATTAATCGGCTTTTCTAAACCTACTAGCTTAATCACTTCTTGAATTCGCTCTTTCGATACGCCTTCATTCATTCGTGCGTAATGTTTCAAGTTTTGCATTCCTGTCATGAAAGGATACATTTCAGGATTCTCAACTATCGCACCGACTTCCCGACTTGCTTTCTTATAGTCAGTCTGGATGCTGTTACCGAGAATTTTAATATCCCCTTCAGTAATCTTCATCAATCCAACCATCATTCTAATGGTCGTCGTCTTACCAGCTCCGTTTGGTCCGATAAAACCGAACACTTCCCCTTGATGAATTGAAAAATCAAGGCCATTGATAATTTCTTTTTTACCTATCTTTTTGCGAACATTTTTCAGTTCCATTGCGATTGGCTGCAAATGATTTACCTCCCTTAAATTTCTTGTACCAACTAGTGGTACGATTGAAGCATAAAAACGTTTCACAATTACCTAAAAAATTTGTCGTTTCGTTTAAAGTGGCGCAATACTGACTGAAAGTAGCGCAATACCTCCTAAATAACTTCCATTTACAAAGATTTCATTCAAAAATATTTGATTTCACCTTTAAAAGCAGCGCAATAAAAAAGCTGCCCGAAGAGTCGGACAGCTACAAACGTATTCTTTACACATGTCTAATTAAGAAATATTTTTTCTTACCACGGCGGATGACTGTAAATGCATCGTCAAGAGCATCTTCTTGATCCACCACGTATTTCAGGTCTTGTTGACGGTCGCCATTAATGTAAATCGCTCCGTTTTGAACATCTTCACGGGCTTGACGTTTAGATGATGATATTCCCGCTTCAACCAACAAATCGATCAATCCTTTTTCTGATTCACTCATTTCAAATGACGGTACATCTTTGAAACCTGAAGCAATATCGGCTTTATTCAAAGATTTGATTTCTCCGTTGAAAAGAGCATCAGAAATACGGATAGCTTGTTTCAATGCTTCTTCATCATGTACCATTTTGGTCATTTCTTCAGCCAATCGACGTTGTGCTTTCCGCTCTTCCGGACGTTCTTGGACTTCTTTTTCCAACTCAGCGATCTCATCTAGAGATAGGAAAGTGAATGACTTCAAAAATTTCACTACATCTCGGTCATCAGTGTTTAGCCAAAACTGGTAGAACTCGTAAGGTGTGGTCTTCTCTTCATCTAACCAAATCGCTCCTCCAGCAGTTTTACCGAATTTCGACCCGTCTGCTTTCGTAATCAAAGGTACAGTTAAACCAAATGCTTTAGCAGAGTCACCTTGCTCGCTTGTACGACGAATCAATTCAAGACCCGCAGTAACGTTCCCCCACTGATCGCTTCCTCCTATTTGGAGTGTACAATTTTCTTGTTGATGCAAACGAAGGAAATCAAGCGATTGTAACAACATGTAAGTGAACTCTGTAAAAGATATACCATTCTCTATTCGAGACTCAACTGACTCTTTAGCTAACATGTAATTGACGCTGAAATGCTTTCCGACATCACGAAGTAAATCAATTACTGACATTTTTGATAACCAATCGTAGTTATTAACAACGATTGCCCCACTTTCAGAATCCTCGAAATCGATCAACTTGGAGAGCTGATCTTTTATTCGGTTACTCCATTCAATGACAACAGATTCTTCATTCAATTGTCGTTCTTCATTACGTCCACTCGGGTCACCAATCAGGCCTGTTCCACCACCTACTAACGCAATAGGACGATGCCCAGCTTCTTGGAAACGTTTCAACATTAGTACAGGCAGCAAGTGACCTATGTGTAAACTGTCAGCCGTTGGGTCGAATCCACAGTATAATGCAACACGGTCATTTGCTAAATGCTTCTCCAAACCTTCTTCATCAGTAACTTGGTGCACCAGACCCCGACTTTTCAGATCATCGATTAAATTCATCTTTCTTCCTCCTTTTTTGAACACAAAAAAGCCCCTCATCCATCATAGGGACGAGGGACCCGCGTTACCACCCTAGTTGTAGCCTAAAAAGCTACCACTTCATTACGTTATCGGAATGAACCGCTCTTAAAAAGAGAGTGCTCCCAGACGTAATTCAGAGTATGCCATGCACTGATTCACACCACCCATCAGCTCTCTTAAGTCATTCGCATAATCCTACTTCAACTGTTCTTCGCACGTACTATTCAATTGCTATGAATTATTTTTAGCATAATTAATAAAAAATATCAACTAGATTCATACTTTTTATTGATAGGATGGACCTCCAAATTATGCTATAATTAATTAGATATTTTTAGGGGGTACGGTTATGAGTGATAATGGTTCAAAAAATAAATTCTTAGCTTTTTTCCAAGAAGGGAAATTCCCGACGATTACAAGAATTACATTGGATGTTACGTGGAACGTCCTCTTATTCTTCCTTGTTATCGGTCTAGTAGGTGGGTTTTTCGTTGGCGGTCTCGGCTTAGGGTACTTTGCTTCCCTGGTCGATGAACGCCCAGTAGAAGACCAAGAAGAAATGGAACAACTGGTCTATAACTATGAAGAAACTTCAGAGATCTATTTTGCGAATAACGTCTTTATGGGTGACTTCCAGACAGATATCGTTCGTGAAGAAATTGAACTTTCTGAAGTATCACAACACCTTAGGAATGCAATTATTGCAACTGAGGACGAATACTTTAAAGAACATAAAGGTGTAGTTCCTAAAGCAATCATGCGTGCGCTTTACCAGGAATTCACTAATGCAGCCAACCAAACTGGTGGTAGTACATTAACTCAACAATTGGTTAAAAATCAAATTTTGACGAACGAGGTCTCTTTTGAACGTAAAGCAAAAGAAATCCTAGTTGCTCTTCGTCTAGAGAACTATTTCGAAAAAGATGAGATTTTAGAAGCTTATTTGAATGTTGTTCCTTTCGGGCGTGATTCATCAGGCCGCAACATTGCTGGAGTTCAAGCCGCAGCGCAAGGATTATTTGATGTAGACGCGGATGAATTGAATATTCCTCAGGCAGCGTACATAGCCGGTCTGCCTCAAAGCCCCTCAATTTATACACCGTTTATGAATGGTGGAGGTGTAAAATCTCAAGAGTCCCTAGAAGAAGGTCTTGACCGGATGGAGACTGTGCTTGATCGGATGCTACGCGCAGAATACATCACTGAAGATGAATACAATGAAGCGATGAATTATGACGTCATTGGTAATTTAACAGATAAGAAGGAACAGATTTATGAAGACTATCCTTTCTTAGCTTCAGAGATCAACAGAAGAGCAGTACGAATTATGTCGAAAGAATTAGCACTAGATGAAGGAATCACGGAAGAAGAATTTGATAACGATTCTGAAATTAGAAGTGAATATAGAACAATAGCTGCAAGACAGATCAAGCAAAACGGTTACGAATTCCATACGACAATCGATAAGGAAATCTATGATGTTTTCCAAGAAAAAACAGCGGAGTACACAAACTTCGGACCTACTAAAACGATTCAAGTCTATGACCCAGAGACTCAGGAACCAATGATTGATGAGGAAACCGGAGAAACAATGACTAAAGAAGTTCCGATTGAAGTCGGTGCCTCATTGATAGATAACGAGACAGGTAGAATTATTGCCTTTGTCGGTGGTAGAGATTATGAAGAATCTCAATTCAACCGATTCTCTCAGCATGCTAGACCTATAGGTAGTACGGCTAAACCGTTAATAGGCTATGGGCCAGGTATTGAACTGGGGCTAATTCACCCGGGTTCACCCCTACCTGATGTTAAATTTGAGATTCAACCACCAGGTATGACTGAACCTTGGAGTCCGAGTAACTACATCTCAGGACAAGAAAATGGATTAACAAGCGCAAGAGATGCCTTAAAAAGATCGGATAATATCCCAGCTGGTCGTTTAATGCTAGAACTATTAGAGAAAGATGGAGACCCGGCTCGTTTCTTACAAAAAATGGGTGTCCCATATGCACAGAATAATTATTCAAACGTTTTAGGTACAGATTATATTACAGTCGAAGACAATACGAATGCTTATACGACCTTTGCCAATCAAGGCCAGTTCAAAGACGCTTTCATGATTGACAAGATCGTCGATCGTGATGGTGAAACAATTTATCAAAAAGAAGTTGAGCCAGTGGAAGTGTTTTCACCTCAAACTGCGTACTTGACTACCGATATGATGAGAGATGTCATCTCAAGTGGTACAGCTGTATCCCTGAAGAGTTACCTAACGAATCCAGGGGTTGACTGGGCTGGAAAAACTGGTACTTCGCAAGGTTTTCTTGATGCATGGTTTGTCGGAACTAATCCAAATGTAACCCTTGGAACATGGTATGGTTTCCGTCAAAATGATATTGACATGGATGGATTTGTTTCCGAATGGGAAAGCAATATATTAAATTTAAATAACTGCCCTGAATGTTCAGTAAGCTACAGTAATCGAAATTTAGGTTTGTGGGCAGATCTTGCAAATGCTGCTACAGAAATCGATCCAGAATTAATGGCACCAGAAGAAAGACATGCAAGTCCTGGTGGCATAGTTTCTAGAGAATATTGTCAAATCTCTGGTAAGCTTCCAAGTGACACATGTAGAGAATTAGGTTTAGTAAAAACTGATTTATTCAACGTCGAACAAGTCCCAACTGAAGAAGATGATAGCATCACTTCAGGGGATTTTGTGACAATCGAAGAAAAAACTTATGAAGCACTTGAAGTGACTCCAGAAGAGTTCACTGAATCCGGAGCATTTCTCAACCCAGATTTCTTAGATGAAATGGGTTGGGTTGATATTGAAGATATGAGTGAACTATTACCAGATACTGATATATGGGATGATTTAGTCGCTCCGGAACCTGACCCACCAGCAGACAACGGTTCTCCAAGTGCACCTGGTGGAGTGTCTATCAGTGGTGGCACATTGAGCTGGAATAGTGTAGGCGGAGATGTTATCGGTTATAGAGTATTTAGAGCGAAGTCACGCGGTGGAAGCTTTACTCAAATCGACTCAACAACCGAAACTTCAGCTGATTTACCGAGCAAAGGTAGCATTTACGCAGTAAGAGCTGTCGACTTCTACGGAAATGAATCAGCATTGTCTAGCCGCGAAGTTTTCGGTAGCTTAGAAAGTGACGATGACGAAGAGGATGAAAGTACAAATAGAGATGATAATCAATCCTCTGATAATGATAATGATAATGATGACTCCGGTGGCGATGGCTCCGGTGATGATGGCTCCGGCGGCGATG
>NZ_PJNH01000001.1:1148996-1187307 GCF_002844535.1 Halalkalibacillus sediminis
GGTGGCGATGGCTCCGGCGGCGATGGCTCCGGCAGTGACGGAAGTTCTGATAGCTCCGATAGCGATTCAGCCTTCAACTTCACTAACTATCAACACCTAGTCAGTACACTAAGGAGCATCCCTGATTACAGATTTATATTTTAAATATCACTCGTCCTTACATGTTTTCATTGTAGGGGCGAGTTTTTTTCGTGTTATACTAGTGATAGAATTTTGCTCTTATTAGGTGGTGTTGTTTTGAATCATCCGAAAGCCTTTCATTCAAGAACGATTGAAAAAGATAGTCAACAGATTATCGTAGAAGGTCCTGTTTCATCAAAAGACTTGAAGAAATATGATTTCGATGAAGGATTAAAAGCTTTTCGTCCTCCAAAAAAACAGTTCGAAGCCCTCCAATCCATTGCTGATTTCGAGGAAGGTCGAATCATCATTGCTCGTGATCAGGATAAAGTTATCGGGTACGCAACTTACCTTCACCCTGACCCGTTAGAACGTTGGTCAAAAATTAAAATGGATGACCTTTTAGAATTGGGTGCAATTGAAGTTTCTCATGAGTACAGAGGGTTGAAAGTTGGCTCAAACATCTTGGAAGTATCCATGCTCGATGATCAAATGGAGAATTATATTGTCATGACAACTGAGTATTACTGGCACTGGGATATGAAAACTACTGGATTAAGTGTTTGGGAGTATCGTAAAGTCATGGAACGAATGATGGCTCATGGTGGTCTGGAGCCCATGCCTACGGATGATCCAGAAATTATGTCACATCCTGCAAACTGTTTACTCGTGCGAATAGGTAAAAATGTTCCCCACGAATCTGTTTCAACATTCGATTCACTTAGGTTCATGGGAAGAAACGATCTATTTTTATAAAATGAAAGGAGCGAAGTACATTGTTAGTTGAAGAAATTATGTCTAAAAGCGTTAAATCCTTATTACCAACAGCAAATATTGAACATGCTCTTGAATTATTAAATAAACATCATATACGCCATATACCAATCGTCAATGAATCAGATCAAGTGATTGGCATCGTTTCCGATCGTGATATTCGAGACGCAGCTCCTTCAATCCTAGAAAAAGATCAGAATCGATCCATTTTACAAAATGAGATTCAATCTATCATGAAGTCTCCAGTTATTACGGTTCATCCATTAGACTTTATAGAGGATATCGCCTCCATTTTTTATGAGCAGGAAATAGCCTGTGTCCCAGTTGTTAAAGAGAATCAGCTGGTAGGTATAGTGACTGAAAAAGATTTGCTTTATAACTTGATTCAGTTGACTGGAATCCATGAACAAAGCTCACAAATTGAAGTAAAGGTGCCAAATAGAGTTGGGGTATTACCGGAATTAACTAGTGTAATCAGTAACAGAAATACGAACATTTCTTCTTTATTCATTTATCCTGCCGATCAAAATGAAAATAAAATCATTGTTCTCCGCATACAAACAATGAACCCTATGCCTTTGATAGATGAATTGAAACAGAAAGGCTACGAAGTTCTTTGGCCGAATATTCCGGGGTTGGCGACATGACATGTCAATCAGCATTTATCTACTCAGACTCTTTTGCAAAATATAAGTTTAGAGAAGACCACCCTTTCAATCAGAAACGGGTTCAATTAACTTATGAACTACTAATGGCTTGTGATGCTATAGATCCAGAACAAGTGGTAGAACCTAGAATTGCAACAGATGAAGAAATCAGTTTGGTCCATGACCATGAATATGTTCGTGCTGTAAAAAAGGCAGGCATTGGGGAGTTAAGCAAAGAAGAAGGGTTACAATTTGGCATTGGAACAGAGGATACTCCAATGTTCGAAGACATGCATGAAGCTGCGGCACAATTAGTCGGAGGCACTTTGTCCGCAGTAGATGCGGTCCTTGAAGGTGATTATAATCACGCTTTAAATCTAGGTGGAGGTTTGCACCATGGTTTCAGTAGAAAAGCATCTGGATTTTGCATTTATAACGACGCGGCAATCGCCATTAAATATATACGCCAAAAAGCAAATTTGAAAGTCCTTTATGTGGACACTGATGCGCACCATGGCGACGGCGTACAGTGGATCTTTTATGACGATCCAAATGTGTGTACACTATCAATCCATGAAACAGGTAGATACCTTTTTCCTGGTACAGGATACGCGAATGAACGTGGTCAAAAGGAAGGGTACGGTTATTCTTTCAATGTTCCAATTGATGCGTTTACTGAAGATGAATCTTTTTTAGAAGTTTATAAAGAATCAATGGAAGAAATCGCAGCATATTTTCAACCAGATATTATACTTACTCAAAATGGTGCTGACGCTCATGCCTATGACCCTCTTTCTCATCTATTGGGAACGATGGCAATCTATGAAGAAATACCAAAAATCGCACATGATATTGCCCATAAATATTGTAATGGACGCTGGATTGCTCTTGGTGGTGGCGGTTACGATATCTGGCGTGTAGTACCTAGAGCGTGGTCTCAACTTTGGAAAGTTGTAGATGGAGGAAAACCACTTACCGGAGGTCTTCCAGAGGACTGGCTCGATAAATGGTCAAAAGAAAGTCCCGTAGAATTACCGAAGACATGGAGTGATTCTAAATCTATTTATCGTGAAATTCCTAGAAAACCTGAGATTACCGAGAAAAATAGACTAGCGTTACAGAAGACGCTGCAGCTGATTAGAAATGAAAAGAATTATATGATGTAAGAGTATTTGCACAGGCATGCTTCAAGCTTGTGCTTTTTTGTTTTTTAGAATTCAAAAAAACCATTATTCCTTCAACAGAAATAATGGTTTCAATTAATTGTTTTGTGCTTCTAATATGACTATTTCTACCCGACGGTTACGTTGCCAGTTATCGCTACCATCGTTTTCAGCAACCGGACGTGTGTCGGCAAAACCAACTGCTTGAAAACGAGATGGGTCCAATGATAAGTCATCTGTAAAGAAACGAACAACACTACTAGCTCTGGCGCCGCTCAACTCCCAATTAGACGGGAAGCGATAATTACTAATCGGACGACTATCGGTATGACCTTCAATTTTAACATGGTTAGGTATATTGTTTAAAAGTGTACCTACTTTGTTTAAGAAAGGTTCTCCTTCTTCAATCAGTTCAGCTTCTCCCGATTCAAAAAGAACGCGTTCCTGCAATATCAAAACAACCCCTCGTTCCGTTCGATTGGCAGAAATGACTTCAGCAAGTCCTTCACTAGATAAAAATTGTTCTACTTCCGATAACAACTCTTCTAGGTTTCCTTCTTCCTCAGCTTCGTCCAAATCTTGGTCGCCTTCTGATTGATCTTTCGCGTCTTCTTGATCTGGATTTTCCTCTTCTTCTTCCATATCTAACAATTTAAGGTCTTCATCGTCCCCAATATCAACCTCTTCGTTTGTCGGGTTCTCAAGCGGGATTGCAGACGGTGAAAAATCAAAAATAACTCTCTCTTGATATGATTCAGCCACAGCTTTGAATTTCACAGCATCGATCTGTGACATTGAAAATAATAATATGAAGAATACTAGGATGAGCGTTACCATGTCAGCATATGTAACCATCCAAAGTGGAGCATCTTTTTTCTGCTGTTTAGACTTTTTAGGTTTCATTTACAGTCTCTCCCGCAAGCTCCTCTTCTTCCTCCACCTCTTCAGGTTGTTTCAGATCTTCGGTTGATAAGAAGGCACTAAGCTTTTCTTCCAATATTTTAGGGTTTTGCCCAGATTGGACACCGATAACCCCTTCTACTATTACTTGTTTCATAAATACTTCTTCTTCTGTTTTTCCGGCCAATTTACCCGCCATTGGCAAAAATACTAAATTGGCTAGCACCATACCATAAAATGTGGTTAACAATGCGATGGCCATACTGGGACCAATAGTTTCTGGTGATTCTAAGTTATTCAACATCAGGACTAGTCCAATGAGGGTACCAATCATCCCCCATGAAGGTGCGTATTCTCCTGCTTTTTCTATAATCATACGCCCTTTACGGTGTCTTTCCTCCATAGCTGCAATTTCAGCGTTCATAATATCGTTGATGACTTCAGGCTCAATACCGTCTATCGCCAAATAAACGCCTTTTTTGATAAATTCATCATCGATCTCTTCAAGTTCACTTTCAAGGGCTAATAATCCTTCTCTTCGCGCCTTTTCTGACAATGTTATGAATAGCTGAATAAGTTCCCGAAGGTTATGATCACTTTTATTAAAAACTTCTTTGACGATTCTCCAAGATAGCTTCAGTTCAGTCATATTGAAGTTAATCATCAACGCACCAATCAATCCTCCAATAACAACGACGATTGATGAAATTTGAATAAATGTAGTGACACCACCAAAACCACTATTGAAATAAATTCCGACCAGAATCATTGTCGCGCCTAACCCAATTCCGATCGGTGTCAGAATATCTCTTTTTTTCATGACCTCTCCACCCTAATTCCTGTCTTTTATTCTCTATTTATTTTATCGGCATCATTTTTCGGATGTTGAGCCACGAGTTATCATTCGATGAGGTAAAGTCACTTGTTGTTGATCGACTTCCTCCCCTTTTAATAATTTTGTGAGTAGTCGCATAGAAACTGCACCAATGTCGTACATTGGTTGAACGACAGTTGAAAGTGTAGGACGCACCATTTTGGCTAGTCGAGTATTGTCGAACCCAATAACTGTTAAATCTTCTGGGATATTCAAACCTGCGTCTTGAGCTCCGTGGATTACTCCTAGTGCCATTTCATCAGAAGAAGCTAACACCGCACTTGGTTTATTATTTAAATGTAAAAAATGACGTACTGCTTCCAACCCAGATTGATATGTGTCATCGCCATTGAAAATCAGTTCTTCATTTTCTGGCAATTGGTGGTCCTTCAGGGCATCTAAATACCCTTGTTTTTTCATAGCATTCGCATGGATGTTCAACGGGCTTGCAACGAACCCTATTGATTCATATTTATTAGAAATAAGAAACTGCACAGCATCCTTCATTGCTGAATAATAATCGATGTTAACAGATGGCAGTTTACTTGATTCATCAACCGTAGCAGCTAAAACAACAGGTACCTCTGAACGATTAAATGCCTCGATGTGTTCTTCAGTAATAGCACTTCCTATAAATATAATTCCGTCCACTTGCTTTTCCAACATTTTATCAAAAAGATCAAGTTCCTTATTTTTTTGCTGATCTGAACTACTTAAAATAATGTGGTATTTATACATAGTCGCTATGTCTTCAATTCCTCTGGCCAATTCTGCAAAAAACATGTTAGATATATCAGGAATGATGACACCTACAGAGGTTGTTTTACGACTTGCTAGTCCCCGTGCAACAGCATTCGGTCTGAATCCAAGTTCTTCTATTGCATTCATGACCTTTTGTCGTGTAGCTGGCTTTACATTCGTATTACCGTTGATGACACGAGAAACCGTTGCCATCGATACGTTCGCTTTATTTGCTACATCATAAATAGTTACGCTCATACGATCACTCTCTTCTCCTAGTATAGTTAAAATTAGCATACGATATATTGATTTTTGAAGCAATGGATTAGGAAAAGCGCAAGTGACTTTACCCACTGCAGGAAGCAGTAGTATTTAGTCCTCTTGCGCTCTATTTATCCCACTTTTTAAACTTTGGCGTCCATCTTATAAAAAGCTTGAAGCTCGTCCATAAAGTGGTTGAAAGTATCTATATCCATCTGTTGTTGTGAATCCGACAAAGCTGTTGCTGGATCTGGATGAACCTCAGCCATGATTCCGTCTGCCCCAATTGCTAAAGCAGCTTTAGCTGCTGGTAGCAACAAATCCCTTCTTCCTGTTGAATGAGTAACATCTACCATTACAGGCAAGTGCGTCTCCTTTTTCAAGACAGGTACCGCTGTAATGTCTAATGTGTTTCTGGTTGAGGTCTCATAAGTTCTGATGCCTCGTTCACATAGAATAATCTGTCCATTCCCTTGAGATATGATGTATTCAGCCGCGTTCATAAATTCATTGATTGTGGCGGCAAGGCCTCTCTTAAGCAAGATTGGTCGATTAGACTTTCCAGCTTCTTTGAGCAGTTCAAAGTTCTGCATGTTCCGAGCACCGATTTGAATGACATCAAGATATTCATGGGCGGGTTCGATATCTCTTGGGTTCACGATTTCACTAACTACTTTAAGACCGTGACGATCGCCTACATCTCTTAAGATTTTCAAGCCTTCCATACCCAGTCCCTGGAAATCATATGGAGAAGTACGAGGTTTGAATGCTCCACCTCTTAAAAGCTGGATACCTTTTTGCTTAATAACTGATGCCACTGCATCCACCTGTTGATGGGATTCTACAGAACACGGCCCCATGACGAATTGTTGGTTACCGTTTCCAACTTCAATGCCGCCGATATCAACGACAGTGTCATTAGGTTTCTTTTTTCTAGAAACTAATAAAGTTTTGCGGTGGTCGTCTTCCTGTAGCTCTTTAGCCGCTTTAAAAATCTCTTTGAATAGATGTTCGATTGTAGCATACTCAAACGGCCCTTTATGATGCTCAATGATATGATCCAACATTTCACGTTCTCTCACAGGGTCAAATGCTTTCATCCCTTGTCCCTTCTTCAGGTCCCCAATTTGCTTTACTAATTGACCACGCTGATTGATCATGTCGAGCAATCGTATATTTACATCATCTAGCTGATGTCGTAATTGATCAAGCTGATTATTCGTCAATGTCATTTCCTCCCGTGCTAGTTTATATCACACTATATTTATGGTACATTATCTATAATTGAATACTCAATTATATCGAAAATTCGACAGAATGTCATACGATAGCATTGAAATTGAACGGTGAGGTGGCTGGTTTATGAGTGATAAGCTTTTTGCTTTGGATATAGGAACAAGAAGTGTAGTAGGCATTATTTTGAAGAAAATAGATCAATCATACGAAGTAATAGAAATGATTTCCAAAGAGCACGAGGAACGTTCCATGTTAGATGGTCAAATACATAATGTATTAGCTGTTTCAAAAGTCATCCAACAAATCAAGAATCAATTAGAAGAAAAACATGGACCGTTGAAAAAGGTTTGTGTTGCTGCAGCGGGACGAGCTTTGAAAACAAAGGAAAGCTCTGTTGAAATAGATATCTCCCAGCAACCACTAATGACAGAAGATGATATCTTTCACCTAGAACTTGCCGCAGTCCAACAAGCACAATACCAGCTGGCCGAAGAGGAAAAGGATCACTTAAGCTCCAATTACTATTGTGTAGGTTACTCTGTTTTACATTATTATCTAGATGACGAGGATATCGGTTCACTACTTGATCAGCAGGGTGAGAAAGCTAAAGTAGATGTCATAGCAACGTTTTTGCCTAAAGTAGTCGTAGAATCATTGTTATCTGCATTGCAACGAGCTGAGCTTGAAATGGATGCTCTAACCCTGGAACCGATTGCCGCTATTCAAGTATTGATTCCTCAATCCATGCGCCGACTGAATGTTGCCCTTGTTGATATTGGTGCAGGAACAAGTGATATTGCGATTACGAACGATGGTACTGTTACAGCCTATGGTATGGTTCCGAAGGCTGGAGATGAAATTACAGAAGCATTGAGTGATCAGTATTTACTCGACTTCAATCAAGCTGAAAAAGCAAAACGCGACCTTACAAGCCATGCATCTATGGAAATAGAGGACATACTTGGGTTTAAAACAACTGTTGATCAAAAAGAAGTTGTAAAAACGATCGAATATGCAATTGATGAGCTCTCTGCATCAATCTGTGACCAAATATTGAAATTGAACCAAAAGGCACCGAAAGCTGTCATGCTAGTAGGCGGAGGTAGTTTGACACCTTCGATTACCCAAAAAATCGCTAAACACCTTCAATTACCAGACCAACGTGTAGCTGTCCGTGGAATTGATGCGATTCAATTATTAGCAAATAAAGAAAACTTGCCTGTCAGCCCCGAGTTTGTCACTCCTATCGGTATTGCTATAGCTGCCAAACAAAGTCCCGTTCACTATATTAGCGTTCAAGTGAATAACCGGACTGTTCGATTATTTGATTTAAAACAATTAACAATCGGAGACAGTCTACTAGCAGCGGGAATAGAGCTGAATAAATTGTACGGAAAACCTGGAATAGCTATTTTCACCTCTTTAAATGGTAAGAAAATTACTCTACCAGGGACATTTGGAGAAGCTCCTTCTATTTTTATTAATGGAGAGGAAGCATCTCTCCAAGACAGGATACAGCACGGTGACGAAATCTTTGTCGAGCAAGGTAAAGACGGGTCAACCCCTACCTATCGTGTTAAAGATGTAATTGGGGACCTCCCTACTCAAACCATCACTCTTCAGAATCAACCAGTTGAACTTCGACCTAATGTAATTGTGAATGGAAAACATGCGGACATGAATCAAGTACTAAAGGATGGCGATCAAATCAACTGGTCTAGCACACAAAATGTTGAGGATATTTTTAAACAACAACGCCTTAATGACCTAATCGATTTAGATAAGCCATTCCATATTTATTTAAATGGTAAACGACATCAAACCAAAGAAAAAATTATTGAACTGCTAGTAAACGGTCAACCCGCTTCTTTCGATCAGAGTGTAAGAAATGGTGATCAAATCGCTTACTCAACACATAACCAAGTATCAGTAAATGAGTTCTTGAATGAGTTAAACCTTTCACTCGCTAAAAAGATCACAGTATTTTATGAAGGAAACGCCATTACACTTACGAAAGATTACTTACACTTATCAAAAAATGGACAAATACTGAAAGGTGAATCACTCCTCTATCCGGGGGATCAGTTGGAGTTAGAGAAACAGATGCCTTCTCCTTTCATCTTTCAAGATCTTTTCAGATATATTGATTTAGAGCCCGAATATAAAAAAGGCTACCGCTTCAAACTATTTAAAAATGGCCATGAGGTTGGTTTTTCTGAAGAAATTGCTGATAATGACGAACTTTCAATTTCTTGGACCGAAAGCATATACTCAAATGAATAGATATTTTAAAAAGTCGCATAATTCTTGCGACTTTTTTCTTGACAAAAATTCATGCTGCCCCTAAAATTTGCGTATGGTAAACTTTTTTATCTGCAGTAACATTTTTCAACTTAGGTTAATATATTAAATTACTTCAATAAATTACTTCAAATTAAAATCGAGACAATTACATAATTAATTGGCTCGAAAAAAATTTTATTCAAAAAGTTTACCTAGGTAAACTTTTATAACTTAGTCAAACTTACTAGAGGAGCTCTTAAAAATGAAAAAAATTTATCAATTACTTTTGCTTTTTACTTTTATTCTACTAGTGGCTGCTGGCTGCAGTAATCAAGAAGGTGAGGCTACTGATGAAGATACTATAAATATAGTTACGACCATTGCCCAAATCGGGGAGCCATTATCAGTTATAGGCGGTGATCGTGTCAACGTGGAGAGTTTGATGGGCCCTTCAGTTGACCCGCACTTATACAATGCGACACATGGAGATATAAAAAAAGTTGATCAGGCAGATCTCATTTTTTATAACGGACTAAACTTAGAAGCGAATATGGTCAAAGTTTTTGATGAGATTTCTCAAACTAGGCCTGTGTTAGCTATTGGTGAAACTGTCCCCAAGGACCAACTATTAGAAGATGAGGAAGGCTCGATCGATCCTCATATATGGTTCGATATCGATCTTTGGCGTGAAGCTCTGGACTCAGCTGTAGAGGAATTGAAAGAATATTCACCAGAGGATGCAGAATACTTTGAACAGAATAAGCAGGATTACTTTTCGGAATTAGAAAAATTAAAAGAGGATTCTTTAAATAAGATGAGTGAAATCCCTGAATCCAAAAGAGTATTGGTTACTGCTCACGATGCTTTCGGATACTTTGGAAACATGTACAATTTGGATGTTATCGGTCTACAAGGTTTAAGTACAGATGGCGAGATTGGTGTTTCTGATATCAACAACACCATTTCTATTATAAAAAAGTACGAAATTCCTGCGATTTTCGTTGAAACAAGTATTAATGAAGACTCCATCCAAGCTGTCATACAAGGGGCCTCCAGTGACGGAATCGATGTTTCACTTGGTGGTGAATTATTTTCAGATGCTATGGGGCAGGCTGAAACTATTGAAGGAACTTATTTAGGGATGTACAGACACAATGTTGAAACCATCTCAAAAGCTTTGACAGAAGGTGATGATTAAAATGAAGGATATTGTACTTGATGTGAATAATATTGCTGCTTCATATAAAAAAGAACAAGTTTTACATGATGTTAATTTCTCAATAGAAAAAGGAACACTTACTGGAATCGTGGGACCAAATGGTGCAGGTAAATCCACTTTGTTGAAGACATTATTGAATCTTCATCAATCATTAGGTGGTACAGTAAGATTCTTTGGAGTCCCTTTCCAAAAGGCGAAAAAAAGAATTGGATATGTTCCTCAACGTGGCTCAGTCGATTGGGATTTCCCGACTGATGCCCTTGATGTCGTGACGATGGGACTTTACGGACAGATCGGCTGGATGAAGAGGCCGAAACGTGGAGACAAAGAAAAAGCTTATCAAGCTTTAGACAAAATGGGAATGGCCGACTATGCCAACCGTCAAATTAGCGAGCTCTCTGGTGGTCAGCAACAAAGGGTATTTCTTGCTCGTGCACTAGTTCAAGAAGCTGACTTTTATTTTATGGATGAACCACTGGCCGGAGTGGATGCAGCTACTGAGAGTGCTATTATGAAGACTCTTAAAGAGTTAAAGTCTTACGGAAAGACCGTCATGGTTGTACACCATGACTTACAGACTGTAGAAGACTATTTTGATCACGTCTTATTATTGAATCGAACAGTTATCGACCATGGCCCAACTCAAGAAACTTTCACTAAAGAGCAAATCGCGAATACGTATGGCGGTGACATGCGTTGGATGAAAGAAGGTGCCCCGAATGTGGCAAACACTTCTCAATAGTAATACACAGTGGGTACTCTTAAGCACATTAATCTTAGGAATAGCCGCTGGAACGGTTGGGTGTATTGTCTACTGGCGGAAGCAAAGTTTGATGAGTGATGCCTTGGCTCACGCAGCTTTACCCGGAGTTGTTATTGCTTTTCTACTCATTGGTGAGAAGAACCTCTTCATTTTAATCATTGGTGCAACAATTAGTGCACTTTTAGGAGCTTTATTCATCCAGTGGATCCAGTCATCTACACGAATAACGGAAGATACGGCTATGGGAATGGTCCTATCTGTGTTTTTCGGTTTAGGGATTATGTTATTGACCATCGTTAATCGATCGGCTGGCGGGAACCAAAGTGGCCTAGATAGTTTTATTTTCGGTCAGGCAGCTGCGATGGTCCGTTCAGATGTGTATACAATGCTGAGCTTTGCGCTTGTTGTTATCTTCGTTGTATTTGTAGGTTTCAAAGAATGGAAAATATACTTATTCGATCCTTCTTTTGCAAAAGGGTTAGGATTATCTTTGACCTGGATGAACGCTCTTTATATAGGGCTGTTAGTCATTACAATCGTAATTGGTATTCAAGCTGTAGGAGTCATTTTAATCGCAGCTTTATTGATCATTCCATCCGTGAGTGCTAGGTATTGGACGAATGCGTTTAAATATATGCTGGTACTATCAGCCGTTTTCGGAGGAATTTCTGGCGCGACAGGTACACTGATCAGCGCTCTAGGGAGTAATTTACCCACAGGACCTTTTATCGTCATCGTTGCATCAACTATCTTTTTCATTTCTTTGATTTTTGGAAAAGAAAAAGGGTTGTTAATACAAAAGTTGCAATGGAAACACCAGCGTGCGGCCATTAAAGAAGGAGGCAGATAAAATGACATATACAGCATGGATCATATTAACTGCCTCACTTGTGGGACTTTCTTGCGGCATCATCGGTGTCTTTCTGATTCTAAGAAAGATGGCTATGATGGCCGATGCAATCAGCCATACCGTATTACTTGGTATCGTGATCGCGTTCTTGATCACACGACAAGTCTCTGGACCTTCAATGTTGATAGGTGCTGCAGTTGCAGGGTTATTAACTGCATTTCTCGTCCAATGGTTGAACTCCTTGAAAATTGAACAACACGCTGCAATCGGGATTGTTTTTACGACTTTATTCGCAATTGGTGTAATTTTAATTTCCACATCAATCGGTAATGCACACCTAGATGTCCAACACGCTTTGATGGGGGAAATTACATTTATCCCTTGGAATACAATCGATATACCTTTAATAGGGACGGTACCCCAAGCGACAGCTTTATTATCTTTGGTCTTGATTATAGTAGTGATTATGGTTTTAGCATTCTATAAAGAGTGGAAGATTACCTCATTTGACCCAGCACTAGCAGCAAGTTTAGGCATACCAGTAATTTTGATGCACTATCTATTCATGACACTGGTTTCTATTACTACGGTTGCTTCTTTTGACTCTGTCGGAGCAATCATGGTTGTTGCCATGCTAATTACACCTGCTGCTTCTGCTTATTTATGGACGGATAAGTTAGCCATCATGATCGTGTTAAGTGGTTCTTTCGGAGTCATCTCAGCAATTCTGGGCTACTTCATAGCAACTGGAATAGATACATCAATTTCAGGTTCAATGGCTTTTGCTACAGGGTTGATATTCCTGGTGAGTTTTGTCTTATCACCTAAGCATGGAATCATGTCTAGATTTGCAAAACCGGTTAGTGACTCTTAAATATTTTTCTGGGAAGTTTAGTTATTAGCTCAAATCTCAGCTTATCCTTTAGAAAGCTTTAATTGTTTGGTAAACTTAAATATAGAAGTTGACTAAACTCAAAAATTTTGGAGGTTAATTTATGCCAACTCCAAGCATGGAAGATTACATTGAACAAATATACATTCTAATAGATCAAAAAGGATACGCACGTGCTTCTGACATCGCAGAACGTTTAGAAGTGCATCCCTCTTCTGTAACTAAGATGGTGAAAAAACTAGACCAAGAACAATATCTATTGTACGAAAAATATCGAGGGCTAATTTTGACCGATAAAGGAAACAAGATCGGTAAGCGACTTGTATATAGACATGAGTTACTTGAGAAGTTCCTTGAAATCATAGGAACCGACACTGAGAGTATTTACGAAGAAGTCGAAGGAATTGAACATCATCTCAGTTGGGAGAGCATTTTTAGGATTGGGGACCTAGTAGAATATTTCGAAGAAAATCCTCAACGACAGAAAGATTTAAAGAATGTACAAAAAAGAAATGAAAATCGAGAAATATGATATAAGACTTTACAGTAAACCCTAATGAGAAACAAATGAAAACACGATCGTATGGAGAAATACATCCTTCGATCGTGTTTTTTTAACTACATAATTTGTTTTTCTAACTTTTTAGCAGTTATATCGAAATGAGAAGCATGGAATTGAACATCGCCATCTTGTACATAAAACACCTGTGGTGATTGGTGCTTGACTTGGAAATGTTCAGCTACCTGGTTAGATAATTCTCTATTCTCTTGGATATGAATGATATAACTTGTAACGTCATTCGAAGAACTAAACTTTTCAAACTCTTTCTTTGCTTGATCACTGATCGGACAAGTAAGACTATGTTTTAAAAGAACATAGGACTCATCATTTTCAATTACATTAGATAACTCTTTGTCAGATGTTAATCGTTTAACGTTCATCAGATTACCCCCTTAAAATGAAAAAAAGTTGTTGGTATGAACCAACAACTTTAATCTTAATATTTTTCTTGAGAACGTTCAAACATCTCGTTCGCTTCTTGTCTTTCTAATTCTTCAGCGGCTTCTTCAATTGCTTCTGCAACCTCTTCAGCTACTTCTTCATCAGATTTCTTACGTTTGCGGTTATCTTTGAATTCATTGACACGGTTTTGAAGTTCACCGCTTTTTTCTTTTACACGCTCTGATAATTCTTTACTTTTGACTTGTGCTTGTTGAGACCACTCATTACCTCTTTCATAGGCAACGTCTTTCCATTCTCCAGCACGTTCTCTAACCTGATTAGCACCAGTGTTAATATCTTCACGAATCTCTTTACCGGCTTTCGGGGCAAATAGCAAAGCTACAGAAGCACCTACAATACCTCCGATTAATGTACCGATCATGAAATCCTTACTGTTAATGTTTTCTTCCTGATTTTGCTTTTCTTTTTCGTTTCCCATTATTAATCCTCCTTATTTTTTACCTTTGTATCTTTTGTATAAATGAATTGCAGCCTCTCCCCATTTTACGGTTTGAGTAGTAGTATCACTATGATTGCTAGCTTGCTGTTCTATCTCACTTGATAACTTCTGCAACGATTGATTAAAATCCTGCACAGTATGACCAATTCCCTTAACACCATCGAATAAAACATTTACTTTATCTGTTTTCTGCGAAATGTCATCTGCTAAATGATTTGTTTTGTTAAGAAGTTGTGTAGTCTCGGTCGTTATCCCTTGAAGTTGGCCTTCTAATGAATCTACCGTACTAGCTACATTGTCTAATGTTTTTGTCACAGACATAAGAGTTCTTGCTAAGAATATGACTAGAACTAGAAATGCTATTGCTGCAATCAGTGCGGCGATATGTAGCAAGTTCATTTGTTCCACAACCTTTCTGAATTTTTGGATATACCAAACTTATACCCCATATTAACCTTTGTCAAACGACTTGTTTCATTCTTTTCTTTTTAACAAACTTTGAGTATGATTAGAATGGATGAAATTTTAAGGAGGTTGACTTATGAAAGACCCACGAATCGAAAAATTAGCAGATTTACTCGTCAATTATTCAGTCAAACTAAATAAAGGCGAAAAGTTACTGATCGAAAATACTGGTATTCAACAAGAACTAGTATCCGCAATTATTGAAAAAGCATACGAAGTTGGTGGACATCCTTTCGTTGAATTGAAAGACCCTAAAATCATGCGCACATTATTAAAAGGTGCAAATGAAACTCAAATGAAATCCTGGGAAAATTACGAAGCCCACGTGATGGAAGACATGGATGCTTACATAGCAATCCGTTCGGGTGACAATATCAACGAACTTTCGGATGTTCCTTCTGACAAAAATAAATTATTTGGTCAGACACTAATGAATGTGCACCGAAAAATTCGCGTTCCTAAAACAAAATGGTGTGTTCTGCGTTTCCCTAATGAATCAATGGCACAGCTTGCTGAAATGAGCACAGAAGCATTTGAAGATTTCTATTTTGATGTATGTACGTTGGATTACGAAAAAATGAATCGCGCAATGGATGCATTGAAAAAGAAAATGGAAGAGACTGATGAAGTTCAAATCAAAGGGCCAGGAACTGATCTAAAGTTTTCTATAAAAGATATTCCTGTCATCAAGTGTGCTGGAGAAATGAACATTCCAGATGGTGAAGTATATACTGCTCCCGTACGCGACTCAGTGAATGGGACATTGACTTATAACACACCTTCTCCATATCAAGGATTTACTTTTGAGAATGTGCAATTAAAATTCGAAAACGGAAAAGTGGTTGAAGCTTCTGCCAATGATTCAGAACGTATCGAAGAAGTTTTCAATACGGATGAAGGCGCAAGATATATCGGGGAATTCGCTATTGGGATCAACCCATACATTCTTCATCCAATGAAAGATATTTTATTCGATGAGAAAATTGACGGCAGCTTCCACTTCACTCCAGGTCAAGCATATGATGATGCTTATAATGGTAACGATTCATCTATCCACTGGGATATGGTATGTATCCAAAGAGAAGATTACGGTGGTGGAGAAATGTATTTCGACGGAGAGCTTGTCAGAAAAGATGGACGCTTCGTAATTCCCGAACTCAAGGGATTAAACCCAGATCAATTAAAATAAAGGATAAATAGAATCCTCTGCAGAAATGCAGAGGATTTTTTTAGGGCTTGGATTTTAATGCCAGTAAGTGAATTTTCTACAGACCGAATTGTTACAGAAAAAATCCTCCAAGCAATGCGCCTGGAGGATTATATTTAAGCTAAGTTTTGGAATTCCTCTTGATACTTCTGAATGTCACCAGCACCCATAAAAAGAATGACACTTTCTTTATGAGTTTTCAATACTGTTGTATCGCCCTCATTCAGTAACTCCGAGCCTTCTATTTTCGATTGAAGGTCTTCTATCTTAAGTGAGCCTGACTTTTCTCTAGCTGAGCCGAAAATATCGCACAAGTACACGTGATCAGCACCTGATAAGCTATCAGCGAATTCATCAATAAATTGGCGAGTTCTTGTAAAAGTATGTGGTTGAAATACTGCAACCACTTCTTTTTCTGGATATTTTTTTCTTGCGGACTCTATTGTGGCTTCTATTTCAATCGGATGGTGAGCATAATCATCAATCAAAATTTGCCCGTCTACCCAATCAGTCTCAGTGAAGCGACGTTTAACCCCTTCAAATGTTGAAATCTTCTTGATTTGGTCCGCACTGAAATCCTCATAGTGGCAGATAGCTATTACACTTAATGCATTTAGGACACTATGCGTTCCGTAGGTCGGTATCGTGAACTCATCATAATAAGTACTTCGGACATAGACTTCAAATGTTGTACCTTCACTAGATTCTTTAATATTTTGTGCTTGAAAGTCATTACCTTCAGATAATCCGTAGTACATAACTGGTACGTTGGCATGTATCTTTTGAAGATATTCATCATCACCGCATGCAATAATGCCTTTTTTCACCTTTAATGCCATCTCCTGAAAAGCTCTGAAAACGTCATCTACGTTTTTGAAATAATCAGGATGATCAAAATCAATATTTGTCATAATTGCATAATCTGGTTCATAGGCAAGGAAATGCCTACGGTATTCACATGCTTCAAATGCAAAATATTGACTATCAGGATGTCCTAGCCCAGTTCCATCACCGATTAAATAAGATGTTGGCACATTTTCCTTTAGTACATGAGCAAGTAATCCAGTCGTTGAAGTTTTCCCGTGAGCGCCTGTGACAGCAACACTTGTGTACTTCTGTAACCACTCACCAAGAAATTCGTGGTATCTATAAAAAGGTAAACCTAATTCTTTTGCTTTTACAATCTCTTCATGATCATCGCTGAAAGCATTACCTGCAATCACGATTAAATCACCTTTTATATTTTCCTCGGAAAAAGGTAAAATCTCAATGTTCTTTTTGCGTAAAACTTCTTCTGTGAAAAACGTTTTTTCAATATCAGACCCTTGAATGGTTTCACCTGAATCATGAAGGATTTGAGCAAGTGAGCTCATCCCTGTTCCTTTTATTCCAATAAAATGGTAAGTCGACATAAATCGAACCTCCGTAACTTATCCCTGTATGTATTCTATGCTGTGGTATTCAAAATGCTTTTACCATTATAGCAGACTTCATTGAATTATACATTATTAAAGGTATATTTCAATAAAGAAAACTTGGGAGGTCTCTTTCCTGTGAACTTCAACGTATTATTATTTCCACAAGTACATAAAAAAATTGAATGTGATAAACTCATCACATTCAACCATTAGGATACTCTACTTTTTCTAAGCGAGGGTTAGGATTCAACTTACGTCCTTGTTTTGCTTCTCCCTCTCCATTCAATTCTACATTATCTCCCGTAAATCCAATATTGACTCTCAACAAGTTGCTCCCTACACCATACATATCCACCGGCACATGTAAGGATTCGAATTTCTCAATTTTTTCTTGAGTGAAACCTCCACTTACAACAATCTTCACATGCTGAAAACCTTCTTCATCTAAGGCATGTCTGAGTGCAAAAATCAACTGAGGATTAACACCGCGAGGGTCAAAAGAACCCATGATATGTTGATTACGGAAAAAATACTTATCTACCATCTGGCCAGAAGTATCTACTCGTACACCTTTCAACTCTTCTCCGAAATATCGTGCGACCTTCAACGAATCTGCTACAACATCATTATTGTAATCAACTAATGCAATCAATTCATCTTCTGGGAACGTTTCTTGATAAGCCCTAGTCGCAGCTACAATATCCCCTTTGAACATCTGAACGAGAGCATGCGGCATTGTACCAATTCCCTTTTTACCCCACCATTCGTTCATCGCATGTGTAGCTTGGGCAGTTGATCCTCCGATGTAAGCGGCGTATCCATCGCCAGATTGCTGAGTATAATGATCATCTCGGTCACCCATGAAAATGATCGGTTTTTGATCCCCATTAGTACGTCCAGCTTTAACTACGTCGTAAACATTAGTCGCGACTGAAGTACGTCGTCCTAGAATCCCATCAATGATTCCTTCTAAAAAGCCGAAGTCTTGATAAGGTCCTTTCACGGTCAAGACCGCTTCATAAGGTTTAATCTTATCTCCATCCTGAAGAGCATGGATCTCAAGATTTTCAGGATTTTCAGCAAATGTATGTAGAAGAGCGATCGCTTCATCTGACCCACATAAGACTGCATCACTTTTTTGAAAGAATTGCATCGTAACGACATTATCCGCTAAATGTTCTTCTACGATTTTTTTCGTTTTCAAAAAATATACTGCAGAAAACCAACCCTCTTTTATTCGTTCATCGAATTTAAACGTTTCATTCGTCAAACGCTTGATTAACCCCTGCTGTTTTTTATAAAATTCCTTCATGTTAACCCCTCATCCAGTCCTGTTTATGTATAATAATAATCTTAACTAGTATAACAAGTTTTGACAAGTTTCATAAAGAGTATGGACAACTCCTATAATTGATTACCATACAAGCTTTGCTGTTTCATCAATAAAAGAATACACCAGTATCATAACTGGTGCATGTACATTTTAAATGTGAAATTGTTCGCCTACTTCTTTATCATCTTCAAGAACTAAAATTCCTTTTTTTTCACTTGCTCCATCAAGATTCAGTTCTTTAGCTGAACATATCATTCCGTGAGAAGGGACACCTCTCAATTCAGACTCTTTAATGAACATTCCACTTGGCATCACAGCACCAACTTTTGCGACGACGACTTTTTGACCTTCCGCAACATTAGGGGCACCGCAAACGATTTGCAGGGTTTCATCACCTACATCGACTTGGCAAACTTTCAATTTCGAAGCATCTTCGTGTGCTTCTGTTTCTTTTACATAACCTACTACGAACTTCGGTGACAAATCAACCTCTAATGAATCTTTTACACCATTACGGTAAAAAACTTCATCAATATGGTGCATTAGATTTTCAGTAGGTGTGATGGTACCATTTCCTTCTAATTCAAAGTAAGAAGAAAGTGAGAAAATGTTGTACCCTACGACATTACCATTTTCTTCATTAGTCAATCGAACAACATCTTGAAAACGCTCGCTTTTAACATTTCCTTCTTCTTGAGCTAGAGTGATGAGCATTACATCACCGATTCCAATAGGATTATATACAATTTGCATAGTGACTACTCCTTATCTTCTTCTGGTTTCTTTTTTGCTAAAACGAAAATAGGTTCGAGTTTTTGGTCCTCATATAAAAATGGTAACGATGTTATAGGGATTCTTCCGTCTGCGAAAAACTGCATCATGATCTGTGCTAATACATCATATCCTGATTTATTTTTTATATCAACGAAAATCAAGACATCCTGATGGGGAACGCCTACAGCTAGCTCGCCTTCGGACTTTGCACTCATCTCTTCTAAGAGTGCTTCGTTTAAAATCCTACTTGCATCGTATCCATCATTGGTTGATAGAAAATAAAAAGTGTTACCAGCAACTTCATCTTTTTTCATTTCAGTTGATAACCGTCGGATATTGAAGGTAGCCACTTCTTTGACTCGTCCTTCTTCCCAGCCTTCCCTTTCCAACATTTTTTCATCAATCAAACGATAAGATTTACCTAAATCAAGCGCATAGTAGACACGCGTTTCTGCAGTATGATCAGTGTAAATCAGACGATCTCCGTTATTTGACTCCGTAGGGAAAGACCCTGAACGAATCACCGGAAAGATTTGCTCTTCTTTTCCTTCTAATGTCTGTTCCTCGTCCATAATCTTCAAAGCTTCGCGAATATGATTCTCAATCTCATCAACCGCTTGATCACCTTTGTTTTCGTATTTACTGATCAAGCCAGGAAGTGAAATCGTAACCCCCTGCTTCGTGCTTTGCCATTCAACTCTGAATGTATCCTCATCACGATCGAATTGAGTGTTCCATCCCTCGTTAGAGAAACGTTCTTCTAATATTTTTTTCATCTTAATACTTGTCATTTTCATGGTCATTGCCTCCTTGTACTCGAAGAGCACTGCCCATTATTTTATCATTCCTGCTATCATAACTAAAGTATCCTGAATGCCCACATGACGTTATGCTTGAAGTTTCATATCTCCATATTGGATGAGGTTCTTCTTACGCATCCATTCAGAAACCAATAAACTTAATACCGCAGGGGCAATGATGTAAAGTAATAAAACTGCCCAAACTATTTCTATTGAAAAGCCCATTGTATTGAAAGTCATAATTGGTCCTACTAACCCACTAGTTCCCATACCAGCTCCATAAGCATTGTTTTCCATTTGTAACCAAACAGTCGCTACTGGAGCAAGTATCATTCCTGTAAGGGTTGGTGGAATCAAGATCATTGGATTTTTCATGATGTTGGCAATTTGAAGCATAGATGTTCCAAGGCCTTGTGAGAAAAGACCACTGACTCCGTTTTCTCTATAACTACTAGCAGCGAAACCAATCATTTGGGCTGCACACCCTACAGTAGCAGCACCAGCTGCAATTCCTTCAAGTTCTAACATAATGGCTATAGCTGCACTAGAAATTGGTGCAGTGAGAGCAAGCCCCATCAATGCAGCAACTAAAATTCCCATGATGAACGGACGTAAATCCGTAGCCCAGTTAATAACCTCTCCGAAGCTAGTCAAGAATTGAGCGATGGAAGGGCTGATAAATGAAGCAATCAAAAAACCAGTAAAAATAGTGACCATGGGCGTGACAATGATATCAATCTTTGTCTCTCCACTCACTAATTTACCTATTTCGATTGCAATAAGTGAAGCCACAAATGCTCCTGCAGGGCCGCCTCCTTCGAACTGTGCTCCATATGCTCCTGCAAAAAGGGCACTGAACATTACTAATGGAGGTGCTTTTAAACCATAAGCAATAGCCACTCCCACAGCTCCACCATATATTGCAGGCTGTATAGCAAAGTCACCCATATTAATGAGTGCCTCACTTAACCATGTAATACTATTGATAAAGGGTATTTCTTGCCCAATCGTCTTAATGATGACCCCCGTAATAAGTGAAGCGAACAAACCAAGCGCCATATAGCTAAGCGCTGTAATTGCATAAGCTTGAAATGAAAGTTGAACTCCTTTTCTTTCTAAAAAGGCTTTCACATTCTTTCCCCCTAATATTCAATATCTATTTTCTCTCTAGAGACTTAATCATTTGAATCATTTTAGTAACATCAGCTTCAATCTCATCTTTTTCTGAGATCGTAGCCATCTTGACGCCTCCAATTCCTAATTGAAGCTCATATGATTCATCCTGCTTTTCTATCACATTAAAATATGCAAACTCTTCGTCATTTTCAAAAGTTGTCAAGTAATCACTTTTCTCTTCGCTCTCAATCACTTGGTTATAAAACCATTTACTATTTGGCTCTTCCAATTCATTGATAAATAAGATGTATGGTTGTTCTCCATCAGTGAACACCACGTTATTCTTTCCATCTTCGAGTACCTCAAGCTCATCAGGTTTAAAGATATTGAAATTCTTAAATTCAGTGTTGGGCTCAATTAACTCAGATGATATGAACACATCTTTCACTTGTCTCTCAGATTGATTGAAAATTTCTTCTTTAGATTGAGAGCAAGCACCTAATAAACCAAAAACCACGATTAAAGACACTATCATTTTTAATTTTTTCATTTTTCTTCTCTCTCCTATACTCCTTTTCTAACATTTGACTTTTTCTCTTAAAAGAGTTCATTATAATTCTATAATCTATTATTTGAATGGAGGCTATATGTATGAGTTTATCTGTCTATTTAGCTGGTCAAATTCATGACGACTGGCGCGATGAATTAAAAGAAAAAGCTAAAGTCAAAAACCTTGATATTAAATTTTACGGTCCACAAGAAAACCACGATCTTTCAGATGATATTGGTGAAAAAATCCTAGGTCAACAACCGGGCGCATTTTACCGAGACGATGCAGCATCTAGTATAAACAATTTCAGAACAAGTATTATGATGCAGAAATCTGATGCTGTAATTGCATTGTTCGGTGAAAAATATAAACAGTGGAACACTGCCATGGACGCTGGAATCGCCATTGGCCAAAACAAGCCTCTGATCCTAGTGCGACCTGAATCATTGATTCATCCATTAAAGGAATTATCAAACCAAGCAACTGCCACGGTGGAAAACTTGGACCAAGTAATCGAAATTCTAACCTATTATTTCGAGTAAAAAAAGTTATTGATGACTGCGTCCATGACGCAGTCATCTATTTTTTTATCCGTTATTTTTTATGGTGTCTACAGTTGTTTGATCAATAGATTGTACTAAGTTCACAATCAATTCTTTTGCCGCCGCATAATCATCAATGTGAATCATCGAAGAACTAGTGTGGATATATCTTGAACAAATTCCCACTACTGCTGATGGTACACCTTCATTGGAAATATGAACCCGTCCAGCATCTGTTCCACCCTGAGAAATGAAGTATTGGTACGGAATGTTATTCGTTTCTGCCGTGTCTAATAAAAATTCTCTCATTCCTCTATGAGTAACCATCGTGCGGTCAAAGATTCGAAGTAAAGCACCTTTCCCTAATTGACCGAACTCTTCTTTCTTACCACTCATATCGTTTGCAGGTGAAGCATCCATCGCAAAGAAAATATCTGGTTTGATCATATTCGCTGCGGCCTGAGCTCCCCGTAAACCAACTTCTTCTTGTACAGTTGCACCAGAATACAATTGATTATTCAAAGGCTTACCGTGCAATTCTTTTAATAAATCAATTGAAAGTCCACAACCATAACGATTATCCCATGCTTTAGCCATGATTTTCTTTTCATTAGCCATTGGAGTAAATGGACATACAGGCACCACAGGTTGACCAGGACGAACGCCAATTCGCTTCACGTCTTCTTGATCATCAGCACCAATATCAATCAGCATATTTTTGACATCCATCGGCTTCTTACGTTGTTCAGGAGTTAAATTGTGAGGAGGAATGGATCCAATGACGCCATCAACCGGACCTTCGTCTGTGATTACTTGAACTCGCTGAGCCAGCATCACTTGATTCCACCAACCACCAAGCGTTTGGAAACGGAGCATCCCGTTGTCAGTGACCTGAGTTACCATGAAACCGACTTCATCCATATGTCCAGCCACCATTACTTTGGGTCCGTCACCATTACGCACACCAAATACTCCTCCTAAACGATCTTGAATCACTTCATCAGAGTATTTTTCCAGTTCTCCCTTCATATACTGACGAACTTGATGTTCGTTACCTGGCGCACCAGGGAGTTCAGTCAAAGTCTTGAACATTTCTCTCGTCTCTTGATTCATTATGTATCACTCCAACCATCAATTATAGTCTTTCTGTTAGCTACACCTTTTTTTATTATAACGAAACTCTCAGAAATATTCCATATGATTATCATTTCTGTTTTAAGTTGTCGATAAAACCTTTATAATAGATTACAAGTAATTCAAATGGAGTGAAGATGATGAGATGGTATAAGTTAATCGCACCTGCTGCTGTAGGTATTACAGTTGGTACTATTATCGGTAAAAAAGTAAAAGACCAATGGTTAGTACCTGAAGTAGCACTCAAAAGGGCGAAAGAAGTCTTTAAACAAGATGGCCCGATCAGTGGTTCATGGATCATTATGGAGAAGGAAAACTACTCTAAAAGTGATGAGAATTTGCTTGTCTATCGAGGTGGAGTCACTCGAAATGTCGATGGAGAAACAACACAATATGAGTTCTTTGTCGATGCAACGAACGGTAAATTAATTGAAAGCAGTAAGATAGGTTAAATAAAAAGGTGAGCCATGAAAAAATGGCTCACCTTTGATTATTCATAAGGATATTGTTCTCTCTCAACACTTTCAGCAATTTTCTTCTCGTCATCGAATTTAAGCGCTCTATAAATGGCATCATGATAAAAGATAAACCAACGATTTGATGAATATGCCTCATCTTGCAACTCTTTCTTCACGTGCACACTAGTGACAGGAAAATCATCATAAGCTAGTACCCATAATGGATTTTGATGACCATGTGTAGGCATCAAGTCTGCCATATGAATGAATTTATCTTCACCATCATCGAATTTGATGACACAGTGCCCATCACTATGTCCCCCTGTATGGATCATGCGCAAACCATCAGCCACTTCAATTTCTTGGTCAAATGGAACAACTTGCTCTTTAACAGGCTTCCAGTTTTCTTCCCAGTACGTATTTTTCGATCGCATATTCGGATTTCTCATTTCATCCCATTCAGTCTGGGAAACATGAATCGTTGCATTCGGGAACGTGGAGACCAACTCATTATTTTCATATTTAGTCAGTCCACAAGCATGATCAAAGTGTAAATGAGTCATAAGAACCTCATCAATATCTTCCGCCTTCAATCCTACTTCAGCCAAAGACTGATCCAATTTTGATTCTTCAAAAACTCCATAGTTCCTTAGCTGCTTTTCACTAAACTTACCTTTGCCAATACCAGATTCGATCAAATAGTTTTTATCATCTAACTGCAAAAGAATAGGATCTGTACGAAGTTCAATTTGATTATTTTCGTTACTAGGATACTTCTTACTCCATAATGGTCTTGGAACAACACCAAACATAGCTCCGCCATCCATATGAGTGACCCCACCATTTAACCAAGTCAGTTTAGCTCGTCCAATTGTCATAGTTTCCATCGATACAAGACCTCCTAATAGTTATTGAAACTTAGCTATACATCGATAAATTCTTTGTCCTTTATTAGAGAATTTTTCTTCATATTCAGTCATCACATTGGTTTCATCGTCTAGAGCATGCAAATCCAATACAACCTCTTCCAATTTCATGCCATACTGCGAAAAGCTCACTAGCGAATATTCGAAAAGGTGTTGATTATCTGTTTTTAAGATAACTTCCCCATCTGGTTTCAGAACATCCTTATATTGTTCTAAAAATGTATGGAACGTAAGTCGTCTTTTCTCATGTCTAGTTTTCGGCCACGGATCTGAAAAATTTAGATAGATCGTATCCACTTCATTGGAACCGAACATCTCTCTTAAATCTTTAGCGTTTTCGTGTATGAGCCGAGCATTTTTCACACCTGCTTCATCCACCTTTTGGATTGCGCTCACAATAACACTTTTTGCGCGCTCCATTCCGATAAAGTTCACACTAGGGTTCTTCTCAGCCATACCAGCGATAAATTGCCCTTTCCCAGTGCCTATTTCCAAAGCTAGGGGCTGACTCTCGTCGAATACTTTATTCCATTCCCCTTTTTGTTCAAAAGGTTTAGGAGTAACAATGTGTGTGCTCTCAGCAATGTAATCATCTGCCCAAGGCTTGTGTCTTAATCTCATTCTGTCACCTCAAATCTTTCAATTAATTCTTATTATACAAGAAAAAAATCTATATCCAAGATGAACTCATCGAAGATATAGATTGATAGTTATTTAAGCTGTTATATTTGTCTGTCGTTTCAAGTTTTCTTCCACTTCATTCAGTTTCTCTAGTTGTTTTCTTTCGAGGTGCCAAATGTAGTTTGAAATTGAATGAGCCAACTTGTACCATCTGATTCTCTCCAACAGGTTTTCAGTCATATCGTGACCATATTCCTTAAGCCAGCTTCCCCACTGTTCACGAGGTACATACTGGTCAAGAATCATACTCAAATCCATTGCTGGGTCAGCGATAACTGCTTGATCCCAGTCAATCAAATAGAGGTTTTCATCCTCGGCATATAAGCAATTCTCATGATTGATGTCTGCATGACAAACAACCTTTGACTGGTTTTCAACATATTTTAAAGAGCTTGAAAGGTACTCTAATGTCTCAGTAATGAAGCTTCTGTCCATTAATTCCAATTGTTCGCATCGCTTCATCAAATTAAAAAGTAAACCTGAGGGCTCAAAAGGCTCTTTTCCCATTCTCATAAATAAATCAAGAATTTCAGTAGAGTGATGGATTTTGCTTAACATTTCAGTCACTAGATTCGATTTCATCTCACTCTTGCGCAGCACACGGCCTTCAAGCCATTTTTGAGCCGTTATGACATCACCATTTGCTAAGCGCTTAGTCCACATAAGTTTAGGCACTATGCCTTCAGCTGACAAAATCGCTAAGAAAGGTGAAGAATTTCGTTTTAAAAATAATTTCTCTTCTGGACTTTTAGCGACATATGCTTCGCCAGATGTACCTCCTGCGGGATGAATGGACCATTCAGGACCAAGTATATGTTCCATCACTTTCACCTACTTTTTCAAAAGTATAATTCAAGCTATCAATGATTAAAATTCATACATAAAATTTCTGCATTTAATTTTGCAGACTAGATAAGATTAACGTATATCATCACTAAGTATCAAGAGGTTATTTAAATTTTACATTAATTTCTTACAACCATTCTCTCTTTTGACTCCTTTGAAACCTTACATTTATAACACTTTCCAGTGAAACCATCAGCTTGGTAAGTCAACTGTTCTGAAGAAAATAATTCTATAGTTGAGGCTTTGAAAGTATGTACTTCTTTAAGCTTCGTGTGTTTCCCTTTAAAAACTGTAGAGAACAATAGCAACAGCTTCCATTTTGAGATCTTTTGAACAACTGTGACAGTAAACTCATCTGAGTTGATGGTTGCTTCAGGAGCAATCTTCATGCCTCCTCCAAAATACGGATGATTACTGACCGTCAACATCCAAAGATCATCAAATTCTTTTTTTTCACCATTTATGTTTAGAGATAATCTTTTTGGTCTATATATAAACAAAGTAGCTATGAGTCCAAAGACATAGATAAGTGATTTCAACCTCATACGATTGAACCATTTCTTCAAAAAAGAACGGTTTGCTCGTTCAGCCACTTCCGCATCAAACCCAAACCCTAGGCAGGTGGAGAATAAACGTTGGTTCGATGGATTCTTAAAATCAGTTTGATAGACTCCGAACCAGTAAGGTTTCAACCCTTTGTATTTAAGTGATGCCCTAAGTTGCTCGTATGCGTCTAAAGGTGTTTTACAGCCTCTAGCAAAATCATTCCCTGAGCCAGTCGGGACAAATGAGACTGGAATATCAGGAAATGCTTTTATCCCGTTCATAACTTCATATAATGTGCCGTCCCCTCCAAAAATGAAAAGCATTTCAATTTGTTGGTGATAAAAAGAGCCAACTTGTTGTGCCAATTTTTCAGCATGGCCAGGATATTCAGAATAGAATGTTTTACACTTATTTTTATATTGAGGATAATCACTCAGAAAGGATTCAAGGACTTCTTGGGACTTATAATTTCCCGCTTTAGGGTTGATGATCATCACATACATAGATTGAACTCCTTTTTATTCAACATTTGCTACATCAAATTTGGGTTTCATTTTATAATTTAATAATGATTTGGATCTTTGAGCTATCAAAACTTAGAATGGAGTGTTTCATTTGGAAACATTATGTAAATTTTGCGGCACAGTTTCACCACTCGTTGAAAGTGGTTTTCTTCACGTTCACTCATCATCTAATGCGTATGAATTAGTAGAGAAATATATTGAAGCGACACAATTATCACCTTCACATTTATCAATCCCTTACGATTCACATCAAGAAATCATACCCGCCTTAAAAGGTTGGATCGATGCAGGTTATGGGGAAGAATGGATTAAATTATCACCAACAGAAGAGATTAAAAGGCCCATGCACCTGATGATCAAACACCTTTACCACCGCTCAATTAACCCTGAACTAGTAAAGATTATTGAGAACGAACAATTTGAAGCCCATCTTCAGCCCATTTTTAATATACAAAAAAATGAGCTATATGGTTATGAGTCGTTAATTCGTACCACCGCTCAAACAGTCAGCCCTGGTCAGTTGTTTAAATTCGCTGATGATGCTGGTCTGCATTCCTTTTTAGATCAGAGAGCAAGAAAATTGGCCATTCAAAAGAAAGCAGAAGAAATTGGTCCAGGTTATTACTGTTTCATCAACTTTCTTCCCTCATCTATCTATAATCCTGATTTTTGTCTGCAGCACACTTTCTCTATTGTTGAGGAGTACGGCGTCAAGGAAAATGAATTAGTCTTTGAAGTAGTTGAAACAGAGGAGATTGATGACACTAATCACTTGAAAGAAATCCTTTATAAATACCAAACCTCAGGTATGCGAGTAGCACTGGATGACTTGGGCGCAGGATTTAATAATTTAGAGAAGTTGAGTGAACTAGAACCAGATATAATAAAGATCGACCGAGCTTACATTGATGATTGTGCCAATAATCAAGAAAAACAATCCTTCATTTCTCAAGCGATTGAACTTGGAAAGAAACTAGGTATAGTTACACTAGCCGAAGGTATTGAAACAAAAGAAGAACTAGAGTGGTTAACAAGTCAAGGTGTGGACCTTGCTCAAGGTTATTATCTTGGCCGGCCAGCAAAAGATCCTATTCATGCAATTCCACAAAATCAATAGTTACTCCTCAGAAAAGACGTCATCATCGTCCTCCCATACGGGTCTTTTGATGGACGTCTTTTGTGTATGTTGAAGTAAAGCTTCAGCTATTTTTAATTGTTGATGCTTTAAAGGATAGCTGGTTCTTCTATGTTCCTGAAACCATTGTTGATAATTTTTCGAGTCGATAACTTGGGTTTTATAAAGTTTTTGCTGATGAGTTACATGATGACTTTCAGATAAAATCACCTTTTCTACAGGGTACTCCAATCCTTTAAGATCCAAAATGCTATGTATCGTCTTCTCCATTCTCTTAAGACCAATCATCGGGCTGACAATCGTTCGCTCCTCTTGATTTTCTACTACATTCCATTTTCTTTCATCGACCGCTTCATAATACGCTTCATCATCAGAATTCTCCAATAGTGAAAGGCACATGATTTTAGCCGGAGTGACTATAATCACTTCCGCCTCAACAGCTGCATTTTTTAATTTGAAAATCGGCTGATATAAGATTAAGAACGTATCTGGGAATCGCTGAAGAAAATATTTCAACCTTTCATCCTGTTCATACATTTTATCCAAGAATGATACCTCTTGAAGTGTACTGGAAGCCCACTTCAGCTGAAAAGCAAATACTTTATCTAAAAATTGATGCTTTAACTCCAGCTCAGTTTCAGGCCAGTGTATAACAGGCTCTTCCACATCAATGTCTTCTTTTTCTTTATTTCTTCTCCACCATTTTTTCAATCTAGAGGAATTTTCTTTTTCCTCCTTAGGTTCATCAAATATTAAATCACCAGAAAGGTGTTGTTGCCATTGTTCATGAATAGATGAATAATTCTCTTTTTTGAAACGTATAAATTGTCCGGTGTACTGGAAGATATCTGATTCATATCGAGATATATAATCTTGTAATTTAATTAATTGAGCCATCCATGTTCACCTTTGCTTTATATAGGATATGTTTTTACTACTTCATATTTACGTTCTCGTTCCGGATGTACACGATAAAGATTTATGCAATTCACCTTAAATGAGGAAGAAGTTTGGTCAAGTTTTTGATTTAAAGCTTCAAGAGATAGTTGCAGCTTATCCTTTTCCCACTTTTTTGCCAATGTGACATGGGGGCGGAAACGCCTCTTGTCTTCTTCAAATCCCAACTTCTTTAATTTGGTTTCCATCAAATTCTTAATAGACAGTAGGTTTTCTTCTTTTTCTATAAGCCCATACATCACCCTAGGCTGATCCTCTTTTCCGAAGAAGTTGATACCATTTAAAGCAAGTTCAAATGGGGAGTAGTCTTTAAGATCTTTCATCAGCTCTTCTACCTGCCTTACCTGACTAGAAGAAACCGCACCCAAAAATTTGATTGTTACATGAAAATCATCCATATGTACCCACTTTTTATATTTTACAAATGGCTCTACTTCATTTTGCCAGTCGGCCAATACCTCACTTACCTCAGAAGGTATAGGTATTCCAATAAAATAATGGGGTTCATCAGCCATTCATGACCACTCTTCTTTCTTGTGTGAATTTTTAGACACTTTTCTATATTGTACATGATTTCTTCTTATCTAAGAAGTTAAAACGATATTTTTATGCATTGGAAAGTGAAGCTATTTCATCAGGTGTGAGTTCACGGTATTGTCCTTCCTCCAAGTGTGAATCAAGGGTCAGGTTACCGATTTTCACACGCTTCAGCGTCAAAACATGTTTATCAACCGCTTTGAACATTCTTTTGATCTGATGGAATTTTCCTTCAGATATCGTTATGGTCACATCAGAGGTCTCAGTAGTTGTTCGATTCACTTTAAGTAAAGCTGGCTTTGTTTCATACCCGTCCTCTAAAGTGATTCCCGATTCGAACCTCCTGATATCTTCGTCGGTCACTTCACAGGTTACGGTTGCTTCATATACTTTATCAACATGTTTTTTGGGGGACATCAGCTGATGCGAAAATTCTCCATCATTAGTAATTAATAAAAGGCCTGTCGTATCTTTATCTAATCGCCCTACTGGAAATAAATGTTGAGGGCGATATTTTTCTTCAATCAGATCTATTACGCATTGATGCATGTCGTCGTGCGTTGCAGAGATAACGCCTGTTGGTTTATTCATCATTAGGTAGATATAGGATTGGTAGTGCACTTTTTCATTACCAACATAAACCTCAGACGTCTCAGGGTCCACATGAGTCGATGAAGAAGATATAGTTTCCCCATCAACTATGACCATCTTTTTTTTCAAAAGTTTCTTAACGTCTTTCCTAGAACCAAAACCTTGGTTCGATAAAAGCTTGTCGATTCGCAAAAGAGCACCCCACTTTTATATATGAAAAGTTATTTGAAGTCAAAGAACACTTTCGAGAAGCGTTTCACCCTACTACCTAACAATCGTTCTAACAGAGTTGTATGATAAGCAATTACGAAATATATATAAGCTCCTATTCCAACTGAGAACACTAATTGAGTGATTAACTTCAATTTACTTGGTTCTTCAGCAAAAAAGCTTCCTACGATCATATTTGCAAGTAAGACAAAGGTGCCCATGACCGTAGTCATAATAGCGATTAGTAATGTCTTTTTAAATAATGGACGGATATTAAATCTAGTAACTCGATAGATTTTAATAAGGTTCATAGCTGAAGCTGTAATGACTGCTAACCCAGTTGCGAACACGGCACCTTTTGCACCGAACCACATAATGAATGGTACGTTTGCGATAATTTTAATTCCTAGTCCAGTAGACAAGCTCAATAGAGTGAAGTTCTGTCGATTGATCCCTTGCAGGATCGAGGCACTTACTGTAAATAAAGCAAAGAATAACGCTACAGGTGCATAATAAGCAAGCAAAGGACCTGCATAACTTATGGAATCTACACTATAAAAAGATCCGTAAGCCTGGTCTGATAATAGAGATAATCCTACTACGGCCGGAAGAATGATGAAGATTATGATCAATAAGGCTTGGTTAATATAATGGGTGTATTCATCATAATCGTCTCGGGTAAATGCTCCTGTAATGGCTGGAAGTACAGCCAGGGATAACCCCGTAGCTAATGTAACCGGTATAATCGCAAGTTTATGACCGTAAAAACTAATTACAGAAAAAAGGTCCTCAGATATTCCCGCCTGTCCAATTTGAGCCATCGCACGATTAAAAGTAAATTGATCTACCAGTTGATAAAGAGGTGTTGCGATGCCCACTAATACAAATGGACCTGCATACGAAAGCAATTCTTTCGTCATTTGTACCCTAGTAAAACTGGATTCGACCTCAGCTTCATCCATTTCTTTTTCTATTAGAGGTCTACGTTTTTTATAGTATCCTAGTAACACCAAGGCAGACGCAATTGCACCGATAAAGGCAGCAAAAGTTGCAACTCCAACCGCAAAAGTAACTGTTCCTCCAAGTACATGGATGACAACGAAAGCACCTGCAAGTACGAAACCAATACGAACGATTTGTTCTACAACTACAGATACAGCTGTCGGACCCATGGATTCATGTCCCTGAAAATATCCACGAACAAGACTCATTGGAGGAATGATTAGTAATGCGAAACTGACCATCTGAATGACGAACTTAACATCTTCAACACTGTTTTCCATCTTTTCATTCGGGATAACAAGGCCCGCTAACCAACCGGCACTCAAAAACATCACAGCAAAGGCTACGAAACCTGTACCGATCATAATCGCCATACCTGTCCTGAACATCGACTCTTTAGTAGCATAGTCACCCATTGAATGATACTTAGATACAAACTTCGACATCGCTAAAGGAATCCCAAGAGTCGCAATACTTATAAAAATCATATAGGGGACATACGCATAGTTGTAAAGCGCACCACCTGTTCCACCTACAAGCATAAAAAAAGGAATCGTGTAAAGCATTCCTAGTAATTTAGATAAAAAATTGGCACCCGACAACATCATGGTGCCTCTCACTATATTTGATTTTGCCATTATTACACCTACTATTGTTTTTCAATTCGACATTTTTATTCTATCATAGAATTAGCAAAGAAAAATACGTAGAAGGGCATGAAATATAATTGAAATATGATGTAATTATCATTGGAGGTGGCCCATCAGGCTTAATGGCTGCAATTTCAGCTGGCCGATCTGGTGCAAAAACCTTATTAATTGAAAAAGGAAGTAAACTCGGACGCAAGTTGGCTATCAGTGGCGGGGGACGTTGCAATGTCACAAATGTCTTGCCAGATGATGAACTAATCGCGCATATACCCGGAAATGGTCGATTTCTGTACAGTGCCTTTTCTCTATACAATAACTACTCCATCATTGATTATTTCGAATCCCTAGGAGTGAAATTGAAAGAAGAAGATAAAGGCAGAATGTTTCCTGTTAGTGATAGTGCCAAAACCGTGGTGCAGACTTTGATTAAAGAGCTAGACGTATATTCAATCGATTCTAGATTGAATACGAAAGTTGAAGCTGTAGACTATGGGGAGCAACAACACCAAGTGATTTTGGAAGGCGGCGAAAAAGTCGAGTGCACTTCATTGGTAATTGCAGTTGGAGGAAAATCTGTACCTCACACAGGAAGTGAAGGGCAAGGGTATGCTTGGGCTAAAAAAGCTGGACATACCATTACTGAATTATATCCAACTGAAGTTCCTATGACTTCAAAAGAGAAATTCATTCGTGATAAAGTCCTTCAAGGGATTTCAATACGGGATGTTGAACTCACTGCATTAAAGCCAAATGGAAAGCCGATTAAAACTCATCGTTGGGATCTGATTTTCACCCACCAAGGAATCTCTGGTCCAGCCGCTTTGCGTATCAGTCAATATGTCGTGAAGGCATTAAAAAAGTTCGATGTGGACGAACTTACTTGTTCCATCGATACTTTTCCAGATGAATCACCTGAATCCTTAAGCCAAAAATTGATTAAAGCTTCAGAAAGACAACCCAATAAAGCCGTTAAACATTTATGGAAAGAAGAAATTCCTGAACGATATTTGCTATTTCTGATGGACCGAACCTCATTCGATCCAATGAGTACGTTTCATCATTTGGAGAAGAAGAAAGTTATGGAACTTGCAGGCTTAATGAAAGATTTCCGTTTCAAAGTAAATGGTACTCTACCCATTGAAAAAGCCTTCATTACTGGCGGAGGTGTCTCATTGAAGGAAATCATTCCAAACCAAATGGCTTCCAAACTGATGGACCGTTTATATTTTTGTGGTGAGATTTTAGATATCCACGGCTATACAGGTGGCTTCAACATCACAGCAGCATTCTCAACCGGGCATGTTGCGGGAATGAATGCAGCAGAGCGGGCTATTATACAATATTGAGAAAAACGCAAGTACAAAAAAGCGTGTACTCTTATGCAGAGTACACGCTTTTATCTTAGTATTTAAATCTCATACCTTCAATTTCCAACATTTCCTGATTCTTGTCATTCGAAGCTAGGATTACACCTTCATAAATAATATCCTCAGAATCCATGTTCATAATTGTAATCGTAGGTTTATTTTTCATATAATCCAATAGATAAAGCTGACCATCTTTTAGTGATAAAGAAGTACTCACCAACCCATTTTTCCCTAATACATCATTCAAATGAATTTCATTAACAACTTTTTCTTGTCCAAGATTGTAAACAATTAATTTCCTCTCGTCATCATGGCTTATAAAATATAACGCTTCTCCATCAAAGAATTCTACTGAAAGGCCATTTAATTTTTCAGGGAGTTCGATTATTTTTGTCTCCCCCGTCGAATATTCATAAGCTAATAAATCATTAGAAATTTCTTCTTCCGAATAATTTCCTTGTGTTGTATGATTGATTTTATTTACTGTCTTTCTAAATATCGCATGATCTTTTTGAGATAACGGTTTCGAATTAGATAACATGCTAATGCGGGCTTCATAATCGTTTTCACCCATTTCTTCCTTCTTAATGATTATATTGTCATCAATTAATTCCAATGAATCTAAATCAAAAGTATATGTGTGAATCTGATAACTTCCTGAATTATCCTCTCTTATCCAATTTCTCGTCACCACTACAACTTTCTCGTCAACAATTTGAACATCTTGTACATCATAATACTCAGTAGTATTAACCAACTTTATATTATTCTCAGTGGCAGAGGATGTAGATTTATCCAACTTAGAAAGCTCCAATTCATTTCCGTTGTTCGTACCACGAATAGAATTACTTACATGTAATAAGTGACCTTCATCCTCATACATATTTGTAGCAAAATAAGATTTACCTCTCATAAACGATTTATATTTCTTTTGAAGAGATCTTGACGTTGTATACTCTGGACCTTCTATAGAATTAAAAAAAGATTGATTGGACCGATACTTAGTACCTGAAGACGAAATCCATACCTGATCAAAAGTATTTCCGGATCTTATATGACCGTCGATAATCAAATCCGAGACTATCTGGTCATCCCCTTCCACTGTCTTGATTGAAAAATCAGGCGCATCCTCGAACGCAAAAGAACTAAACGTATAATATAACCCTATTCCTAGGACAGCAACCGCGAAAGCGGTAATACTCTTCCAATATTTTTTCATTATAATTTCCCCCTACACTCGGATCTTTCTATTAAGTAAAAATGAACTGGTAACTGCTGATAAAGAAAAAACAATTACTCCAGCAAGAATTAATAACATAAGTATTTCACTGGTATAAAAATAACCATCTAACACTAAATCTTGTAAAATAATAGGTAGCAACATGATCAAAAGAGCTAAAGCACTGTAAATCACACCTACAATTGCGCCTTTAATCCGTAAACATCTCTCAAATAGAACTACTGTAAACAATACTGAAACAACAGTAATACCAAGTCCATAAATCAAGAACCACTCTGTGAGTGTCGCTGGATAGATGATCATAAGTTCAGCATTTGAGTTAATGATGGAACTCAATGTTCTTTCTGAAATGAACTCCCTAGGAATTAATAGAGTCATAAACCATTTTCCAACTAAAATAAAACCTATTTGTGCAACTATGAATGTCCACGTAATGATAAGGATCGTCATCATCTTCGAAAAAAATATGTTCATTCTTGAAGTTGGTAATGTCATCAAACGATAGACAAAAGTATTTTTACCAAACCATTCACGGTACCATATAAAAAATATATAAAATAAAACAGCAGCGACACATATCAATATAGGTGCGTTAAACCATAAAGACTGTGAAATCCTTTGGAAACTCATAGTGCCTTCACTAAGTATGAAATCCTGAGCAGTTGCCCCTCCATTAATCATCATCTCATCTTTTCGACTCAGGTATTCTCTTGATTTCATAAAAGTTCCTAGCATTTGCATTGCAAATACAAACAATAACAGTCCACCTAGTAATTTGCTGAAACGGTTAAACTCGAAATTAGTCAATTTTAAAAAGTTCTTCATCTTTGATAAACCTCCCTCATCACATCGACAACAGATTTTCCTTCTTCTTCACGGATTTCCTCTGTCCGAAATTCTTTATACACTTTTCCTTCATCTAATAAAACTGCTTTATCGATCAAATGTTCAATATCACTTATTTCGTGAGTCGTTATGATCACTCCTCGGTCTTCGATCAAATGACTCGTAAAGACTTCTGCAATCTGCTCACGACTGAAAATATCAATTCCTGAGAAAGGCTCATCCATCAAAACATAATCAGCATCCAAAGCCAGTCCAAGTAACAAGTTGACTTTGGCAGTATTACCTTTTGAAAGAGTTGAGATTTTATCAGTAGAATTTAGCTTAAAAAAATCAATCATTTCATCAGCACGTTGTTGGTTCCAATTTTGATAAAAATCATCCATGAAATCCATCGCTTCCTCTATTTTCATATGCGGAAGCATTGTAATCGCATCCGGTATATAGGAAACCTTTTCAAAAATATGCTTGGAACGAGGATTTCCATCAATAGTAATGGAACCGCCTTGTATCGATGTTAGAGAAGTAATGGCGTTAAGTATAGTGGTTTTACCTACTCCATTAATCCCGATTAAACATGTAATTTCACCTTTCTCAGCAGTGAAAGTAACATCATTCAGAACCGTTTTTCTCCCGAACTTCTTTTGCAAATTTTTAACTTCAATCATTTAAGCGCCCCCCTTTGAGCCTTTTTCATATTCACTTCGTACTACTTTCAAAGCATCCTCTAAAGGCATATTTATGGAATCCACGGATTCAATAAATTTTTCTACAGCATCTAATACCAATTCTTTTTTCACTTGATGGATCACTTTTACATCCCTAGTAATTCTACTAGGCTGATTTCTTTCAGTCGTAATCAAACCTTCTTCCTCCATTTCCTTATATGCCCGTTGAGCCGTATTAGGATTGATCTTAAGTTGATTCGCCAATTCTCTTCTTGAAGGAATCGTCTGTCCAGGCTCATAAAAGCCTTGCGCCATTTGCTGCTTGAAATGCTGGACAACTTGCACATACACTGGGTCTCGATTATTAAACCGAATGTTCATACGTTACACTCCCTAGGTTGTAAGCTAACTTCGCTAAGTGTATTACATTGATAATACACCTGCTTCAAAAAAATATGTATTACGCGCTTAATACAGTCAATAAGTGTATTATATGCTTAATACACAAACGAGTCAATATCAAATCTAATACTTTTATAAACTTTTCTTTTCTGCTACCCTTAAATGGTCATTGAAAAAGAGCGTGAACGAGGGGAAGAACAACGATGAAACTAATATCATGGAATGTAAATGGGTTACGAGCAAGCGTTAGAAAAGGTTTCCTCGACTACTTCAATAAAGTGAATGCTGATATATTCGCAGTACAGGAAATCAAATTACAAGAAGGGCAAATCAACCTAGAACTGGATCTTCCAGATTATTATCAGTACTGGAACTACGCAGAAAGAAAAGGTTACTCTGGTACAGCCGTATTCACCAAACGCAGACCATTAAACGTCCTATACGGTTTTAATCATGAATTATCCAGTAAAGAGGGACGAATGATTACTTTGGAGTTCGATGAATTTTATTTTGTTACAGTTTATACACCAAACTCTCAGCGATCGTTGGAAAGGTTGCCAATAAGACTCGAATGGGAAGATCAATTTTTCGATTACATAAAAGAACTGGAAGCGAAAAAACCCGTAATTTTATGTGGAGATTTAAATGTAGCACATCAAGAAATTGATGTGAGAAATGATAAGACCAATCACGGAAATTCTGGTTTCACTTATGAGGAAAGAGAAAAATTGACCAGACTTCTAGGTGGAGGTTTTATTGACACGTTAAGATTTTTTCATCCTCAAGATGACCAAATTTTCACTTGGTGGTCGTATATGAAAACGGTAAGGGAAAGAAATATTGGGTGGAGAATTGATTATTTTATTGTTTCTGAAAAGTTGAAGTCTTCTTTAGTGAGTTCAACTGCTCACACAGATATTTATGGAAGCGACCATTGCCCAATTGAACTAAGGATAGATTTATAGAAAAATATATAAAACAAAAAGCAGCCACTATGGCTGCTTTATAATTTATCGATAACTTCATCAAAAAAGCCAGAAAGTTATATTAACTTTCTGGCTTTTACTTATTGCCCGGCAGCGTCCTACTCTCACAGGGGAAGAACCCCAACTACCATCGGCGCTAGAGAGCTTAACGGCTGTGTTCGGCATGGGAACAGGTGTGACCTCTCTGCTATAGCCACCGGACAAGTATGAAGTTGTT
>NZ_PJNH01000002.1:618747-687612 GCF_002844535.1 Halalkalibacillus sediminis
GAAGAAGCAAGAGAAGAAGCAGAAGAGCGAGAAGAAGCAAGAGAAGAAGCAGAAGAGCGTGAGGAAGAAGCAAGAGAAGAAGCAGAAGAGCGTGAAGAAGAAGCAAGAGAAGACGAAGACGAAGATGAAGACGAAGATGAAGATGATGAAAAAGACGAGTGAAATCTAAGAAATTAGATAAAGGTAGAGGAAATTAATGAATCTATTAACATCCCCACATTAATGGGGATGTTTTTATTTGTTCTATTTAGAGTTATAGTAATTGGATGATTATTAAGTTGATCTACTTGTTTACCATGCAGTTCCTTTTTTCACTAAAGAACAATTCCTATTAACAATCTGATATTCACAAAATAAAGTCGTTTGCTACGCAGTACAACGCTACTATGCAACAGAAAAATGATCTTCAACTATCAATCGCTATTATAGATCAATCCAGAAAATTGGAATTAACAAGGTAATTTAAAACGCATCGTTAATCAAATTTGAAATGGAAGGTTCAATCGGTTAAAATTTAACTAGAGACGTAAGATATATAGCTGACTCAAGGCTAAGGGGGAACTTCTTTCCGATGATTCCCTCCGTCCGGGTCAGCTTTTTCTTTTCTAATAGGTAAGAATGTATAAAGCAGTGGAGCATAACTGTCTAGCTTCAGCGCCCAGAAACTTGGTGACTTCAGTCATCAACCTACGATAAGTCAACAACGGCTCAATTCTTCACCGTGTTTCCCTTATCTCAGTTGTCGAACTCCAGTCCCTACGTTTCTAAACAGGCGCATGCGCTTTTCTTAATTGCAACATGAATAGTCGAAGATCGAAGGGATAAAAAATGGTATTTCTTATCATGTTTTTAATTGGTGTCTTCAGCGCCATTGTAGGAAGTGTCGCCGGGCTTGGAGGCGGCGTTATTTTTGTTCCAGTCTTATTGTTTTTAGCCCAATTTCATACAGATTTCTCTTGGGTGAATCCACAAAATATCGTAGCTATGTCCTTATTAGTCATGATTTTTACTGGACTATCGGCTACTTTAACCTTTTTAAAAAGGAAACGTGTCGATGTACATAGTGGTTCATTATTTTTAATAGGTAGTATTCCTGGTGCACTTACAGGCGTCTGGGTAAACCGTTTCATTGATATAGATACATTCCAATTGTATTTCGGTTTATTAATGCTATTTGTTTCAAGTATGTTTTTCATCAAAAAGAAATTACTAAAAAATGTGGAGTCTAAACAGGCATCTCGAGTAGATAAAAAATATTATGTTACTCGCACATTTGAACTGTCAGGTGTTTCAACCACTTATTCATATTCACTTATTCTCGGAATTTTTATCTCTTTTTTTGTGGGGATGATGTCCGGGCTGTTCGGAGTCGGTGGTGGATCATTAATGGTTCCAGCGATGATTCTTTTATTTGGATTCCCAGCGCATATTGCCGCGCCAACATCCATGTTCATGATTTTCTTTTCAAGTATCATGTCTTCAGGTGCCCATGTAATTGCAGGACATGTGCTGTGGTCTTACACGCTAGCTAGTATCCCAGGGGCATGGCTCGGTGGTTATTTAGGTGCAAAATTGAATCAAAGATTAAACAGTCATGTAATTGAATGGATCTTGCGTATCATAATGATAGTAATAGGGGTACGATTAATATTAGAGTCCTTATAGAAGGAGACTAAATATGAGCGAAACGATTCACGTGCTATTCACGAGTGATTTACATAGTCATTTCGATAACTGGTCAAAATGTATTCATGATATGAATACACAATTAAATAAGATTCAACAGAAAAACGAGTATGTTTTGATGTTGGATAACGGGGATCATGTGGATCGCTCCCATCCAATCAGTGAGGCGACTCTTGGACAAGGTAGTGTCCAATTGTTGAATCATGCAGGCTTTCATGCCGCGACGTTAGGCAATAATGAAGGTATTACGCTTCCGGCAGATAGTTTATATCATTTATATGATGATGCGAATTTTGATATTGTTTGTGCTAACTTGAGTACAATAGACCGTGAGAGTCCTCCTTGGTTGAAGCCATTTGAGACTTATAAGACACCTAATGGCACTAATATAGGTGTTATAGGTTTGACGGCCCCATTTCAATTGTTTTATGAAAAGTTGGGCTGGGAAACTTCAAACCCATACGAAGAACTAGACTACTGGGTACCCAAAATGAGAGAGACTTGCGATATAGTGATATTGTTATCGCATTTAGGTGTGAATGATGATGAAGCGATTGCTCAAAAATATGATATCGATGCGATCATCGGTGGGCATACGCATCATTTATTTGAACATGGTCAAGAAATTGAAGGGACTTTATTGACCGCAGTCGGCAAACACGGTTTTTATTATGGGTCGATGCGCTTGGAATATAACAAAAATCAGGGTCTGATTCATAGAAAAGAAGGGTATGCTCATTCTATATCTAAGCAGGATGATGTTGAAACGAACAGACTTCTGCAAACTTTACAAATCGAGTCAGATCACCAATTAAGTGAGGTTGTCGTAGATCTACCTGAGGCATACCCAGTCGACTGGTTTACAGAAACAAAACTGATGAAATCTTTTGTTCAAACGTTAGAAGATTGGACAGAGGCAGACTGTGCTATGCTCAACTCTGGTGTGCTACTTGAAGGTTTCAAAGAGGGCCCTGTCACAAAGAAGCACATCCATCAAAGTTGTCCTCACCCTATGAACCCCTGCACAATGATGATGAGTGGTAATGAAATCATAGAAGCTATTCGTATGCTTGAAACGGAACGGTTCATTCAGTTTGAGTTAAAAGGCTTAGGGTTCCGCGGTAAGAAACTCGGAAAAATGGTTTATTCTAATATTGAACTGGTCTATCACGATCAAACGAATTTTGTTGAAAAGATCTTTATAAATGGAAAAGAAGTTGAGTCTGACGAAAAATATAAGGTAGCAACAGCTGATACTTTTTCATTTTCATGGTTGTTACCACCGATTTCCTCTGTAAAAGAAAAGCATTATTATATGCCAGAATTTTTAAGAGATGTATTAGCGAAGTGCCTAGGGAATATCAAAGGTGTATAATTCCTGACAGGCACTTCTTTCTTTCCTTTTCATAGGGTATATGAAAAGGAGGTTACTTATAATGATACACGTTGAACCTTTGTGGATAGATGATGTAGGTTTTACTGTGGTTAAAGTCCAGTTACCTAAAACAAACTTGATGGTCATATCAAATGATATTGGCTACATTATGTGTGGAGCTTTAGATGTAGATTTGTTAGATGACCGTTTATCAGATCGGCAAATAATCGCTGGCCGCGCAGTAGGGGTCAGAACAATCGATGAACTTCTCTACGCGCCTTTGCAAAAAGTGACGAAGTATGCAGAAGATAAATATGGATGGTATGAAGGAATGATCGGTAAAGCAGCATTGTTAGCGTTAAAATAATTTGTTGAATTCTTCCTATAGTAAATATATGATATTAATATGTAATAACTTCCATAAAATAAAGTCATATTTACTATAAAAGGTATCGGAGAAAAGATTATGCGTGCTGTTCAAATTACAAATGTTTGGCCTGGAGATCGACTAGGGAGGCCTATTACTGATTCATACGGCAGGGTCCTTCTGCAAAAGGGAGTCATTTTTACAGAAAAATTAATTCGAAAACTAGAGGAATTACACTTCTCATTTGTTTTCATTGATGATGAAACAACAGATGGAATCATCCCACAGTCCGGAATTAGTGAATCTTTACGCCTCGAAGCGATTGATAATGTTCGATCGGCTTTCCGTTCCATAGATGGCTATGTGCAAGGTCATATGAACCAGTACATCCTTGAGCGGACGGTTGAGTCTATTCATAGAACTGTAGTTGATTTGACCCAGGCCATCAAGGACAATGACCAAATTATATCGATTATTTCAGACATTTTCGTGTATGATAATTATTTGTATGTTCATAGTGTTAATGTCGGTTTATATACGATTGCCCTCGCTAACAAACTCGGATTCAGCGATCGTCAAATAGAGGAAATTGGAATAGGCGCCTTGTTGCACGATATTGGGAAAATGCGTGTACCCCAATCTATTCTGAACAAGCCCGATAAGCTATCTGATATGGAATATGAAGTAGTAAAAGAACATACAACTTACGGATATAATCTTTTAAAAGACGTACCGAACTTACCACCCAACATCTCATTTTGTGCCTATCAACATCATGAACGGTTAAACGGGAGTGGTTATCCATTAGGTATAGAAGGATCGAATATTCATGAATATGCAAAGATTATAGCTGTCGCTGATGTGTTTGATGCAGTAACTTCAAATCGAGTTTATCGCAAGGGAATGTTACCTCATGAAGGTTTAGAAATCTTATATTCAGGGAGTAATGGATTGTTTAAAAAAGAGTACGTAGACCTCTTCAGAAAAACGATTTCAATATATCCGAACGGAGCCTATGTTGAACTGAATGATGGCAGAAGGGGTATAGTTGCTGATCAAAGCAAGTCAATTCCTGATCGGCCAATCATCCGCATTTTAGAAGACAAAGATATGAAGTTGAATATGCATGAGATTTACGAGATTGATCTATCAGTATCACCATCCGTCATGATTTCTAAATGCAATACGAATCCAATATAAAATACATATCGAATTCCCTTCAGGTTACAAGCATATATTTTCCTGAGGGGGTTTTTTTGTGAAAATAAAACATCGTAGGCCCATGAAAAAGAGAAAACCAAAGACATTTGGTCAAATCCTCTTTATTACGTTCGTGTCTTTTTTTATTGCTATTATATTTTCATTGTGGATTATAAATAAAGGGATAGAGCCGACGTTGATTGATATTGCTGAAACAAAAACGAGGGTCTTTGCCAGAGAGGCTATCAACGAAGCAGTCAGTAAACGGATTGTTGATGATTTGGAAGTGGAAGAGCTTGTTCAGTTAGAAAAAGATGATAATGGAAACATTGTATCAATAGGATGGAATACGGTAGTGGTCAACCGGGTTCTAAGAAATACAACGTTCCGAGTTCAAAATTTTTTGAAGCAAATAGAACGGGGAGAAATTTCTCCAGGAGATTCGCTTGACTTCGATTTGGACGAAGACCCTATTATACGTGAAGATACCGTTGAGAATTATCGGGTGATTGAAAGGATACCAATTGGTCAGGCAACAGGGAATGCATTACTAGCTAACTTAGGTCCTCGTGTACCTGTGTACTTCAGTGTCATTGGTGATGTTCAATCTGATGTAGTGCGCGAGGTGACGGAATATGGAATCAACAACGCAATGATTGAGTTGTCTATCCAGATTGAAGCCAATGTTCAGATCGTAATACCTTTCTCAACTAAAACAACAGTTGTTGAAACTAGCATTCCTGTCTATGTAGGTGTCTTACAAGGTGAGGTACCAAATTATTATAATAACGGTGGGCGAGCACCTGATATAGCGATTCCGTATGAGGATTTGCCAGATTAAATAGTGTATGCTATTATAATTTTCGTGAAAAATTATAAATTAAATATAACCTTATCTTCGATGAGGTAGAGGTGCACGATACAAGAGTAGTACTTATGAGAATGACAACGATGATTAAGTACGAAAGGGTAGCGGGCCGAAGTGATTGCTTATGTCATGAAGTAATCATTGGTGTATGTTTGAATAAAGCATATACTCTCGCGGGAAACTAGCGGGGAGCTACTGATCGAGAAATAACCGACTGTAAAAGTAATGGTAGATTTCTCTATCATTACTTTTTTTTAATACGCTTATTTTAAAGCTTATACCATGTCAATCTAGGGTATTTAATTTAATAAAAAATGAGGAGGTCAGGAGATGGAAGGAACTATTTGGTCATTAGTACCACCCCTTGTGGTAATCATTCTTGTGCTATTGACTCGTAAAGTTCTGCTTTCTTTAGGTGCAGGTATCGTCGTAGGTGCACTGATGATTGCAGAATTCGACGTAATTGAAGCGTTGAATCAGATTTGGAGTTCATTTATAGGTAACTTTTATGTAGATGGAGCTATTGAGACTTGGGGTGTTCAACTTATCTTATTCTTGCTTTTACTTGGTGTGCTCATTGCGTTTTTGACTGCAACAGGTGGAGCTCGAGCTTTTGGAAGATGGGCAATCGAACGGATTCAAACGCGTGAAGGCTCTCAATATACGACCGGTTTACTAGGTTTAGGAATTTTTATTGATGATTATTTCAATAGTTTGACGATCGGCCAGGTTTCTCGTCCAATTACAGATAGACAAAACGTTTCACGTGCAAAGCTGGCTTACTTAATTGATTCAACTTCTGCACCGGTTACAGTGTTGATGCCGATCTCGAGCTGGGGTGCCTATATCATAGGAACAATAGGAGTTATTATTGCTGATCATGAATTAGGTTATCAGGCTTTTGAAACATTTGTAAGAATGATTCCATTCAACTTTTATGCTATTGCAGCCATTATTTTAGTTTTTGTAGTCATTCGTTTGAACTTGGATATAGGCTTAATGCGTCAACATGAAAAGCGTGCTAAATCAACAGGTGAGTTGATCGATCCTTTGAATAAAGGTGATATTCCTGGTGACTTGAAAGATGATGTGCATGAAAGTGAAAGAGGTTATATATATCACCTAGTCGCACCTATCTTAATATTAATTGGTGCTACAGTGATAACGATGGTGGTTACAGGAATTGATGCTACTGAAGGCGATGTTTCACTTGTATCAATTTTCGCTAATACGAATGTAAACTATTCCTTATGTTTAGGTGGAGCTATTGCTGTGGTATCTTCGATGGCATTATATTTTATGCAAAAAGGTGAAAAGACGAATTTCTTCAGAGTAGTTTGGGAAGGAATTAAAGCGATGTTACCAGCTATTTATATATTGGTTCTGGCATGGATGACTGTTTCAATTATTGGTGGCATTGGAACTGATGCATATTTAGCTCAGAAAGTTGAAGAAGATTGGAATTTCACAATTACTTATTTACCAATCATCGTGTTCATGATTTCTGGGTTCATGGCTTTTGCTACTGGTACATCATGGGGTACCTTCGGAATCATGCTTCCTATTGCTGGTTCTATTGCTGCTTCGATGGATCCTAACTTCTTTGTTCCTGCACTAGCAGCAGTGTTAGCAGGTTCTGTTTTCGGAGATCACTGTTCTCCTATTTCGGATACGACGGTCCTATCATCTACTGGAGCAGGATCAAATCATATTGATCACGTCATGACCCAGATACCTTATGCAATAATTGCAGCAGTCTCATCATTGGCTGGGTATCTTCTTTACGGCTTAACAGGTTCATTGATTGTAGGGTTACTGGTTACAATTGGATTCATGTTCCTTATCGTATATTTTGTACATCGAAAAGTCCGAGAAGTACAATAGATAAAAAAGAGCGTCCTTGGGGCGTTCTTTTTTTTGCATTAATTCAACAAATCACTTCTTAAGTAGCGGGTCAATCTTTAATTACCAAATATTTTTTATGAAATCACTTTGACACTGGTACAAGGTAACTATATAATCATGATATAAGTTGCAATTATTCTGAAAAAAGAAAAAAATCAGTACATCCCATTTTGCAGCTAAACATAGAATAGATACAGGGATGTAATCCTGAAAGGAGAGAAAGATATGAAAATGCGTTCTCAGTGGGGAACACGCGCCGGATTTATTTTGGCCGCTGTTGGTTCTGCTGTCGGGCTAGGTAACATTTGGCGTTTTCCGGCAACAGCTTATGACAGTGGTGGGGGAGCATTCTTTATACCTTACTTATTTGCTTTATTAACAGCAGGTATTCCGCTTTTGATCATGGAGTTTACGATTGGTCATAAGTACAGAGGTTCAGCTCCGTTATCATTTGCACGTCTGAACAAGAAAACAGAATGGCTTGGATGGTGGGCAGTTTTTGTTTCGTTCGTCATCTCTACTTATTACGCGGTAATTATCGCATGGGCAATTATGTATTCATATTATTCGTTTAATCTTAATTGGGGTGCTGACCCTGAAGGATTCCTATTTAGTGAATACCTTCAATTATCAGTCGATCCAGGGCAAGCTGGTTCATTCGTACCAAGTGTTTTAATTCCGTTAATATTTGTTTGGGTTATTGTGCTAGGTGTTCTGTTAGCAGGGGTTAAAAAAGGGATCGAAGTTGCAAACCGAATCTTCATTCCAACTTTGATGGTAATCTTCTTAATCATTGTTATTCGTGCGGTGACACTTCCCGGTGCAGCTGAAGGTCTAGACGCTTTCTTCTCACCTGATTTCAGTGCTATTGCTGATCCAACTGTCTGGGTAGCAGCCTACGGGCAAATATTCTTCAGTTTATCCATCGCATTTGCGATTATGATTACTTACTCCAGTTATTTGAGTAAGAAATCGGATATAACGAACAATGCGTTCATCGTTGGATTTGGTAACTCAAGCTTTGAGTTATTAGCAGGTATCGGTGTCTTCTCGGTATTAGGATTCATGGCAACCTCACAAGGTGTAGCTGTAGACGAAGTTGTGGCCGGCGGGGTTGGTTTAGCATTCGTTGTATTCCCTGCTATTATCAATGAGTTTCCGACTATGCCACAATTGTTTGGTTTCCTGTTCTTTGCTTCACTAGTATTAGCTGGTTTATCTTCTATGATTTCAATCGTAGAGACATATGTAGCTGGATTTTCTGAGAAGTTCAACGTCTCTCGTAGAAAAGCCGTATTCTTCGGTGGGGGACTTGCAGCACTGGTTTCACTTCTGTTCGCGACACAGGGTGGACTGTTCTTCCTAGATGCTGCCGATTACTTCATCAACCAATTTGGTGTTGCATTCGTCGGTCTAGTAGAGGTTGTAGTAATTGCTTGGTTTGTACGCAAACTTAAAGTGTTCCAGACTCACGCAAATGCGGTATCAGATATCCGATTAGGATCATGGTGGATTGCATGCTTAGGATTAATTACACCACTTGTATTAGGTTATATGATGTTCGGATTATTCAAGCAGAACCTTTTGAAAGAATTCGATACTGAAACTGGTAACTATGAAGGTTATACAGATGGATTTATTTTATTCGGTGGTTGGTTTGTTGCTGCCGGCGCATTAATCTTAGGTTTCCTATTCATGATGAAAAAATGGAAACCTGAAGTATTAGCAATGGATACTACTAAGGAGGATGAATAACATGGGTCTTGATGCGATAATTGTTATGCTCATCGGAATGGTTCTCCTTTGGGGAGGCCTTGCAGTAAGTATTACTTCTGCAATCAAGAAAAGTAAATAATCTTTATTGTAAAGAGGGCGATCATAATTGATCGCCCTCTTTTTTTTGATGGCCTTAACTTACACACTCGCTACTTTTAGTTGTGAGAGGTTCACAAACACAGTTTATTTAGATAGAGATATCTTTTGATTTAGGTTTCATTCTATACCAGAGAACAAATGGCAAGAGGAGAATTGCGACCACTCCACCAATTACGGACAATACAGGGAAGTTTGATAGAGCGACAATGACGCCCGAAATTGCCCCGCCAGAAGCCCCGGCTAATGCGATAAAGACATCGACAGACCCCTGAGTTTTAGCGCGGTTCTCTGGAGTTGTATTGTCGACGAGTATGGCAGTGCCACTGATCAAACCAAAGTTCCAACCAAGCCCTAGAAGAGCTAGTGCAATCGCCAACCCTATCATGGATTCACCTGGTGAAATAGCACTTATAATACCTGAAGCAAGCAAAGTTATGCAGGAAGCTATTACCACTGGGAAGCGTCCGACTTTATCCACTAAAATACCAGTAACTGGAGAGGGAAGATACATTGCCCCAATATGAATAGCTATAACAAATCCGACAGCTCTTAGTTCATGACCATGTGCTCCCATATGCACCGGGGTCATTGTCATAATGGCAACCATGACAATTTGACTCACGATCATAACAGTTGCCCCGATAATGACACCCCTTTTATTAAAAGAGGAAGGTAACTTAATAGATGGTTCCGCATCTGTTGCTGTTTCTTCTGCATTAGCTAGCATCTTAGAAACGAAAAAAGGGTCTGGTCGCATGAATATAAAAATGGCCAAACCAGCTACGATATATGCTGCTGATGCCAAGATGAAAGGGCCAGCTAAGGCGGGAATTCGAATAGAGGTAGCAAATTGACCCATTACATCAACTAAGTTGGGTCCAGCAACTGCCCCAAATGTGGTAGCCATCATCGCAATGCTGACCGCAGTCGCACGTTGGTCAGATTTGGCTAAGTCAGTACCTGCATATCGGGCTTGTAGATTAGTGGCTGTACCAGCCCCATAAACTAATAACGAAACAAAAAGAAGAATGACACTGTTAAATACAGCGGCAATAATAACTCCAATGGCACCTATTCCACCAGAAAGGAAACCAATTGTTAACCCTAAGCGCCGACCGAGGCGTTGGGACAGACGACCAACAATTAATGCTGTACCAGCCGATCCAAGTGTAAATAGTGCAACGGGAAGACCTGCGAAACTATTGGTGCCAAGCATATCTTCAGCAAGCAAAGCCCCTACTGTAATCCCCGCGGCAAGACCTGCCCCTCCGAATAGTTGAGCCACCATGACGATAATTAAAGTTTTGCGATAAAGTCTTTTTTGTTTATGGGGTGATTGTATGTAAGTGTGAAACTGATTGTATTGATATCGATTTTCTTTCTTGGCCACCGTCTTCAACCTTTCTAAATGATTAATGCTGATCCGTAAATACATTAAAACCATTATACTACTAGGGGTATACAAACTTATACTATTTAGCTCATTCTGAGTAACTTTCAATTTTAGGAAATGATATTAAAAGAAACGACATTCTTCACAAGCATCAAATATGTGGTATGGTTCTATTCGACAATGCCTTTCGCAATGATTAATTAGAAAGTAAAACATTCTTTTATATAACGAAAGAATGTTTTTTTATTAACCACAAATGTTTAATAGAGTTCCATTAAGCAGCCTCACTATGATTGAATATAAACTACTTATTAGTCAATACTATGGAGAAAAAGTACCGAACTTAGGAGTTTTTCAATGAAATCAGGAGAGCAAGTAAAGTTTTTCTATGTAATTTTGTTGATTATCACATCAGGGGGCTTAGTAAACCACGTCATCATTATCCCGGCACTGTTTGACACCGCAGGTAGAGATGCCTGGTTATCAATTATTTTTTCAGCAGTTGCATTAATCCCATGGTTCTTCCTCGTTATATTTATCTCCAGAAAAACCAACAAAACTCACTTATTGGTATGGTTGACGAAGAATGTCAATAAGCCCATAGCTTATATAGTCATCAGCCTGATCGGGGTTTATTTGTTTATGATGAGCTTTGTGACAGCCAAGGATTTAATTATATGGACCCATATTACATATTTGCCAAAAACACCTCAATTTGTCCTTTTTATCCTAATACTCATTGCTTGTATTTTTTTGGCGAATACCAATCTTAGAACTATAGCTATTGTCAACACGGTTCTATTGCCGATCATTGTCATCCTTGGTTTTTTCGTTGCTTCGACCAATTTACCGAAAAAGGACTATTCCATGTTAATGCCAATGTTTGAACATGGGATTGAACCAGCGTTGATTGGAATGATTTTTTCAAGTGCTGGCATTTTAGAAGTAACATTAATTTTATTCATCCACCACCGCATTAAGTCAAAAATTAAATACTGGCAAGTACTTCTTTTAGGGTTTATTTTAGCTGGATTGAGTCTAGGTCCTACAGCTGGAGGTATTGCAACATTTGGACCTGAAGAGATGATCAAAAGCCGCTTTCCTGCATTTGAACAGTGGCAACTGGTCTCTCTTGGCCGTTTTATTGAGAACTTGGATTTTTTCTCGATATACCAGTGGTTGGCCGGGGCCTTAATCCGTATATCACTAAGCTTATATTTACTAATGGAAATTTTTCATATACCTAAGGGAAAAAAGAGAACCTGGATACTGATATTATTAGCTGTAATAATAATTTCAGCGAACTTTATACCAATAAATGATGTCATGTTTATTGATTTTTTAAAGTTTTATTATCTTCCTTTTAATTTTATTTTCTTGATTACTTTAACCCTTACCCTGACAATCCTGGTTGGGATTCAAAGTAGGAGGCAGCTGAAATGAAAAACAACACGATGATTCAAGACCTTAGAAAGTTATTTCATAATTGCCAAGATGTGATTTTTGAGGAAAGATCCTTTTGTGAAAACAAATATAAAGTTACTCTCGTATATACTGAAGGTCTTTCGGATCAAAAACTATTGAGTGAAGACATTCTACCAAGTTTAGGTAAATTGTTTAAGTCTTATAATGATCGCTGGAAGAAAGATACATTAATTGAAAACTGGCATAAATCATCGATTACTATAGAAGAGAAAAATGATGTGATGATGGAGAAGGTTTTTTCAGGTGAATTATTGATTTGTTTAGAATTTCTCGGGGTTATTTATAGTCTGAATATAGCTGATTTGCCCAGAAGAAAGCCAGAAGAAACAAATGCAGAGGTAGCGATAAGAGGGCCTAGGGATGGTTTCATAGAAGAAATTGAAACGAATGTTGCTTTGGTTCGTAAAAGATTAAAAACAAATACCTTGCTTTATGAAAAATTCACTGTCGGAGAGCGGGCAAAGACTAAGGTAGGACTAATGTATATCGAGGACATCGCGCGTCCGGAAATCATTTCTGATATCCGTAGGAGAATAGAAAACTTAAAGGTGGATGCTATTACCAATACCAACGAGCTGGAAGAACTATTGGAAGAAAGTTCATTAAGATTATTTCCTATGTTTCATTATACTGGGAGAACGGATTTAACCGTTGACGCATTGCTAAGAGGGAGGTTTATTTTGTTTTTAGACGGTGCTCCAATTGCTGTAATTGGTCCCGTTAATTTAATGCTGTTATTGAAAACAGGTGAGGACCAAGAATATATCTGGCTTTATAATTCATTTGAAAGATTCATTCGGCTTTTTGGGTTAATTATAGGAATTGCACTACCTGGCTTCTGGCTGGCTTTGGCAGGATTTCATCAAGACCAATTACCTTTAGTCCTACTCTCCAGTCTCACCCAAGCACGGCAAGGGGTTCCCTTACCGACGAGTCTTGAGATAATAATTTTGGTTTTGCTATTCGATCTATTCAGGGAAGCGGGGCTGAGGCTTCCGTTGGCTGTCGGGCAGATTTTAGCGGTAGTAGGTGGATTGATTATAGGGGATGCAGCGATTCGGGCAGGACTTACTAGCCCGTCCACCATAGTAATTATTGCAACTTCTACTGTTGCATCTTTTACAATTGCAAATCAGTCACTAACTGGAGTGATTAGTGTGATGAGATTATTTGTCGCGTTAGGTGCTTCACTAGCAGGAATGTTTGGTTTTTTGGTCACTGGCTTTCTAGTTTTAATTTACGTTAGCAATTTGAGATCGTTTAGTTTACCTTATTTAGCCCCTGTAGCTCCTATAAATTTTAAAGATTGGTTTAAAGCTGTTTTTAGACCTTCTCAAAAAGCGGTAAAAACCCGTCCTGCAATTCTACAGGTTACAGATGAAGATGATCAGGTGAGGGGAAAATGAAGAAAATACTCAATCTGGTTATGTGTAGCCTACTAACTATTCTTCTTTCAGGTTGCTGGGATGCAGAGGAATTGGAAGGGATGTATTATGTTCATGCGCTTGGTGTTGATTATGTAGACAATGAATACGAAGTCTATCTCCAAATAGTTAATTTTCAGTCATCGCCTGGTACGGGTGAACAACAAGGTGGGGGAGGGAGCGGGAGTGAGATTGAAGTCGGAAAAGCAAGAGGTAAAACGGCACTGGAAGCAATTCATCACTTATATCCATCTACACAGAGAAGGGTATTTTGGGGGCATCTATCTGGTATCGTATTTACAGAGAGAATGATGGAACATGGGATAGAAGAGGTTCTGGATTCGATTGATCGATATCGTGAAATAAAACCGACTCTATGGACATTTACTACTTCAGAATCCTTGCATGAACTCCTAGTTATAACACCAATTCTTGAGATGAACACAATTTTTTCTTTTTTAGGCGATCCAGAGAAGAGCTATCAGCAGAGTTCTTTGGTAGAACCTATACAGGAATATCAATTTTTATCTGTTTTGCGGGAGCCTGGAAAGACCCTGATTCTTCCTCACTTTAGTATTACTAGATCTGATTGGAAGAATAATCTGGGAGAGACTAAGGAGAACTTAAATATTTCATCGGCTTCTTTAATGAGTGATTCACATTATAAAGGTGTCTTAGAACATAACGAAATGCTGGGGATCAGGTGGATTCAAAGAGCTGCACAGAGAGCCTTGTTGGTTGTTCCAGACTCAGAAGGTAAACCCCTTGCCTCTGTTACCTTGAATACAGAAAAGGTAAAAATTAAACCGCATATAGACGAAGAAGGTGTGACCTTTTCCATAGATATAAAAGTTAGTGGTGATGTCTCTGTTTTGCAAGAAGATAAAAAACTAAATGAATTGGTGCAATCAGCTAAAGAACAAATAATAAATGAAGTAGAAGAAACTTATAAAAAGGGGCTTGAAATCGATGCAGATGTTTATAGTTTTTCAAATGCCTTGTACAAAGAAAATCCTCAGGAATGGAAGAAATTAACCGAAAAAAATGAGTTGCCATTAACTGAAGAGTCTCTCCAAGAAGTCAATGTAAAAGTTGTCATTGATACAACAGGACTAGAGAAATACAGACCTCCAGGGGCACCCTGATTGAATTGTGACTTCAGTTGACAAAACAATTTGATCAATAAAAATGCTGTTAACAAATGAAAATAAATGAGTGATTAGCTGAAAAAATGTCAGAAGACGGTATATTCATTGACCATAAATTTTGGAGAGTATGAAGTGTATCGTCTTTTACTTATAAGGGTCCACCTAAAGGTCTGTAATTAGAATCAACAACAAACTTTAATATAATCACAAAAACTAAAGTAGATTATCCCTACACATATAAAGAAAAGACTTCCAGTGTTCACTGGAAGTCTTCATATTTTATATTGCTATTCTTGACGTTCCCATCTTTTTAAGTATGGATAAGGATCATACGCCCATTCATTTTTACCGTTGTCTTTGTACATTCCATAATGAAGGTGTGGCGGGAATTTCCCAGCTGTTCCCTCAGGTCCATAACCGGAGGCACCGACAGATCCGATCAAGTCTCCTGGTTTTACGAATGAACCTTCTTCTATACCATCTGCAAACCCGTTCAGGTGTGCGTAGTAATGATAAATATTATACATATCACGAATACCTATTCGCCATCCACCAAATCGATTCCAACCCTTAATTTCTACGATTCCATAAGAGACGGACCTGACTGGAGTTCCATAGTGTGCGAATAAATCAGTTCCTTCATGAATTCGGTTGCCTCCGAACCCGCGACGGTCTCCCCATGTGGAACGGTAGCTATATTGTTGATGTTTTGGGATAGGGAAAGCTCTTTCATCTAATTCAATCGTACCGAAATGCTGAAACAATTTGGCGTATTGTGTAATTAATTCTCCAGCTTTTTCGCGCTCATAATACTCTTGGATGGCTGCTTTGAAGGAACCAACTTGACTTTGCGACTCCATGATTATTAGTGCTGCTGTATACAAAGCGTCTTCATCGTTTTTATGATTTGCAATCCCATCGCCATCTCCGTCTTTACCAAGCCCGTTAAACAGATCTAATTGTTCCTCTCTGAAGGGTTGTTCAGGTGCGGCACTCAGTAGACCGTACCACTTTTCGTTCGGAATTCTGATACCTGTCCATCGGTTGTCTTCTGTTCCGTTGATATTTCTCTCATATTGGTCCATAGCCGCGATGTAATTCCATGGCAGACCAGTTGTCGCTTCAATCTTTTCATATAAAGACTGTCTGACTTGATGTTCGTTTTCTTCTGCCGATACAAAGGTGACTGGTAATAAAAAAATAACTAGCATTAACATTGTCTTCATTGGACTACTCCCTATAAAAATAATCTTCAAATATTTTGTTCGAATTTGACCTAAAAAATGTACGCTAAGGCTTAGGAATATATGGTACACTGTGAATAACAGAGGTGATTTTGAATGGAACTGCAAGGATATCAATATGAACTGATGCACAATCATCGTGAAGGATTTCAAGAGGAAACACTTACAGAAAGATTCAGTGACATATTGACTAAGTATGATTATATTGTTGGAGATTGGGGTTTCGGCCAGCTTCGTTTAAAAGGCTTCTATGATGATCAAAATCAAAAAGCTACATTCGATACAAAAATCTCTACATTAGAAGATTATTTATATGAATATTGTAATTTTGGCTGTGCTTTTTTTGTATTGAAAAAAATAGGACAAGTAAGCGAATAACCTGATCCTTAGAGAGGTCAGGTTATTCTTTTTCTGGGTCCGTGATTCCTTTTTCATTAGGGGCATCTTGCGGGTTATGTGCTCCAGGGTATTTTCTTGGCATATCATGGTGTAATTGTTTATTTTCATAATTGAATGCTGAATAGTGTCGTCTATTTGGATTGTATCTCTTTGCCTTCAATGGCTCATCTTTATGAATCGGTTGGCCATAAGTACCTTCTGGAAATTCTTGAGCCCCTTGGTATTGGTTTTGAACTTCAACAACTTTAAAATCGTCTGAATCTTTATTGTTACTCATAAAACAATCGCCTCCTGCCATCTTAGTTTGGGCAGGAGGCGATTGTTTATACGAGAAAATCTTTTATATAGCTGTAAAGTTCCTCAGCTTGGTATTCGTTCACATTGAAGGCATGACAGAAAAAATCTCCATCATGTAATTGTTCAGGTCTGACTTTCGTGTAGCGACTTCCATCTAAATCAATGATGACGTATTCGGATAAGTTGGAAGGATTCTTCATAATGGCTAAGTCATATCGTCTCAATTCACCCATAAAACTGATATAGCGAATATCGACTTGCTTCGTTTCGTTAATCAAATACTTTTTCTGATCATCCAATACGCTCACTCCTTAAGACAAGTTGTTTACATTTTATCAATTAGATTCAGAACTGTCATTCGATATCACGTATGAATGAAGTTATGATAGACTGAGTGTGAGAAAGATATAAGGAGTGAAATAAAGATGTATTTTGTTGAAAGCAAACAAATTGAGGACACATTAAGTTATATGGAAAATCTTTTGAAGATATATGAAAAAGAAAACATATCGTCTGATTTTGACCGGTTGGGACTTGAAAGACTGGCACATATGGTGATTGAATCAATCATTGATGTAGGTAACATGATGATCGATGGTTTTATCATGCGTGATCCGGGAAGTTACGAAGATGTTATAGACATCTTGGTGGATGAAAAAGTAGTTCCTGAATCTTCAAGTGAAGCATATAAAAGTGTGATTCGATTAAGAGTTGAGCTCGTCAAAAATTATCAGTCGATCGATCACTCCACTATTGAAAACGTGATGAATGAACACCTTCAAACATTGAAACAATTTCGTCAGGATGTTTTGAAGTACTTGCAAAATGAAGCAGGAACCATCACTACATTTACGAAACGCGAGGATGAATCATGAAGAACTATTCAGCCTACTTGATCGATTTAGACGGAACAATGTATCGTGGGAAAGAAGTCATTGCAGAAGCAAGGCAGTTCATAGAACATTTACAAGCAAATGGCATTCCTTATCGATATGTAACAAATAACTCATCAAGAACCCCGGAGGATACGGCGAAAAAACTCCAGAATTTCGGTATAGAAGCGTCCGTTGAGCAAATTGTTACTGCTTCAATGGCAGCTGCAGCTCACATAAAAAGTCATTTTCCTGAAGCGAGGGCTTTTGCTATTGGGGAAAGGGGGCTTACTGATGCTCTGAAAGAAGTAGGAATTGAGATTGTAGAAGAGAGTCCGGACGTTGTCATCATGGGCATTGACCGAGAGAATAATTATAAAAAACTTCGAAATGCATGCCTTTATGTTCAGCAAGGGGCAGAATTTTTAGCCACCAATCCAGATATCAAAGTACCGACTGAAAAAGGTTTAGTTCCTGGAAACGGAGCCTTCATAAAGCTTGTTGAAAATGTTACAGGTGTTGAACCAACAGTTATCGGAAAACCTAAACGTCATATGATTGATTTTGCGCTAGAACAAATAGGTGCGAATGCAGAAGATACAATCATGGTCGGTGATAATTACGATACGGATATTCTAGCTGGAATGGAAGCTGGTTTGGATACGCTTCATGTCCACACTGGGGTAACCACTTTAGATGAAATAAAAAATAAAGACCGTCGACCGACTTACTCGATTGAAACTTTAGAAGAGTGGTTCAAATAAGAAAGGATCCTGGAACTGTTCTTTAATTTTATAAAAAAAGAGCATCACTCAGATGCTCTTTTAATCATCAAGGTGGATATCTCCACTATGAGCTAGACGACTAGAGGCAGCTGCAGCGATTGCACCTACAATATCATCTAAAAATGTGTGACACCCATTGCTTTTGTCGTTCAGTTTTTCCAAAATACCTGGTTTGACTTTATCGATATAGCCAAAGTTTGTGAAGCCGATTGACCCATATACGTTAATGATGGAAAAGGCCACTACTTCGTCAATGCCGTAAAGTCCTTCATCTGTATCTACAATTTGTTGAAGCGGCTGCTCCAATTGATTATTCTCTGCTAATTTATCAATTTGGATGCCTGTCATAATCGCATTCTGTACTTCTCTTTTCTTTAGGACCTTATCGACATTCGCTAAGCATTCTTCATGAGTCAGGTCATTTCTGTATCCTGATTGCAGGTAATAGACAAGCTCAGCTATATCGTCGAGTTTAACACCACGCTCGTTCAACATATCTACCACGATTTTTTCTAGATCCATTTTTACACATCCACTTCTTTTAAATATGATTATTTAATCTATTGTACTTGAAAGGTTCAGAAAAGCAAAATAATAATTTATAGGAGGATGTTTATGAGTGATAAGAAGAAAGTATATATCTGTCGCATGCTTCCAGAAAGCGTGGTAAGCCCGTTGAAGAAAGAGTTTGAGGTCGAAATGTGGCCGCATGAGGATCAACCTGTTACAAAAGAGGAATTAAATGCTCAATCAAAAGATGCGCATGCATTACTGACAATGCTTACCGATCCGATCGATGAGGATCTTTTAGCTAATGCTGAAAATCTTGAAATCGTATCTAACTTAGCTGTCGGTTACGATAATATCAATTTAAATGCAGCGAAAAAACAGGGAGTAGTTGTCACGAATACCCCGGATGTACTCACAGATACAACAGCCGATTTGACGTTTGCATTATTAATGGCTACTGCGAGAAGAATTCCTGAAGGCGTAGATTTTATAAAAGAAGACCAGTGGACGACGTGGTCACCGTTGTTATTAGCTGGCGCTGATATTCATCATAAGACAATAGGAATTGTTGGTATGGGAAAAATAGGAGAAGCAGTAGCTAGGCGTGCCAAAGGCTTTGATATGAAGATCTTATATCATAACCGAAGTCGTAAAGAGTCAGCTGAACGGGAAATAGGAGCGACTTATGTAGATTTTGATCAGCTTCTTGCTGAATCAGACTTTGTAGTGTGTATGACACCACTTACTGAGGAAACCGATGGGATGTTTAATGGAGAGGCATTTAAAAAAATGAAAAACAGTGCCATTTTCATTAATTCATCTAGAGGGAAAGTTGTAAATGAAAAAGATCTACAGAAAGCATTGGAAAAAGGTAAAATTAAAGCAGCAGGGTTGGATGTATTTGAACAAGAACCAATCCGTAGCAGCCATCCACTGTTAGAATTAGATAATGTTGTGGCGTTACCTCATATTGGTTCATCAAGTGTAGAGACGAGGCACAAAATGATGGAGCTGACTGTAAATAATATTAGCAATGTGTTAAATGGTGAAAAAGCAATAACTCCAATAAAATAATTGCTGAAAACAAAAAAGAGCTGGATAGACCAGCTCTTTACTATATGAGATTAAAATATTTGTTCAACTTCACGGACACCTGGAACTTCTGCCACTAATGCACGCTCGATACCAGCTTTCAATGTAATTGCTGAGCTAGGGCAGTTCCCGCATGCACCTTTTAAACGAAGAAGTACGATGCCTTCATCGTCAACATCGACCAATTCAACGTCTCCACCATCTCGTAATAAGAATGGGCGTAGTTTCCCAATGACTTCTTGCACCTGATCAAACATCGTCGATCTTCCCCTTTCATATCTCTATTATAACCATTTTTCATGAAAAAATCTATTGTCTCTGATATTGATAACCATTATCATTTTATCTTTTTTCGCTTATTTTGTAAAATGAAATTAACTGAAGTTTTAGCAGGGGGAGAAATAATGAAGAATGAAGTCGAATTAGTGGTTTATGGGGCTGAAGTGTTGTGCCCAAGCTGTGTGAACTTACCGAGTTCTAAAGAACAGTATGAGTGGCTCCAAGCTGCCATTTCAAGAAAATATGGAACAGAAGGAATCAATTATAAATATATTGATATTTACAACCCACCGGAAGAAAAGCCTTACGAAGAATTTGCAGAACGCGTAATAGAAGAAGATATGTTTTATCCGGTTGTCTTAGTTGAAGATGAAATCGTTGGAGAGGGAAACCCACGCTTGAAAACAGTTTACAAAGCACTGGAAGAAAGAGGTTTTGAACCTCAATCCTCATAATTGAAAGGATACCACTGCTGTGCTAGCATATGCTAAGGGTTCAAATAGAAAATAATAAATCAAGGGGTGTCATAAATGAACCCAATTATAGAGTTTTGCGTCAATAATTTAGCCAGTGGCTCACAAGAAGCATTCGATAAATTGGATAGAGATCCTGATCTGGATGTTATCGAATACGGGTGTACCAGCCATTGTGGGATTTGCGCTGCAACCACGTTCGCAATTGTAAATGGTGAATGTGTGACAGCCGATTCACCAGAGGAACTGGTTGAAAGTATATATCAGCATTTAGATGAAAACCCGTTATTTTAATGAAGGGATTCGAAATAAATGAAAATTCCATTTACAAAAATGCACGGCCTAGGCAATAGTTATATTTATATAAATGGATTTGAAACGACTATTGAAGAAAGTCGATTGAGTGAATTATCAATCGCAGTTTCAAATCCTAATTTCGGAATTGGTTCTGACGGGATGATTTTACTCTTACCATCTGAAATAGCTGATGTAAGAATGAGGATTTTCAATAAAGATGGTTCAGAAGCGATGAACTGCGGTAATGGCCTCAGATGCGTTGCAAAGCTAGCCTACGAGCTCGGCTATGTTACAAGTAGGAGTTTCACCATTGAAGCTAAGGCAGGAGTGGTGGATGCAACTGTCCAGTTAGATGAAGAGGGCAGTGTTGACCAAGTTACGGTGGATATGGGGGAACCCATTTTAGAAAGACAAAAGATCCCTATGGTGGGGCAGGGTTTTCCTGAAGACCGTGTAATCAATGAAGTCTTTCAAACGAAAAATGAGGCTTTACGCGGGACTGCGGTATCAATGGGGAACCCTCATATCATTTTTTTCATAGAAAATATAAAAAATGCTCCATTAGAATCATTAGGACCCGAAGTTACAAATGATTCTAGATTCCCTGAAGGAGTAAATGTCGAATTTGTGGAAGTCGTAAACTCAAATGAGTTGAATTTCCGAGTTTGGGAGCGCGGTTCCGGTGTTACTCAAGCTTGTGGTACAGGAGCATGTGCAGCAGGAGTAGCTTCTGTCTTGAATGATTTTTCAAGAAAAGATGAAGAAATCACTGTTCATTTAGATGGCGGCGATCTAGTTATATCGTGGTCTGAAAATGGTCACGTTTGGATGACAGGTCCTGCTGTAACAGTTGCAAAAGGTGACTTTTGGCACGTCTAGATAGAATTGAACGATACAAAAATAGTTTGTATACTTATTAATAGGAGGTATTAGCAATGGCAATCGAAATCACGGATCAAGCGGTATTGCAAATCAATGAAATGATGAAAGATGAAACAGCAGAGGAAGTTTATTTGCGCTTTGGAGTAAAAGGTGGAGGCTGCAGTGGTCTTTCATATAAACTTGGATTTGATTACGAAGTGAAAGAAACAGACAACTCTTATGAAATCAACGGGATTCCAGTTGTAATCGCAACAATGGATGTTCCGATAATCGAAAACACAAAGATTGATTTCAAGCAGAACATGATGGGTGGAGGTTTCACAATCGATAACCCTAATGCAATCGTTTCATGCGGTTGTGGGTCGTCTTTCAAAGCAAAAGATCGAGAAGGGTCGCCAGAAAATTGCTAAACTCCTAAAATGACACCATTTTAGAGGAGATACGAGATGAAAAAACAATTTTGGCTAATGCTCATTGCAGTGGCAACTGTTCTTTTGATGACAGCTTGTTCATCCGAAGGTGAGGATATGACTGAAGAAACAGATGAAGAAGTTATTTCTGAGCCGGATGAGAATGAAGAAGAGGAAGGCGAATCAGAAGAAGGAAATGAAGAATCAACTGACGAAGTGGAAGAAACTGAAACTAACGATGAAGAAGAAACCGAAAGTGAATCTGAGGAAACAGTAGAAGAAGCAGAAGAAGCTCAAGAGACATCTTCAGAGTTGAATGAAGAGGACGCTATTTCTATTATTGAAGGATTCCATGCACAAGCGTTTGTAGAAACGAATGAAGATTTGAAAGTGGTTAACTATTCTTCTATTTCAGGTATGATTGCTGACATGCAGGAGTTTACCACTGAAGAAATTGCGACCAATATCATTACTCCGATGTATTATGAAGAAGAAGGCTCTGTTTATATGAAACCTCAAGGTGAGTTTTCACTATTCGACACTGAAGGGGAATATTCATTAAGCCAAGAGGGTGAAAATGAGTACTTAGTTTCCCAATCAAGAGAAACTGACTTAGAAGGTAAAGTGGAGTTTAATATATCTATAGAGAATGTAGATGGTAATTATATCATTACGAATTACGGAATTAATTAGTCAAAAGGCCCGCGTGCGCGGGTCTTTTTTTTTATACTTTAAGAATGTTTAACTTTGTTAAAGGATTAAAGTATATGAAAAACAAAGGCTTTCGCCATTAAGACTTGGCGAAAAGCCAAGTTTTTCTCACAAGATAAGAGAGTCTAGAAGGAAGCCCATCTGTTCAGCTTTTCAAAAAATGGTCAGCCATTGATTTGATCCGTAACTATTTGAGTAAAATCTCTTGAAATAATGGGTAATATGTTAAAAATAAGGTAAAATATGATGTTTATCCGTAACTATTTTGCATTTATCCGTAACTATTTACTGTTTTTCTGTAGCAAATCATTCATCCTTCAAAAACAAAAAATCAGCCGGAAACTTATAGCCGGCTGATTTCTTTAATGACACTTTTAAGTATAGAAACTTTATCCGTAATTAATCGGCATTCTAAGAATTGCACCAAGTTAATCAATCAGCAACAACGACATAAAAAAGACCAGAAGGAACTCCTTCTGGTCTTTTAATCTATAAATCTTATATTAGTTGAACATATGAGTAGAATGTTTCGGTTGGACACGGGCCTCAGGGTCTATTCTAACCTTGGCGTTATTAACGGCGGTTGGACCTTCTCCGAACCCGGCAACAATTAGGTTCACTTTTCCTGGATACGTGCAGATGTCACCAGCAGCGTATACGCCCTCAATGTTCGTTTCCATTTTAGAATTGACAACGATGCTTGTTTTATCTAGTTCAAGTCCCCAATCTTTGATCGGGCCAAGAGAAGATACAAAACCATAATTGACGATCATGTCATCAATTTCAATTTCAATTGTCTCTTCTTCCTTCATTTTTTGAAGGATGACTTTCTCAATGTTTTCTTCACCTTGTACTTCTATAGGTACATATGGTGTCAAAATCTCGACATTGGAATTCATCAATTGTTCTACACTGTGCTCATGTGCACGGAACTTGTCGCGACGGTGAACAAGTGTCACTTTTTTCGCGATTGGTTCTAACATTAGAGCCCAATCAACTGCCGAATCCCCTCCACCACAGATCATAACGTTGCGATCGCGGAAGGATTCAAGGTCTGTTATATAATAATGAAGGTTATTATCTTCATATTTTTCCATTCCTTCAAGGCGTAGCTTTCTAGGTTCAAATGCTCCGTTCCCTGCAGTAATTATGACGGATTTAGTGAAGAACTCATCTTTGTCAGTTGTTAATTTGATCAAGTTATCTTCAATTTTTTCAATTGATTGAACCGCTTGGTTTAAAACGATCTCAGGATTGAAAGGTTTTGCTTGTTCGTATAAATTATCGACAAGCTCTTGGGCGCGGATTTTTGGAAATCCGGCTACGTCATAAATATATTTTTCTGGATAAAGGGCTGAAAGTTGACCGCCTATATGCGGCAAGTTCTCGATGATTTGAACATCCGCCTGTCTCAAACCGCCGTAGAAAGCAGTGAAAAGACCAACTGGACCAGCGCCAATGATCGTGATATCTCTTACATTTTCACTCATATATATTCCTCCAACATTAAAAATTCGAATTCACACCAAACGTTATTATAACATTATCTTAATGGATGTTAAATACATAACGGTTTTTGTCAAGAGGAATGAAGAAATTATCAGAAACATTTGAAATTGACGAAATGCTTGAAAAAACGATAAAAAAGTTCTATTATGGTGGTTAGATAATGTTTACGAATTTATGACATTTTTCTTTGAATCAGAACGTGAAGTAAATCACAAAGATAATTCTCAAAATTTATGGATGGATGTGATGTAAATGCAAAAGCCAAACATCGTAGTGCTTGGTGCAGGGTACGGAGGAATGATGACTACCGTCAATCTTCAGAAGAAATTGAACACACATGATGCGAATATCACTCTAGTGAACAAACATGATTATCACTATCAAACAACGTGGTTACATGAAAATGCTGCTGGTACGCTTCACCATGATCGTACGCGTATCCAAATCAAAGATGTACTTGATTTCAGCAGAGTGAACTTTGTGCAGGATTCTGTCGTTTCGATCGACCCGAAACAAAAGAAAGTGAAATTAGAAGACGGCGAATTGGATTATGATTATCTAGTTGTCGGTCTTGGTTTCGAATCTGCTACTTTCGGCATCAAAGGCCTAGAAGAGCATGCATTCATGATTAACAATATCAATAGTGCACGTTTAATCCGTGACCATATTGAATATAACTTTGCGCAATACAATAACTATAAAGAAGATCGCCCTGAACTATTAACAATTATTGTGGGTGGAGCTGGCTTTACAGGAATTGAGTTCGTTGCAGAACTAGCGAATCGTGTACCTGAACTTTGCCAAGAATATGATGTTGATCCAAGTAAGGTTCGCGTGATTAATGTTGAAGCTGGTCCAACGGCTTTAGCAGGATTTGACCCAGAATTGGTCGAATATGCGATGAATCGTTTAGAAGAGAAGGGTGTAGAATTCCGCTTGGGCACAATGATTAAAGAGTGTTCTCCAGAAGGAATTTTAGTTGAAAAAGATGACGAACAAGAAACAATCAAGTCTAATAATGTTATTTGGGCCGCCGGTGTTCGCGGTAACTCGATCGTTGAAGAGTCTGGATTCGAAGTGAATCGTGGACGAGTACCTGTACGTGACGACTTACGTACACCTGACTATGATGATGTTTTTGTTGTAGGTGACTGTGCGGTTCTATTTAATAAGGAAACAGAACGCCCATATCCACCAACAGCTCAGATTGCTACACAAATGGGCTCTACAGTTGCAACAAACATCAAACTTCTAATGAATGGTGCAAAAGAACTTGAATCATTCACACCTGATCTGAAAGGTACAGTTGCTTCACTTGGCCATACGGATGCAATCGGTGTAGTATTTGATGATAAAAAATTATTCGGTCGTTCAGCATCAATTATGAAAAAAGTGATTGATAACCGTTATCTAATGCAATTAGGAGGTCCAGCACTAGTCCTTAAAAAAGGTAAACTGGACATGTATCACTAAGTTTATAATGTGATAAAATGTTGACAATTGAATGAGCAAAGGGCTTTGAGTCGATCAACGCCCTTTGCTTTTTTTATATGATGATATAAAATGTAGATTGGTACATAGTGAGACTTCAGATTAGGAGGAGTCAATTTGGGCGTTTTATTTATATTTGTAGAATCAGTATTGTTTTTTGTGTTATTTTTCGGAATAGCTTTTATATTAAATATGTTGTTAAGGGCAACGTGGATCATGTCGATTGTCTTTCCAATAGTCGTTGTTTTGATTGTTGATGAGGTTTCGATCATGTCATACTTCACTTCACCAGGATCGTCATTTGCTATGCTCGGAGAACAACTTGTCAACTTGAAAGTGTTCGATATGATCATTTTAACAGCTGGTTTTATTGGAACGATTGTCTCGGGAATCGTCATAAAATTACTTCGTAAGAACGGTTATCAAATGTTCTAATAGACAGAAATGTATAAAAGTTTCTTAATCTGGTTACGCTTTTGGACAAAGAGGTGTTCAAAATGAATAAACCGTTAAGAAACTTTTTTCTGTTTCTCAGTGCTTTTCTGATCTCAACAACTGGGGTAATTCTCATCATGACTCAATCTTCAGAAGCAGATCAACAAAAGCCTGGACAAAGCGTAAATTCTCATCAATCTGAATTAGAAAACAAAGCAGACATTTATATACAGCATGAGGAAGTTAAGGATGCAGAGCATGCAAATATTGAACTGGCATCAACGAAGTCTGAAGATGCTTTTAAGCGATACCCTACACAAGTAGTAGTTGCTACAGGTTATACAGCCGGCTATGAATCTACTGGTAAAACAGAGGGACATCCTCAATATGGCATCACATTTTCAGGCCTTAAGGTGCAAAGGGATGAAATTTCGACCATTGCCGCTGATCTTAGTACCTTCCCTTTAGGAACAGTGCTATACATCCCAGAGTATGGCTATGGAATCGTGACAGATATTGGAGGAGCTATCAAAGGGAATAAAATAGACCTTTATTATGATACAGTGGATGAAGTATTCAATGAATGGGGCAAACGAGAACTTGAAGTATACGTGATTGAACAGGGCGATGGAACTGTTAATCAAGAAGACTTAGAAGTTTGGAAAAAGAAAATCGAGGATCGCGTTGTTCCTGTCATGAGTAATGAATAATGACCATTTTGAAAAACTCAGCTGAAAAAATTTCAGCTGAGTTTATTAAATAATCCCATATGCAAGTATTGCTAACAAGATTCCTGTTACTGCTCCGAAGAAAACCTCCACAGGCTGGTGACCTAATAGCTCTTTCAGTTCTTTTTGTTTTTCTACCTCTTTTTTATTGGGCCAATCTTTTGCATCATCCACAAATCGCTGAAAATCTTTTACCAGTTGATTCAAAAGAGTCGCATGTTGACCTGCTTGACGTCGCACACCTGTTGCATCATACATAACAATAATACTCAGTACACAAGCAATGGCGAAGAAATGAGAGTCAAGCCCGTGTTCAATGCCAACTGCCGTTGTAAGGGCAGCTACGGCCGCTGAGTGGCTACTCGGCATACCACCGGTACTGAATGCCAATCCGACGTTCAGTTTTCGTATAGCAATAAACTGAATGGGTATTTTGATTACTTGAGCAAATATGACTGCGAATAGCGCAATCATAAGAGGTGTATTGTTGAAAATTTCCATGCGTAGTGACACCCTTTCTTATACTTACATCATACCCTAAGTAACCTTCTAAAAAAACGGGAAATCTTCAATTGTTATATAAAATATATTTCGAATTATGAATTATTTTGTTAAGATAATACTATTAATATGGAGGTGAAAAACGTGTTTCAAGTAATAAATGAAGATATTTTAAACCACCAAACAGAAGCACTAGTAATTGGACTTTTTGAAGAGAACAAACATGAACAAAATGAGTATCAATTGCTCAATGAAAGAATGAGTGAACAACTGGACGAACTTGTCCAAGCTGGAGATCTTTCATATACATTCGGTAGTGTCTCTAAAATTCACACATTGAATCAACTGACTGCCAAGCGTATTTATGTAATAGGAATGGGTAAGAGAGAAGAGCTGAATGTCGATAAACTTCGTAAATCGTTCGGTCGTTTATTTAAGCAATTGAAAAAAGACCGTATCAATGAAATCAGCATTTCTTGGGATAGCTTTTTATCCACTAAATCTTTTGACTACGTTGAAGCTGTGGGAGAAGCACTTGCGATGGCCCCTTATAAGCTGGAAACATACCATACAAAAGATAAAGAAGAAGTCGTTGAGTTAGAAAAGTTGACGATGATTACAGGGTTAGAAGAGGAGTTAGTATTAAAAGCATTGGATACTGGTTTTGCTCTAGGTAATGGTACTAATATTGCCCGTCATCTAGTCAATTTACCTTCAAATATTTTAACAGCATCTGAGCTGGCATCTTTCTCAATCAACATTGCGGAAAAACATGGCCTAGAAATAGATGTTTTTGATAAGAAAGATATTGAAGACCTTGGTATGGGCGCACTTCTTGCGGTCAACCAAGGATCAGAAGAACCACCACGTTTCATCGTTATGAAGTATCAAGGAAAAGCTACTTGGGAAGATCCAATTGCATTAGTAGGTAAAGGAATCACTTTCGATACTGGTGGTTATTCAATCAAACCAAAAGACGGTATCGTTGGCATGAAGATGGATATGGGTGGAGCTGCATCAGTATTAGGTGCTATGGACGCAATTGGTGCTGTGAAACCTGAAGAGAATGTTATCGCATTGATTCCTTCTACAGATAACATGATCAGCGGCTCAGCTTTCAAACCAGATGATGTCATTGTCTCGATGAGCGGGAAGACGATCGAGATTCGTAATACCGATGCAGAAGGTCGCCTTGCACTTGCAGACGCTATCACGTATGCGAGACAACAAGGAGCTTCACGAATCATCGATGTTGCTACTTTGACAGGTGGCGTAGTAGTTGCATTAGGTGATGAAATGACCGGTGCAATGACGAACAATAATGATTGGCTAGAAGAAGTAACGAAAGCTTCAGAACAAGTAGGAGAGCTGATCTGGGAACTTCCTTACAATGATGTTTTCAAAAAGAAAGTCCGCACAAGCCACATTGCAGACTTGAACAATTCACCAGGACGTAAAGGACATGCCGTGTTGGCTGGCGCATTCGTCGGTGACTTTGCTGAGGATACTCCGTGGGTCCACTTGGATATCGCGGGTACAGCGATGTCGGAAGGCGAACACGACTTAGGACCAAAGGGACCAACTGGCTCCATGGTCCGTACACTAGCAAAAACAATTATGAACAGATAATAGGTACAGGCCTCCTCGGTGGGAGGCCTGTTTTTATATAGATGGGTTGTTGAAAACTAGTCGCAAGAGGATTTTAACTAGTCATAAGGCGGGTCTTACTATTCGTAAGCAGGGGTTAACTAGTCGTATGCAGAGATTAACTAGTCATAAACAGTTAAATACTACTTGCAAGCATAAAAAAACTTGCGAACATTTATATATTCGCAAGTTTCTCTCAAAAGTTATTGTCTCGCCAGTGACGGACTGGCTTTTGTAAGACGAGTCACAAATTGAGGCAACAAGAGTGCAAATAGCATGGTGATGATGAAGTCTTTAATAAAGAATGGCACCATGATCATCGTCGCACCCCAAAGCGTAATGCCCACTTCGAGCACGTAATTCATTGAGTACCACATATAAGGTGTTCCGATCAAATAATTCACCAATAATCCAGCAAAGGTAGCCAATAAATATGTCATGATGGAAGACTTGCTTCCTTTTTCGACGATGTAGCCTGCGACAAAAGCTACGAAGATAAATGAAATCAAAAATCCGCCCGTTGGCATAGCAAGTTGAGCTACTCCAGATTTCATTTCAGCAAATACAGGAACACCGACAATCCCCACTAATAAGTATACAATCATAGAGAATGCGCCTAATTTTTTACCTAATAAAATACCCGCTAAAATTGCAAAAAATGTCTGTAAAGTCAGTGGCACTTCTCCAGCTCCGTAAGAAATCCTCAACGCTGGGAACCAAATAGCGATATTTGCTCCGATCATCATCAGAACAACGAATACTGCTCCTAACGTTAATTCAACTGTACGGAAAGGTCTCTTTTTCATGTGTAAATCTCCCCCTTCGTACTTTATAGTACTCAATTCGACATTTGATTGTCAACCTAATTTTTAATTAGGTAAACAATGAAAATAAAAATAAGATGCTCATCGTGAGCACCTTATGCATTGGGATTATTTAATGCTTGCTTCTAATGCGATCTCGATCATGTCGTTGAAAGTCGTCTGACGCTCTTCGGAAGTTGTTTCTTCACCTGTAAGGATGTGATCACTTACTGTCAACACGGCCAACGCTTGACGATTGAACTTGGCAGCTAATGTATATAGAGCTGTCGTTTCCATTTCTACAGCGAGAACGTTATATTCAGCTAATTGTTTAAAAAGATCCATCGCATTATCACGGTAAAAGCTATCGCTTGTGAATACGTTACCTACAAGCGGCTTGATACCTTTCGTTTCACCAACTTCATAAGCATTCTTTAATAAATCAAAGTTGGCAGTAGGGGCGAAATCAATGCCTCCGAAAGTCATACGGTTCATTTGTGAATCAGTTGTTGAAGTGGATGCTAGAATAACGTCACGCACTTTTACATCTTCCTGAAGAGCACCACAAGAACCAACGCGGATTAGTTTTTTAACATCGAACTCTTGAATCAATTCATTTACATAAATAGAGATACTCGGTACTCCCATTCCAGTTCCTTGAACAGAAATACGTTCACCTTTGTAAGTACCTGTATAGCCATACATGCCACGTACTTCGTTATAGCATGTTACATCTTCTAGAAAATTCTCAGCAATATATTTTGCACGTAAAGGATCCCCTGGTAGTAAGATTGTTTCAGCTATGTCACCTTTTTTTGCGCCAATATGTGTACTCATTTAAAAAATTCCTCCTTGAATTTAAGTCCCACAATAAATTACCACAATTATAACTCATTTGGAAGTGAAATTAAAAAGGAGATCGGGGGGAACCGATCTCCTTTTTCATTATTATTTATCTTGGTCATCATCTTCTTGGTTAACCACTTGGTCGATTACTTTCATTTCTTCATGATCAAGTAAGTTTTTGTTGACGACTTTATAAGGCTCTTTATTCATTGCTGCTTGTAAGTCGGCAACCTCACTCTTATCACCGACAAAATAAAGGCGCTGCCAGTCGTTTTCTTTTGCTAATTTATCAAGTTTTGGGGCAACACTCTTATACCAGCGTTGACGGTTTGCTTCAAATCTTGACTCGTACTCTTCTTGTTTAGAAGTTTTTGCGCCGCCTGACCCCATAGATGGCTGTGCACGGTGAGGTCCTTGGTGCATTCTCCAGTCTTCTGTATCCAAGTCTAACTCAAACAAGTTGGTATCATTCACATTTCCGAGTTGAGCGTCAATCGTTTTGATTTCATTTTTCTGAGTTAAAATTACACCAGAACGAGGGAAACGTTCTTGCATTTCTTTTAGTTGGTCCAGTTGTGGCTGTTCTTCCCAGTAGAATTTGCTCTCAACTGGCATTTGGAATTTTTCAGCAAACCAGATTGTTTCATCTGAACTAGCAAAGATTACTACACTTTTTTTCAAGTCTGGCTCGTTATCTTGCATGAACTTCTCAACTTTTTCTTTGACGGCCCAGTAGTTACGTTTTTCATCTGAATCGCCGTCCTCTTGTAAATATGTTTCGAAGTTATTTAAACCATTTTTCAAGTGAATCTTCCACTCGCCACCTTGGTTATCTTGACTAGCAGGATCCGTATTTAAATACATTGTAAAGACTCTTTGAGGTTTTTCTAAATATACACTTTCAAGTTTTTTGATTTCTTTATTCAAGTCCATTGCTTACTTCCACTCCTTCTGAAAAAAATATTGCGTTCTATTCTAACAATTGCCGAAGTTACATTTTTTTAAACTTCAATTTTCAGAGGGGTGAATTACGGTTCAAACGCTTGACACCTGTACTCAAAAAGTTGGATAATCAAAGGAGATCATATGGGTGATCCTTCGGGGCAGAGTGAAATTCTCGACCGGCGGTGTTGAACAAACATGTTCTCAGTCCGTGACCCGCGCGACATATGTCGTTCGGTGGATCCAGTGAGACCCTGGAGCCGACAGTTAAAGTCTGGATGGGAGAAGGATGTTAAAAGTTGTGACTCAGTTGAGAGGAGGAACAACATTTGAAAGACCCAGAATTTTATATGCTTCATGCCTTAGAATTAGCGAGACTGACCATTGGACAGACACGGCCTAACCCTTCTGTGGGAGCTGTCGTCGTTAAAGACGGTCTTGTTGTCGGAACAGGTACACATATGCGTCCTGGCCATCCCCATGCAGAAGTTTATGCACTTGGTCAGGCTGGAGAACTCGCTCAAGGGGCGACTATTTATGTGACGCTCGAACCTTGTTCTCATTACGGGAAGACACCACCTTGTGCCAAAGCGATTATTGACGCTGGTATTTCCAAGGTGTATGTTGCGATGCTTGACCCTAACCCAAAGGTTGCTGGTCAAGGGGTCGAATGGTTACGTAAAGAAGGCATAGATGTTGAAGTAGGACTATTGGAAAAAGAAGCGGAGGAGATCAATCCGTCGTTCTTTTATTTTATGAAATATAAACGTCCATTCATCACACTGAAAACGGCCGTTTCTTTTGATGGAAAAATGACCGCGAACAGTGGCGATAGTAAATGGATTACTAGTGAAGAATCCAGGTTAGATGTGCATTATCATCGTCATCGACACGAGGCGATCTTAGTTGGTATAGAAACAGTGAAAAAAGATAACCCACTTTTAACTACCCGTTTGCCCCACGGAGGATTGAACCCCATACGTATCGTCCTAGATACGAATTTATCTATTTCCTTAGATGTTAGGCTATTACAATCAAATGATGCACGGACGATTGTTGTTTGTGGATCTGATTCAGATTCTGAAAAAATAGAAGCTATCGAACAATTGGATCATGCTGAAGTATGGCAATTGGATAGCTCATCAATTAGTATCCAACAGTTCGTTGAATTACTGACAGATAAGAAAATCATGAGCTTGTATGTTGAAGGTGGATCGAGCATTCATTCTGCATTCATACAAGAACAGTTATTCAATGAGATTCATTTATATATGGCACCAAAACTTATTGGTGGTGCGAAAAGTAAATCCTTTTTCAATCAATTAGGGTTTGACGAAGTGAAAGACGCCATCCAATTGGACTTTGATTCAGTTGATAAGATCGGAGACGATTTGAAAATCGTTGCCAAACCTCATTCGAAGGAGGATGAATGATGTTTACAGGAATTGTGGAAGAAGTCGGGCGTGTGCAGCAGATGAAACAAGGTTCTGAATCTCTGCAACTCACGATTGGGACGAAAAAAATAACCAATGATGTTCAGCTCGGAGACAGTATCTCCGTGAATGGGGTTTGTTTAACTGTCACGAACTTCACACCAGATTCTTTTGATACAGATATTATGCCGGAAACTTTCCACCAAACTGCCCTGAGAGGTCTGACGGTTGGCTCAGGAGTCAATCTTGAGCGAGCAATGCCTGCTGACGGACGGTTTGGCGGACATTTTGTTTCAGGTCATGTGGACGGTCTCGGTGAGATTGTGAGTCGTGAAACCAAAGATAACGCGGAATATTTTCATATCAAAGTTTCACCTGAATTAAGTCAATATATGATGATGAAAGGTTCTGTCAGCATTGATGGAACATCTTTAACAATCTTCGGATTGAAAAATGATACATTGACGATTTCACTTATCCCTCATACTCAGGATGCTACGATTCTCACGAGTAAAAAAGAAGGGGACCAGGTTAATATCGAGTGCGACATGTTATTGAAATATGTTCATCAGCTATTGCAACCAAGTGAAGAGAATAATACAAGCGGTGTATCAATGGAAGCGTTGAAGAACGCAGGTTTTTTGAATAATTAGGGGGCTCTAATCATGTTTGATGATATAAAAGGTGCAATCGAAGATTTACAACAAGGGAAAGTAGTTATCGTAGTCGATGACGAAAATCGTGAAAACGAAGGTGATTTCATCGCTTTGGCTGAGAAAACCACTCCTGAAGTAGTCAATTTCATGGTCACAGAGGGGCGCGGGTTGTTATGTACGCCAATCACCAAAGATAAAGCTGATCAACTACAGTTGAATTTAATGTCAGATGTCAATACTGATAGCCACGGAACAGCTTTTACGGTCAGCATTGATCACGTTGAGACTACGACAGGAATCAGTGCAGACGAACGTTCGATGTCGATTCAGCGCTTAGCAGATGACGATGTTGTGCCGACTGAATTCAAGCGTCCAGGTCATATTTTTCCGTTGATCGCGAAAGATGGTGGTGTCCTTCGCAGAGCGGGCCATACGGAAGCAGCAGTGGACCTTGCTAGAATGGCAGGAGGTAAGCCTGCAGGAGCGATCTGTGAAATCATGAATGAAGATGGTACGATGGCTCGTGTCCCGGAATTACGTGAATTAGCAGATAAACACGGATTGAAACTTATTACGATTGAAGATTTGATTAAGTATCGTCGTCGTCATGAAAAATTGGTTGAAAGAGCCGTAGAAGTGAACATGCCGACTTCTTTTGGAGATTTCAAAGCAATTGCTTATACAAACCAAATTGATGGCCGGGAGCACGTAGCATTAGTAAAGGGTGATATTTCACCCGAAGATCCGACACTTGTTCGTGTTCACAGCGAGTGTCTGACAGGGGATGTATTCGGCTCACAACGATGCGATTGTGGCCCACAGTTAGACGCAGCCTTGCAACAAATCGAAGAAGAAGGCAAAGGTATTTTGCTATATATGCGTCAAGAAGGTCGTGGTATCGGATTGCTTAATAAATTGAAAGCCTATAAACTTCAAGAAGAAGGGTACGACACGGTCGAAGCCAATCATAAATTGGGTTACCCTGCAGACTTGAGGGATTATGGAATCGGAGCTCAAATTTTAGAAGATTTAGGGGTCCGTAAGATGAGACTGCTAACGAACAATCCTCGTAAGATCAAAGGTTTACACGGATATGACTTGGATATTGTCGAGCGTGTTCCGCTGAAAATGAACCCGAATAAAGATAACGAAAAATATTTGAAGACGAAAAGAGATAAATTAGGACACTTATTTTAGGAAAATATGAGGGAGCGATAGAAATGAACAAGTTTGAAGGTAATTTGATAGGTACAGATCTTAAGGTAGGAATAGTAGCGGGCCGATTCAACGGCTTCATCACTGAGAAATTATTAGAAGGGGCTATTGATGGATTGAAGCGTCATGGCGTCGACGAAAAGAATATAGACCTCGCATGGGTCCCGGGTGCATACGAAATTCCATTAGCTACTAGAAAGCTGATTAACAAAGGTGATTATGATGCAGTCATTACATTGGGTGCAGTCATTCGAGGGGCGACTCCACACTTTGACTATGTATGTGGTGAAGCGGCAAAAGGCGTTTCCTCAGTAGGCATGGAAACGGACACACCAGTAATCTTTGGTGTACTGACAACTGACACAATCGAGCAGGCTATAGAACGTGCCGGCACAAAAGCTGGAAACAAAGGCTACGAATCAGCAGTCGGTGCAATTGAAATGGCTAACTTGATGAAAGAATTGTCATAAAGCTGAAACAAGTCTTAAGAGCATAAGTTGCTGAATTCTGTTAAAATGATAGCAATCAAGCTATTAAAAGCAGGTGATTCATTATGATGGAGTTTTTATATTTTCCAGAAGATAAAACCGAGTATTTACCAGCAATCCTCATGTTGATTTTATTCACAGTGATTGCTTTTATTGCGATGCGTTTTATTATAAAAGCATCTAATAACGAAAAAAAGAAATTCGAAGAGCAATTCCCAGGGGCAAAACGGGAAGAACAACAGATTGATAAATCCTCTAGCTGAAGCTAGAGGATTTTTTTATGGATTCAGACACAACTTGAGCCCTTTCGAATAAATAATATGGTTTGCTTAAGTGCTGCCGATCTATACATCAGAGGCATGAATCGCCATACTGAGCAAGTATCTTTAGTTGAATTCTCGTTCCTGTTACTTTAAGGAAGAAGATTATTTATAAAACGAGGAGTGGAAGGTATGAACAAAAACAAACAGATACTCTTAGCAAAGAGACCAGAAGGAACCCCCGATAAAAACACTTTTAAGTTTGTGGAAACAGATATAAGAACGCCAGAAAAGGGAGAAATACTAATTCGCACAATCTATGTCTCTGTTGATCCATACATGCGTGGCAGAATGGTGGATGCTCCTTCATATATCCCCCCATATCAAATAGATGATGTACTTGGCGGGGGAGCAATCGGTGAAGTAGTGGAATCTAAATCAGATCGGTTTGAGCATGGCGATATTGTCTTGGGGAGTTTTGGGTGGCAAAGTTATTATACGGCGAAGGAAGATGAAGTAAGAAAAATAGATAAAGATATCGCACCGATTTCTACTCATTTAGGAATTTTGGGGTTGACTGGGTTAACTGCATATTTTGGGCTCCTTGACATTGGCGAACCAAAAGAAGGGGAAACAGTAGTTATCTCTGGTGCAGCGGGCGCTGTCGGTTCCGTTGTTGGCCAAATTGCTAAAATAAAAGGGGCAAGGGTTGTTGGAATCGCAGGTACCGATGAAAAAAACAAATATCTGAAAGAAGAGTTGAATTTTGATGAAGCGATTAACTATAAGACTAGTTCTAACCTCCAGCAGGACATCGCAAAAGCGTGTCCTAATGGTGTAGATGTATACTTTGATAATGTTGGCGGAGAAATTTCCGATGCAGTTCATGTAAATATTAATAAATATGCACGTATCACTGTGTGTGGTGCAATATCTAGTTATAACCTTGAAGGTAAGGATGTTGGCCCTCGTATTCAGACGACACTAATTAAGAAAAGTGCTAAAATGCAAGGCTTTACCTTAGGAGATTATACTGACCGATTTGGTGAAGGGTCTGAGGCACTTGCTAAATGGCTTAACGAAGGGAAACTGAAATATGAAGAAACAATTAAAGAAGGATTTGATCATATTCCAGACGCATTCCTTGATTTATTTGAAGGTAACAATATAGGAAAACTTTTAGTTAAAGTGGATAAGTAATAATAACGAAAGTTATTCGAACCAGTAATGAGGAGGAATAACTCCTTTAGAAAAGGTTAGTTTTTATATAGTTATCTAAGCAGCTTAAGAAAAATCTCCATCTTATAACAGGTGGGGATTTTCTGTATGCTTGATAAAATAATAAATAACTATCTCAAGAAGCAGACGAAATAAAATAAGCTGAGAAGCTAAAGCATTTGTGTTATAAAAATATTCAATGCAGGGCACCTTATTCTTGAGGTGATCATTAATGAGAATGATAGGTATGATAATGGTAGTACTTCTAATGACGGCATGCCAAGCTGATGCAGCTACTGTTTATGAAGTCGATATCAAAAATCGAGATTCTGACGTAATCGGCAAAGCCAAATTTCAAGAAGATGCTGGTGGCGTAACAGTTGAGGTTAACGTAGCTGGATTGACTCCAGGCTTTCATGGAATTCACTTACACGAATTTCCGAAATGTGAACCGCCAACTTTTGAGTCGGCAGGAAGCCATTGGACCAATGATGATTCGAAGCATGGATTGATGCATCCGGATGGTCATCATATAGGTGATATGCCCAATATAGAAGTAGGTGGAGATGGAACAGCAACTTTTGAATATTTAATTGCTGATGCGACGCTTAAAGATGGTAAAGGTTCGATTTTTTCTGATGGTGGAAAGGCCTTGATTATACATGAAAAAATTGACGATGGGGTAAGTCAACCATCTGGAGATGCTGGTGAGCGAATGGCTTGTGGAGTCATTCAGAAAGATTCTAAAAGTACGACTGAGGACGCGAGTAACCCTGGTGATCAAGTAGAAGATGCAGAGGAAGAAAAATAAAAGAGCTCGCTATAATTGAACTGTCTTCAATCGAAAATGAGTCGACTGGAAGAGATACAGTTTAATTATGCGAGCTTGTAGTGATTACTTTTTAAACGCTTGGATGATTCGGTCAATAGCTTCCTCTACAACACTAGAAGGTGAAGCAATGTTAAGGCGCATGAAACACTCACCTTGGTCTCCGAAACTCTTGCCGTCGTTCAAACCGACTTTAGCATCTTCTTTCAACTTACGGGAGATTTCATCGTGACTCAGACCTGTATCTCGGAAGTCGAGCCAGATGAGATAGGTACCTTCCGAATCAAAAGCTTTGACCGAAGTCTTACTCTCCTGGAGCTTTCGATGCACGAGGTCACGGTTTTCTTGTAGCTGCTCATTAAGTTGTTCCAACCAGTCTTCTCCGTGTTTATATACAGCCTCCATTGCTGTATAAGCAAAAGTGTTGAGCACAACGAAACCTTGTCTTCCAAGCTGTTTATCAAAAATTTCTTTTGATTTTTGATTTGGAGATATCACATAAGATCCTTGTAATCCAGCAATATTGAATGTTTTAGAAGGAGCCATCAAAGTGAATATCCGTTTGTTTGATTCACTATTATTAGATAAAGTTTCTGATGGATAGTGCCTTCCTTCCGAGAAAATAATATCGGCATGGATCTCATCAGAAAATAAATACACGTCATATTTTTCACAAAGGTCGACCATTCTTTGCACTTCATCCTGAGTCCAAACTCGGCCAACTGGGTTATGAGGGCTACATAGAATGAAAGCTTTAGCCCCATTTTTAAATTGTTCTTCTAGCTGAGTGAAATTAATTTCATAGTGATGATCTTTTTCAATAAGAGGATTTTCTACAATTTCCCTATTATGCTCTTTAACTACTGAAAAGAATGGAGGATAAACGGGTGGTTGAATGACAATTTGATCCCCTTCTTCGGTGAAAGACTGGACTAATGCATGTAATGACGGGATAACACCTGGACTCAGACTGATCAAGTCAGTACTCACATCGAACTGGTGTCGTTCTTTCAACCAACTCTGAACTGTTTCTAATAGTTCTTTATCATAAGTAGTGTAACCATAAACATTATGTCGGGCACGCTCTATAATAGCTTCTTGAAGAAAAGGAGTCGATGCGAAGTCCATGTCTGCAACCCACATCGGCAATATTTCGTTGGAACCAAATAGTTTTTCACGAAAATCGTATTTTACCGCTCTAGTATTTTCTCTGTTGATTGTTTGATTGAAATCATATTTCATATGTTATCACCTCTATATCCCATATTAACTGAATCATTAGCTAAATACTAAAAATGTGCAAAAAAATAGCAAAGCGGTTTCGGACCACTTTGCCAAAGGGGGAATACGAGAAAGTATTACATTACTAGGTATAACCTTTATTCAGAAAAATAAACACGTTTTTACAAAAAATATGTAGAACTTGCAAAAAAATTTGCCTATAAGTATTGTAGATAGGTTTTTTGCCAAGATGATGATTCTGTGATAGAATATAAAATTGTGTTAAAGAAAAGTATCGGGAGTTGTATAGTTATGTCTAAAGTTATTGAAGAAGGCCAAGTAATCGAAGGTCAAGTAAAAGGAATCAAACCTTATGGTGCTTTCGTTGAAATTGATGAAAATGTTCAAGGACTTGTTCATATTTCAGAAATTACTCATGGTTATGTAAAAGACATCAATGAACACATTAGTGTTGGTGATGATGTTAAAGTCAAGGTTTTGAATGTAGAAGAGAACCAAGGTAAGTACTCTCTATCAATCCGTGCAACGGAAGATAAACCTAAGACAGCACCACAGAAAAAAGCACCTGTTCAATCATCTAATGATGAAAGTGCAGGCTTCAACGTATTGAAAGACAAACTTGAAGATTGGATCAACCAATCTAAAGAACGTGAAAATACGTATCGCAACTAATGCGATTGGAAGTGCCCAGGGAATTAAATTCCCTAGGGCGCTTTTTTTGATTAATGGGACATGTTTATTCATAATAATATTAGTGTTGAAAAAGAAAGGAGATCAATGATGGAAAATTTCACTTTTTATAATCCAACTAAATTAGTATTTGGAAGAGGACAATTAGAGAGCCTACCAAAGCTTATTCCAGATGGTGTCAAGAATGTGCTCATCGTTTTCGGTGGGGGAAGTATCAAAAGAAATGGTATTCATAGCAACGTCACGAAAAAACTACAGAATAATGGATATGAAACTTTTGACTTTGGAGGAGTAGAACCTAATCCTCGTCTAGCTACAGTTAATAAAGGTGCACAATTCTGTAAAGATAATAATATCGACTTTCTTTTAGCTGTTGGTGGAGGAAGTGTTATTGATGCTACTAAGACCATCGCATCTGCTGCGAAGTATGATGGGGATGCATGGGATCTGGTTACAAAGAAAGCTCAACCAGAAGACGCTTTACCATTAGGGACAGTATTAACACTAGCTGCAACTGGTTCAGAAATGAATGCTGGGGCAGTAATTACTAATTGGGAAACAAATGAAAAATATGGCTGGGGCTCACCGTTTTCATATCCTCAGTTTTCAATCTTAGATCCGGTGCATACGTATTCAGTACCAAAAGATCAAACGGTATACGGAATTGTTGATATGATGAGTCATATTTTCGAACAATATTTCCACCCAGAAACAAATGCTCCCGCTCAAGATCGCATGTGTGAAGGAGTTTTGAAAGCAATTATTGGGACTGCACCGAAATTGTTGAACAATCTTGAGTCTTATGAACACCGAGAAACGATCATGTACTCAGGAACAATTGCTTTGAATGGTATGCTTCAAATGGGTTATCGAGGTGACTGGGCAACACATAATATTGAGCACGCAGTATCAGCAGTCTACGATATTCCACATGCCGGTGGCTTAGCTATTCTATTCCCTAACTGGATGCGCCATAATGTGGATGTTCAAACTGATCGCTTCAAACAATTAGCTGTTAGAGTGTTCGGTGTTGATCCAGAAGGCAAGAATGACCGTGAAGTTGCGTTAGAAGGGATAGACCGATTGCAACAATTCTGGACCTCCCTTGGAGCTCCGACGAAGCTGGCTGACTACGATATCGACGGATCTCAAATCGATTTCATGGTCGACCGCGCAATGAAAAATGGTTCATTTGGTAACTTCAAACCACTTGAGCATGAAGACGTAAAAACAATTCTAGAAATGTCACTATAAATAAACTAAGTAAAACTCGGTAGCTTTTGGCTGCCGAGTTTTTTTGGTGCAGGATAACAAAAGCGGAATTGCGTCACTTTCATTGGTAATTGCGTTACTTTCTTTAAGTTGATAGTTGGCGCTTTCACTTTTCTTATTCACTAAAGAAAGCCTTACAAACCTGCATCATAGAATCTTTTTCCATTCATCATTACATTTTAGCCGTACATACTAATATCGTCAGTCCATTGAAGAGAGGTGACGATATGTATACGATTCAGTCTGGTATTAATAATCAACTGTACGAATATAAACAGGTCAGTGATTTATTGAGCAAATTAGGTTTTTCGATCGGAAGCAGTTATGAATTCGACCATGGTTATTTTGACTATGAAATGTACAAAGATGATGAGCAGTATGTTTTTATCCGAATTCCAGTTACATCTGAAATTGGAAATTTGGACGAACTAGACGCACAGGTCCGCTTAAAAGATCCCTTTGTTCTCAGTCACCGTTTTGAATCAGGAGTCGATCAGGAAGGTATGTCCGGAAATATCACAGGAAGCTTTAATCAGTTCGCTTCGCCTGAAGAAAAAGATGCGGAACTAGATCCGAAATTTATAGAAGAAGCGGAAAAGGTCGTTCAAAAAGTTGAGCAGTTATTGATTTAGTCATGGGAGATTTTTCGGGCAATGATTAAATGATCTTTTTTTTGAACCTTGTCTGTTGATAACGGGTTCATCAGCATTTCATTGTCTCGAATAACCCCTAAAAGTAATTCTTCTTCCTTTTTAAGATGATCAGTTATTACCAAGAAATCGGACCCGAGCCAATTTTCATGAGCCTGCTTGATCGAAAATTCCTGTTCAGCTAAAAACGACATAATATATTTAAATGCATCTCCATGACGGTGACCTGTCAATTCGTGAAAGAAGAGGGTACTTGTTGAGATATTTGTACAGATGATTTCTGTAGCTCCCGCTCGTTCTGCATTCACTTGCTGGTCTTTCGTCAATATCTCAACAAAAATTGGGATAGTCTTGTGCAGGCCCCGTGCCGTGATGGTCAAAAGAATGGTGTGAATATCAGCTTCTTTTTCAGAATAAGATTGATCAGCTGTAATCATAATCTTTTTGGCTTGAGATATGTTTGCCTTTTGCCATGTTTCATCTCTGGAAGGGTCCCCTTTAATAAAATGAACATATTTTGAATTGACAGGATCCGACCTCAGTGACTCGTCTACTAGGACGATAGAAGTGTCGCTCATCTTTTCTTGAATCATTTCGATTAATCTTTTTGAGCGCTCGTTCCAACCAACAATTATAAGGTGATTATCTTTGTAATAAGATATTTCCCCTTTTTGATAATCTTGTTCCCATTTAATGGCACCTCGGGATATAGACACCATATAAAAGGTAAGCAATCCGCCCCCACCTAAAATTAATACCATAGTAATGACCCGCCCTAACGTAGTAGCAGGGACCAAATCTCCATATCCAACCGTTGAACCTGTAATCATTGCCCACCAAATACCATCGAATATTGTAATGAATGTATCAGGTTCGATGAAATGCATCAACGATCCAAAAGCAATCATAAAAAAAATAACTGTCAAAAATAACCTTAATAGAATGGGGATTTGAAAATATGTACGCCAAACTTGATACCACATCTCATTCACCTCAATTGTATTCTTTCCAATAATGAGTAAGGCTATGAGATATATTTACCATCACATAAAAAATCTCCGCAGCTATGCGGAGATTTTTCGTTTGATTTACTCTTTTATTTTATATCTTGCAGTAGGCATGGCTTTTAGTCTCTCTGTAGGAATTTCTTCACCTGTTTCTTCGTCGTAGCCGTATTCACCTTTTTCTATTTTTTCTAAAGCATGGTTTACTTCCTCTAATTCTTTTTGCTGTTTATTGAATAGAGTCAAATCCTTTTCGCGTTCAAATTGTTCGGTTCCCAAATCACCGTAATGTTGATCGGAAGCAGTAAGCTCTCCTACAGAATCTTCTAGAGAAGAACCTCCCTCAGTATAGCTGTGGATCTGTTCCTGTAAATGCTCTCGCTCTTCAAGCAATTGTTTCTTAACAATATTCAAATCTTGTTGATTCAATATGATCACCTCAAGTGGTTAGTTTTTCTCAACTACACCAATCGTACACCTGGAGATACATATCAGTTCATCTTCTTCATCCGTGATGTTGATTTCCCAAACCATTGTTCGTTTACCAGTATGTTTAGGAATCGCACTTGCTTGAACCATTCCATCGCGTTTGCTTTTGACATGATTCGCATTGATTTCAATACCGAAAACACTGTACTTCTCAGGATCGATATTAAGAAACGCTCCCAAGCTTGCAGCTGATTCAGCAAGCGCCACAGATGCTCCGCCATGAAGGTATCCCATAGGCTGATGAACGGTGGAATCGACTGGCATCGTCAAGACGACTTGATCTTTTGTCGCTACTTTTGTATCAATATTAAGTGTATTGAACAACGTCTGATCTAAGTTCATTTTTATTAATTCCCTTCTCCTCTTTTATTAAACTTACTGAATCCTAAAACAATAATTCAAAAACAAATGCAAGTCCATATAATATGCCGAAAATTGTATTCGTTTGAGCTGTATACTTCATAGCAGGCATCATCTCAAGGGGAGTATAGTTATTTTTGAATACACGATAGGCATTAATCGGTTTTTTTAAGCTTAGTAACGTAATAAGTGCCCATATTGGTAACAAATCCATGAAAATAAAAGCGATAGTGATCAAGTAGGTCGCAATAAAGAAAATGAGCAGTGTCGTAATCGCATTGTCTCGACCGACTAGTATAGCTAACGTCTTTCTCCCATTTTCCTTGTCACCATCTAAATCCCTAATATTGTTAGCCAGCAAAATTGCTCCAATCAAGATTGCAATAGGTATGGATAACCAGATAACATCCCATGTCACCACCTCTAGCTGAATGTAATAGCTGATACCGATAATCACGGTTCCCATAAAGAATCCTGCAAAAATCTCACCAAATGGAGAATAGGCGATCGGGTATGGTCCACCAGTGTAGAAATAACCAAAAGCCATAGATACTACACCTATGACGGCAATCCAGAAGGTTGTTTCAATACATATGTATAGGCCTAATAAAACGGCAATTCCGTAAAAAGCGAATGCTAAATTTCTTACTCTGTTGGGAGCGATCCCATCTCTTACAATCGTTCCACCGATCCCAATCGATTTCTCCGTATCCAAGCCCTTTACAAAGTCATAGTATTCATTAAACATGTTGGTTGCTGATTGAATCAACATGGACGCTAATAACATGGCTAGAAATAATCCTATATGAATACTTTCTTCGAGACTGGCAATCATCGTCCCTATAAAGACAGGAACAAAAGATGCGGTCAATGTATGGGGCCGAAGCATTCGCCACCATATTTGGAAACCTTTTTTTTCCCCTAACGCATGTTGTATATTTTGATTCGTACTACTCATCTTGTCATTCCTCTCGATATAATCCCTGTAATCTATCTAGGATTTCAATTAATAATTTGCTCAATTTCTTGAGTTAAACTTCTTTAGTTCGAAACCTCTATTTGAATGGGGTTCCTTTAAAAAAGGGTTCTAATCTAAAAATAGTTTAGAGAATCGAATATACTCTGTCAATGCAGTAATTAGTGTTCTTCTTGTCGTATAGCCAAAAAAATCATACAATAAAGAATGGACACTTTTGTGACAGTCTAAATGTCACCTAATATTAATTGACCATACTTGCAGAATGTAGGTATGAATTATATGCCCTTGTCGCAATGGAGGGACAACTTATGTTACAAACTCAGCAAAATTCTATAGATAAACAATTGAAAGAACTTCAAAATCAAATGATTGATGATAATAAAGAATACTCCGTTTCTGTGGTAGAACAGATCGAGCCCATTGATCCGGTAGATTTTTTTGCGAAATTTGAATCATTCCAAGGACAACGCATGTTATGGAAAAGTGCGGATGACGAATATGCTTATGTTGGAATAGGTGTACAAAAGGCTTTTCAAGACAAACATGAGCAAGGTCGTTTTGAATCTATTCAAAGTCAATGGAAAGAATTCTTAGAAAACACTCTGATCTCTAGCGATATCACTCAAAAAGGAACCGGACCGACATTGCTCGGTGGATTTTCATTCTTAGAAAAATCTATTTCATCAGATATTTGGGCGGCGTTTCCTTCAAGCTATATGCAATTGCCTAAAGTCATGCTTACTAATTATAATGGCAATTCCTATTTGTCGTACAATGTAACTTTATCACAGCAGTCAGATATTAAAAATGTATCTGATCAATTAGCTAAATGGAAAAGACCGATCGTTCATCATTCTTCATCTGCTGAATCTAATCGTCTTTTATCTAAAAGTAGTTCACCATATCAAGATTGGGAAGCATTGATCAACGATGCTGTATCACAGATAAAAAATGGAGAAATGGGTAAAGTAGTGTTAGCCAGACAGTTAGAAGCGGATTTCGAACACAAAATCACCACACTGGAAGTTTTGAATCGGTTATATAAACAGCAGAAGGATAGTTATATTTTCGCAGTTGAGAATGGGGAAGATACATTTATTGGAGCTTCACCTGAACAACTTGTGAATGTTGAAGGGCAACGTTTGTCTTCGGCTTGTTTGGCAGGAACAACTTCAAGAGGCAACACCATCGAGTCAGATGAGCAGTTAGCATCGGAGTTGTTTTATGATGAAAAAAATCGCCAAGAGCATCACTATGTTGTGGAAATGATGAGAGAAGCGATTTCTCCACTATGTGAAAATGTTGAAATTCCTGATGATCCGACTATTTATCCTTTAAGAGCGCTCCAGCATCTGTATACGCCTGTCCAAGCCCAGCTGAAACAAGACTACAATGTACTTGATGTCGTGAAGCACTTACATCCTACTCCAGCGCTCGGAGGTGAACCACGTGAAAAGGCATTAGAGTTCATTGAAAAAAATGAACAACTTGACCGTGGTTGGTACGCAGCTCCTGTCGGGTGGATGAACCACCATTGGGATGGCGAGTTCGCTGTTGGTATCCGTTCAGGATTAATCCGTAATCACAAAGCGATTCTATTTGCTGGTTGTGGGATTGTAGAAGATTCAGATCCAGAAGCTGAATTCAACGAAACTGAGCTTAAGCTCAAACCAATGCTTGAAGCTTTAGGAGGCACGTCTTAATGAACATGGGCAAGAGCACCTATTATGTGTCTAATTTTATCGATGAACTTTTCGTTAATGGAGTAGAAGATATTGTGATCTCTCCAGGGTCAAGATCTACCCCATTAGCGATGACAGTTGCTGAACATCCTCATCTAAAAGAGTGGATCCACTTTGATGAGCGTTCAGCGGCTTTTTTTGCGCTAGGAATCGCCAAGACTAAAAGAAAGCCAGTTGTTCTCGTATGTACATCGGGTACAGCTGTTGCGAACTATTTTCCTGCGGTTGTAGAAGCCTACTACTCAAGAGTGCCTTTGATTCTACTTACTTCAGATCGACCACATGAACTTCGTGATAACGGTGCACCACAATCGATCGATCAAATTAAAATATTCGGTGATTACACGAAATTTTTCCATGAAATGGCCTTACCTGACGGAGCATCTAATATGATTGATTACGCAAGGAGACAAGCTAGTCGAGCTTGTTATTTGGCCTCGCAAAGTAACCCAGGGGTCGTCCAATTTAACTTTCCTTTTCGTGATCCCCTAATTCCAGACCTATCACTTGAAAACTTATGGGGTGAAAGGTCTACACCTTATTTAGGTAATGTGAATGGAAGGGAAACAGTATCTTTTGACGAAATGGAGCTGTTGGTCGATCAGTTAAAAGGTGATAAAAAAGGATTGGTCGTATGTGGCGAATTGACTGATGAAGAAGATGCAACAGCTATATTAGAATTAGCTGACGAACTCAACGTTCCAGTACTGGCTGATGTTCTCTCAAATTTACGACAGCATGAGTCGACTAATGATAATATCATCTCAACATATGATGCTGTTTTAAAAGATGAAGAAATAGCTAGTCAGCTTAACGCGGACTTCATCATCCGTTTTGGGGCTATGCCTGTATCAAAAGCCTATTTCAAGTGGCTGCAGAGCCAATCGAATATCAAGCATTATGTAGTCGAACAATCGAGTGGTTATCGTGAACCGACAAATGTCCCAACAATGATGATTTATTCTGATGTTGAAACATTTGCGACCCAGTTAATAGGGTATAAGCATGAGATTTCAATCAATGAACAATGGACTCAAACTTGGATGCAGTTAGATAAACAATCCAGGCTCATTTTGGAGAATACAGAGGAAGAATCCGAGTTGACCGAGGGGCATGTTGCTCTTGCATTATCAAGATCTTTACCTTCAAACCATTCAGTTTTTGTAGGAAATAGTATGCCGATTCGAGATATGGACACGTTCTTTTTAACTGAGAAAAAACAGGTGAAGGTTTTTGCGAATCGTGGTGCAAATGGAATTGACGGGGTCATATCTTCAGCTCTTGGAGCGGCTGTTGCAGGGGAAAAGGTAACACTTTTGATTGGTGACTTATCCTTCTTGCATGATTATACTTCCCTATTCATTGCAAGAAAATATAAATTGAATATCCGAGTGATTGTCAATAACAACGACGGGGGAGGAATTTTCTCATTTCTTCCTCAGCACGAGGAAAAAGAACACTTTGAGCCATTGTTCGGTACACCTTTCGATCCACAACTGAAACTATTAGTGGAAGCTGTACAAGGTAACTACCGCAAAGTAGATTCGATGGAAGAATTAGAGAAATTGATTTCAGAAGATGTTACAGGAACAGAAATCATCGAAGTACAGACGGATAGGGAAGCGAACCTTGAATGGCACCGAAGCAAGTGGCAGAACGTCAAAGGGAGTGTTGAAAAACATTTGAAAGGTTCTTCTTCATGATTATAAATGTGGGCTTGAATAAATATTATGTTGAGCGGATCGGGGAAGGTACTCCCATGGTCTGTTTTCATGGATTTACTGGATCAACTGATACTTGGAGAGAAATTGCTGAGAAGTATAGAGGTCAATTTCAGTGGATTTTGATTGATTTACCTGGTCACGGAAAATCCAATACAGATTATTTGAATAACATGGAAGATGCATGTAAGGAATTAGATGAAGTGCTAGACCAATTATCCTTAAAATCTTTTTATTTAATGGGATACTCTATGGGCGGTAGGACAGCGCTTGTGTATGCACATCTTTTTCCAGAAAAAATAAAGAAGCTTATTTTGGAAAGTGCTTCTCCTGGCCTTGAAGGTGAAAGTAAAATAGAACGAAAAAAGAAAGATGAAAACCTTGCTGAGTGGATTGAAATTGTTGGCATTGAAATGTTTGTCGATTACTGGGAAAGCATCCCTCTTTTCGATTCTCATGAACAACTTTCATCTAATAAAAAAGCTCATTTGAGAAATGAACGTTTAAGCCAGACGGCGACGGGTCTTTCGTTATCGTTAAGATCAATGGGAACAGGGCATCAGCCGTCCATGTGGAAGCACTTACCTGATATAAATTTTCCAGTTTTATTAATAACTGGTAGTCTTGATAAAAAATTTACCGAACTCAATCAAAACATGAAGGACAAGCTTCCACAGGCACAACATTATATTTTTTCTGGGGTAGGACATGCTCCTCATATGGAAAATAGCGAAAGTTTTGGTAGAATAGTAAGTGAGTTTTTAATTCAAAGATTAAATTAGGAGGATTACATATGACTGTCGAATGGGTCAAACAGAAAGAATATGAAGAAATTATTTATGAAGTGTATGACGGTATTGCTAAAATCACAATCAACCGTCCGCATAAAAGAAATGCATTTACTCCTTTAACTGTAAAGGAATTACTAGATGCTTTCACAATTGCACGTGACGATTCAAGTGTGGGTGTCATTGTACTTGCAGGTGCTGGAGATGAAGCATTCTGTGCCGGTGGTGACCAGTCAGTTCGCGGCCACGGTGGTTATGTAGGTACTGACCATGTACCTCGATTGAATGTTCTTGATTTACAGCGTTTAATCCGTGTGATTCCTAAACCTGTAGTTGCTATGGTATCTGGATATGCAATTGGTGGAGGACATGTATTACACGTTTGTTGTGACTTGACGATTGCTGCTGATAACGCAGTATTCGGACAAACCGGACCGAAAGTAGGAAGTTTTGATGCTGGTTATGGTGCTGGACTCCTTGCTCGTATTGTCGGTCATAAGAAAGCGCGTGAAATCTGGTACCTATGCCGACAATACAGTGCAAAAGAAGCTGAAGATATGGGCTTAGTAAACACTGTAGTACCAGTGGATCAATTAGAAGCTGAAACGATACAGTGGTGTCAAGAAATGCTTTCTAAATCACCTACTGCTCTACGTTTCTTGAAAGCTTCATTCAATGCAGATACAGATGGTCTTGCAGGTCTTCAACAAATGGGTGGAGACGCAACACTTCTCTATTATACAACTGACGAAGCGAAAGAAGGACGCGATGCGTTTAAAGAAAAACGCGATCCAGACTTCAAACAGTTCCCTCGTTTCCCATAAGGTATCAAAATTAAATGATAAAGGTCGCATGGAAATCCATGCGACCTTTTTATGATTTAATTTGTTAAAATAAAAGAAGCAAGTTACATAAATTGTACGAGGTTTAGAAGAAAGGTTTGAATTAAATGAAAACAATGCCGAACTGGTTAGAAAAGCGTGCCTATCTGACTCCGGAAAAAGAAGCTGTGATCACTGAAGACGGATACCGCATGACTTTTAATCAATTAAGAAATGATGCTAAGTCAGTAGCAACTTATCTACAACATTCAGGGATACAATCTGGCGATCATGTAGCTGTTTTAGCTATCAACTCCTATAAGATGATTGTTTTGATTCATGCTTTACAATACATTGGTGTTGTCAATGTATTGTTGAATACCCGTTTATCAGAGAAAGAGTGGGAATTCCAACTCAGTGATGCCCGTGCAAAATTACTTATCCATGACCCTGTATTTAAAGAAAATATTAAAGACACTGTTATAGAAACGATTGATATGACTAGTATCCCTTTAGATGCTAATGTGGCTGAAAACCTTCGCACTACTATCAATCAAGAAGAAACATCTCACATCATATATACCTCTGGAACAACTGGCCAACCAAAGGGTGTGCAATTGAGTTATGACAATCACTGGTCTAGTGCAACAGCTTCTGCTTTGAATCTTGGATTACATAATGATGATCGATGGCTTTTATGTCTTCCGATGTTCCATGTAGGTGGTCTTTCAATTATTTACAGAAGTGTAATTTACGGAATGCCAATCCATCTTTTCGAAAAATTCGATGTGGAAAAAGTTCACCAAGCAATTATGGAAGAAAATATTACAATTATATCGGCGGTTTCAGTAATGGCTGAGCAAATGATGGTACGTTTAGGAGATGGAAAATACCCAGATTCCTTCCGTTGCTTATTGCTAGGAGGGGGCCCAGCTTACCGCTCATTATTAGAAAAATGTCAGGGAAAAAATGTTCCTGTTTTTCAAACTTACGGTATGACCGAAACAGCTTCCCAGTTCAGTACACTGGATGAAAGTCACGCACTACAAAAATTAGGTTCAGCCGGAAAACCTTTATTTCCCGGGGAATTAATCATAGCGAATGAAGGCCACGAGGTGCCTATGGGTGAAGTTGGTGAAATTCTTGTAAAAGGCCCGAACGTGACTGAGGGTTATTGGAATCGACAAAAAGCGAATGATACCTCTTTTGAAAACGATTGGTTACATACAGGTGACCTAGGTTATTTGGATGAGGATGGCTTCTTATATGTCCTTGATCGACGCAAGGATCTTATCATATCAGGTGGGGAAAATATTTATCCAGCTGAAATCGAAAATGTATTAAAACAACATCCTGATATTGTAGATGCAGGGGTTGTCGGCAGAAATGATGAAAAGTGGGGTCATGTGCCTGTAGCATTTGTTACAATCAAGAATGAAGCATTAAATGAAACTGATGTGATTGAACACTGTCATCAATATTTAGCTAAATATAAAGTTCCTAAGCAAATATTTTTCAAAGAAAACTTACCAAGAAATGCAGCAAAAAAATTAATGCGTCATTTATTGGCGGATGAAGTACCAGAAAGGTAGATTCGATGAATTTAAAACAATTTGTAGTCAGGCAAGTTTCGATGAAGTTGAAGCAACCTTTTCAAACGGTAAATGGACTGGTAGTTACAAGAGAATGTCTAATCATAGAAGCTCACGACCAAGACGGCCGAATCGGCTACGGGGAGTGTGTGGCATTTCCAGATCCGTTTTACACTTCAGAAACGACTGCAACTGCATGGAACATCCTGAGAAATTTTCTATTCCCAATGTTAGAAAAAGAAAAAATAGAACGGCCTGAAGAAGTTGCTGGAGCTTTAAGCTCTGTCCAAGGGCACCAGATGGCAAAAGCAAGTATTGAAATGGCTTTGATGGACCTATATGGAAAACAACAGATGAAATCAATCAAAGAACTGATCGGTGGGAACCGGAATGAAGTAGCTTCAGGCGTTGTATTATCATTAACCGATGATGTTGAAAAACAACTGAAAGAGTACCAAAAGAAAGGGTATAAGCGATATAAGTTAAAGGTTCAAAAAGGAAGAGAACGTGAAATGATCGAAGATGCCAGAAAGCACATCGGTGATACTCCAATCATGTTTGATGGAAATGGCATGTACGATCCCGAAGACATGTTGCACTTGAAAAAGCTTGATGATTTGAATTTGTTGATGATTGAGCAACCTTTTCGATCGGATGACTTCTATTACCACTATCAATTAAGACAACAACTTCAAACACCTATCTGCTTAGATGAGTCAGTTCAGTCTGAACATGACGCATTTCAAGCAATGGAGCTAGGAGCTGTTGATAATATCAATGTAAAGCTTGGAAGAGTAGGTGGATATTCTGTAGCGCTTGATATTCATCGCTTTGCGAAAGTTGCTGATGTTCCGTTGTGGTGTGGAGGAATGCTGGAAACGGGGATTGGTAGGGCCCATAACGTTGCCTTAGCTTCATTAGAACAATTTGATTTGCCTGGCGATCTGTCAGAGTCATCAAGGTACTGGGAAAAAGATATTATCAAACAACCATTCAAAGTGAAGGATGGAATGGTCCAAGTACCTCACGCACCAGGCATTGGAGTGGACGTACATGAGAAAAGATTGGAAAAACAAACGACCCGAATGTTTGACTATTATCTATCATAAATTATTATATAACGGTTGCAATGATAATGATTTTCATTTACAGTATACTTAGAGATATCAAACAGGAACGAACGACAATGCCTAAGGAGCGGTGTGTGTTATGGAATCGCTGATGACGAATCAACTGACGCTAGGTTATGGTGATAACGTAATTATAGATGAATTAGATATACAAATCCCAAAGGGTGAAATTACTGTTTTCATTGGAAGTAATGGTTGCGGAAAATCCACCTTACTTCGTTCGATGGCACGTTTATTGCAGCCTAAGTCGGGAGAAGTCGTTTTAGATGGTAATGGAATCGCTAAAATGAATACTCGTGAAGTTGCTAAGCAAATGGCAATCCTACCACAATCACCATCTTCACCAGAAGGATTGACTGTTTATCAGCTAGTTAAGCTTGGACGCTATCCACACCAAGGTTGGTTGAAAAAGTGGACAGAAGATGATGAAACAGCAGTAGAAAAAGCTCTGATCGATACGAATATGCATGAGTTGAAAGATCGTCCTGTCGATGAATTATCAGGTGGTCAAAGACAACGTGCATGGATCGCGATGACTTTATCTCAGAACACAGAAATCATCTTTTTAGATGAGCCGACCACTTACTTAGACATGACTCATCAAATAGAAGTATTAGATTTACTGTTTGAGTTGAATGAAAAAGATAACCGTACAATCGTAATGGTCTTGCACGATTTAAACTTAGCTTGCCGCTATGCTGACCATGTCATTGCATTGAAAGACAAAAAGGTTTATGCATCAGGTAAACCTGAAGAAATCGTTTCTTGTGACCTAGTCTACAATGTATTTGGGATGAACTGCGATGTTACGTATGATCCGCTATTCGGAACACCGATGACGATTCCACATGGGAGAGGTCGTTGCATTCTAGCTCAAGCAGCAGCCGAGAAGTCAGGCATGCAAAATAATTGTGTAACTGAAAATAAAGTTAAAACAGCATTATAAAATTTTAAATCCAAATCACGGTCGTAATGACCGTGATTTTTTGATTTTTTAATGATTTAAAATAGACTTTGCTAACTGTTGTAAACTCATATTTAATCCACCATAAGTCAAGTTCAATCCATCATAACTGCAATTCAAACCACTACAATCCTAGTTCAATCAACCATTACTCAAGCTCAATCAACCACAACTTGAGTTTAATCCACCATAAATCATGTTCAATCCACCATAACTTAAATTTAATCCTTCATAACTTAAGTTCAATCGGACATAACAGAGAATCCCTGCTAATTTGAATGATCAGGATATGTACTCATTCACCCATATACAGGGTGTCTCTTATTTTTGCTAAGTAATTTCTTTTGCATATCTCTATAATATTTCTATGGTTTCTTGGAAAACTATCTGTAAAAAGAGGAGGCAATAAGATGGATGAACGTAAATTTTATGTCAATATTGAAGCAGGAGAAATCTCAGAACTGAAAGCAGGAAATAACGATACATTTGTGATCTACGGTGAGCCTAATGATATTATTGCATTACGTGAATGTTTGGACGAAATGAAACATGCAGAGTTCGGAACATTTTTAAGGTCGCATGTACCTTTCAAGGAATATCATCATGATGAGGACAATGACGCAGTAGATGATTGTATGATTCGTGCGTATCGGTTGATTTATGAACTCGGTGTCCCGGAGACGAAAAAGCATATCGAGTCATTTTCTTTTTTCGATACATTGATTAAAGATGAAGAATACTAATAAGTATTATTGCTCATGGTGGTAAGGACCAATTAGACCCTTTGATCTATTTTAGGAGTAAATGTAAAAAAGATGTTTATTTCTATTGTGTTACAGGAATAGGATTATTAACAACACATAAAAGGGTGGTCACGATCATGAAGAACTTATCATACTTAGTAATTATAACAGCGTTGATTATTGCGCTACCAACAGCATTATCGCAAGTTAATGCAGAAACAGAAGTCCATGAGATGGACAAGCAGAAAAACCACCAATCGGAATTAAAAGACAAAGAGGTTAACATAGAAGCTGAGGTTGATTCAAAAGAGGAAAATGAACAAGAATCAGCAACGTTAACTGACAAGCAAATAAAATATGTAACAGAAGAATTTATGAGTCGATTAGTACAAGAAGCAGATGAAAATTATAAAGTTAAAAACTTCGATACCTTAGCAAAATTGAAAGAGCATTTTCAACCACTAGCATCTGAAGATGTAATCAATGAATTCGTTAATTACTTCTATAAGGAACAAGAAGACGGCCTTTATATTGTGCCTACAGAAACTCCAGCTTGGTTTATCCCAGATAATGATTACGAAGTTGAGAATGTGAATGAGCAAGAATATGTTGTAACACAAACCAATCAGACTGAATTAGATGGAACGTATACGATCGTTTTCAATATTCAATTGAATGAAGACGGTAAAGCTACTATAATAGACGTACAGTATCAATAATTCATCTAACTAAGGGACCGAGTAATTGTGAATGTATTTAAGGACTATTATGACAACACCGTAAAATTCATGGCAAATGAACAACGATTTTCAAAAGAACCGAAGCACGTCTGGGTGATAACGAAATATAAGGATAAATGGTTACTGACTCGCCATAGTGATAGGGGATTAGAGTTTCCCGGCGGGAAAGTAGAACCAGGTGAAAATGCCGAAGAAGCGGCTATCCGTGAAGTAATGGAAGAAACGGGTGGTAACGTTTCTTCGCTTCGTTTTGTCGGTCAATATTTTGTTGACGGAAAAGGCGGACAGATCATCAAGAATGTATATTTTGCCAAGGTTGATCAACTAGATAAGCAAGAGCACTATTTTGAAACAGAAGGTCCTGTCTTATTCGACCGGTTGCCTCGAGACTTAAAGAAAAATGACTCATTCAGCTTTATGATGAAAGATGATGTATTGAAATTATCCATGGATTTAATCAATCAAATGAACACATAGAAAAGTTCCGAATTCAGTTTCGGAGCTTTTTTTCGTTACCCTTCTATTAATGCTAAATATAATTTCTCTTCCTCATCGACCTCTGCAATATATATACCTTTTCCTACATTTGTCTCGTAAATTTTAGTTCCAACAGGCAAGTCAGTTGCTGTGCCATTCTTAAATGATTCTGCATCTGAGGTTTGACTCTCAATTTCACCAACTTGCTCGCTGCTTGTAGGGTTTTCATCTATTACCCACTGAAGGTTTTCAGCATTTTGGTACACAATTCCTTTTAGCATAAAAATATCTGCGTCCTCATTTTGTGAAAGTATCTCTCCAGGTGTTGGATTACGGTTTTCGATTTTTGTGGGAGACCCTTTTACATCGTTGTCGTTGGTTTCATTTACGCAATTGGTAATCATAGCTAGTGAGGCTAATAAAATGATGATTTTCAAAATAGAAACCCCTTCTTTATCAATGTTAATAAAAAAACTACTTCACCCTAATTGGATGAAGTAGTTGGTAAATGTTTATCCTTTGTATTTAGGACCAGCTTCTGCGATATCAGATGTTACATAGTCGAATTTTTTGAAATTCTCGTGGAATTTCGTTGCAAGTTCTTTTGCTTTTTGATCGTAAGCATCACCATCTGTCCAAGTTTTTCTAGGTTGAAGAACATCTGAAGGCACTCCAGGACAAGTGGTTGGAATCGATAAACCGAAGATTTCATCTTCCTTTGTGTCAATGCTGTTCAAGTCACCTTCAAGGGCAGCTTGAATCATTGCACGAGTATACGAAAGCTTCATACGTGAACCTTCTCCATATGATCCACCAGTCCAGCCTGTGTTTACTAGGAATACGTCTACATCTTGCTGGTCAATCTTTTCACCTAGCATTTTTGCGTAATTTGCTGCTGGTAATGGTAAGAATGGTGAACCGAAGCAAGCTGAGAATGTAGCTTCTGGTTCTGTAATTCCACGCTCAGTTCCTGCTAGCTTACTTGTATACCCACTTAAGAAGTGGTACATCGCTTGCTCTTTCGTCAACTTACTGATTGGAGGTAGGACCCCGAAAGCATCAGCAGTCAAGAAAATGATGGTATTAGGATGGCCCGCCTTGCTAGGCGTAATAATATTATCGATATTATCAATTGCATATGCTGCTCTAGTATTTTCAGTTAAACTCGTATCATCATAATCTGGTAGACCAGTCGTTTCATCTATTCCCACATTTTCGAGGACAGAACCGAAACGGATGGCATTATAAATCTGAGGTTCTTTTTCTTCAGTCAAGTTGACACATTTCGCATAACATCCGCCTTCGATATTGAAGACACCGTTTTGTGACCAGCCGTGCTCATCATCACCAATCAAACGACGGTTAGGATCAGCGGATAATGTTGTTTTCCCTGTTCCTGATAGGCCGAAGAATAATGCAACGTCACCTTCTGCACCAACATTTGCTGAACAGTGCATCGGAAGAACGTCTTTTTTCTCTGGTAAAATATAATTCATGACAGAGAAAATTGATTTTTTAATTTCACCAGCATATTCTGTACCACCGATCAACACAATGCCGTGTGAAAATGATACAATTATGAAGGTTTCAGAATTCGTACCGTCAACTTCAGGGTCTGCTTTGAATTGAGGTGCTGAAATCACTGTGAATTCTGTGTCATGATTAGATAATTCCTCTAAAGTCGGACGAATGAATAGTTGGTTAGCAAAAAGATTGTGCCAAGCATATTGGGTGACTACTTGGATAGGAAGGCGATGCTTTTCTTCTGCACCAGCAAACCCTTTAAAAGAGAATAATTCATCTTGATCAACTAAATAATCAGTCACTTTTTGTAAAAGATTAACGAATTTTTCTTCACTAATTGGTTGGTTAACTGGACCCCATTCGACTGTATCTCTAGTTTCTTCATCTTCAACGATGAACTTATCTTTTGGAGATCTACCCGTATATTTTCCCGTTGTCGCACGGACAGCTCCTGTTGAAGTAAGTGAGCCTTCCTTTCGCTCTAATACCTTTTCGACTAGTGATGAGATAGGTAAGTTCTGGTTGATAGTATCATTGTCTAATAAGCGCGAAACATGCGACTGAACGTTCATTGTTTTCATTTATAAACCATCCTTTTCAAATGAAATAATCATTATATTGTTTAATTATGATTAATAGTATAACACATTTATTTTATTAATCCATACTAATAAAAAATATTTCTAAATTTCCTTTGTTTTACCTTTGTTGACACGAAAATTGATTCACGTTATTATAATGCAGAAACGGAATTTCTCTTATCCAGAGCAAGTGGAGGGAACAGGCCCTATGAAGCTCGGCAACCATCATGAAAGTGACAGGTGCTATCCTGAGGCAAGGAATACCCTTGGACGATAAGAGTGAAAGGCTGAACGGTTACCTTTCCTCGTCGTATGCGGGGAAAGGTTTTTTATTTTTATTCCCACAAATAGGTTCCACTTAAACCTGAATCGCTTTTCACGAAGGAAAAAGAGATCCGTCATGAGAATATGAGGGAGGATTTTCATTATGTTGAATCAACGCAGACTCTTTACATCAGAGTCAGTAACAGAAGGGCATCCGGATAAAATATGTGACCAAATTTCCGATGCTATCTTAGACGAAATTTTAAAGCGAGACCCGAATGCACGTGTCGCTTGTGAAACAACGGTAACTACAGGACTAGTATTAGTATCTGGAGAGATTTCTACTACTTCTTATGTAGATATTTCTACTATTGTACGTGAGACAATTAAAGATATTGGATACATTCGCGCAAAATACGGTTTTGATTATGAAACATGCGCAGTTTTGACATCAATCGACGAGCAATCTGCAGATATCGCTGAGGGCGTCAATACAGCTCTTGAAAAAAGGGAGGGTAGAATGTCCGATGATGAAATTGAAGCAATCGGTGCAGGTGACCAAGGGTTGATGTTCGGATATGCTTCTAATGAGACCAAAGAGCTTATGCCTCTACCGATCTCATTATCTCATAAATTAGCTAAGCGACTAGCTGATGTTAGAAAGTCAGAAGAAATAGATTATTTACGTCCCGATGGGAAAACACAGGTGACAGTTGAATACGATGATGATGGGAATCCAGAGCGGGTTGATACAATCGTGATCTCCACTCAACATCACCCTGAAATATCACTTGAAACAATTCAAAAAGATGTGAAGGCTAAAGTAATTAATGAAGTTGTCCCATCTGAATTATTAGATGAAGAAACTAAATATATCATCAATCCAACTGGTCGATTCGTCATCGGTGGTCCTCAAGGAGATGCAGGGCTTACCGGTAGAAAAATCATCGTAGACACCTACGGAGGCTTCGCTCGTCATGGCGGGGGAGCATTCAGTGGTAAGGATGCAACAAAAGTAGACCGTTCTGCAGCATATGCCGCTCGTTACGTCGCGAAAAACATCGTTGCGGCAGAACTAGCTGACGTTTGTGAAGTTCAGTTGGCATATGCAATTGGGGTTGCGCGACCCGTATCCATTTCAATTAATACATTTGGAACAGGAAAAGTTGAAGAGGTTAAGCTAGTGGAGGCAATCAGAGAATCTTTTGATCTGCGCCCAGCTGGTATAATTAAAATGCTTGACTTAAGACGTCCGATTTACAAGAAGACAGCAGCTTATGGTCATTTTGGACGTTCAGATGACGATTTTACTTGGGAGAGAACGGATAAAGTTGATGAGCTTAGGTCGCAGTTGAGCTAATGATTATTTATGAAGCAGTCAGACCTCTTTTGGTTTGACTGTTTTTATATTGACCTTGTCTTTATTACTATGAGTTTTAACGGTGCTAAATTTTAGAAATTTCCTACTTTGCTTTAATTATTTTTGTCGAGGATATGATATAATTAACCTGTTTCATTTTAAAGAGAAAAGAGGAATTTTGCATGTGTGGCTTTATCGGATATATAAGACACCAACGATCTAAAATAACTGAACAAGAGCGCGCTTTATTTGTAAAGCAAAACGAAATTATTACTCACAGAGGTCCGGACGATGAAGGGTTTTATCATGACGACTTCATCTCGTTTGGGTTCCGTCGCTTGAGTATTATAGATATTGAAAGTGGTCATCAGCCATTACCTTATGAAAATGAGCGTTACTGGATGGTCTTTAATGGAGAGATTTATAATTATGTAGAGCTGAAGAAAGAGCTTTTGGAAGAAGGTTACGAGTTTGAAACGGATTCTGACTCTGAAGTGATTTTAGCGATGTTTTCTAAGCATGGAGATGAAGCATTCAAATACTTACGTGGAATGTTCGGCATTTTGATTTGGGACAAGTCTGAAGAGGTGCTTCACGGTGCTAGGGACCCATTTGGTATCAAACCTTTATTCTATAGTCGTCAAGAAAATGGTACTTATTTTGCATCTGAGAAAAAAAGCATAGGCCTTGCAATCGAACAACAGGAAGTAGACGCAGAAAGTTTGCAACATTACCTAAGCTTCCAGTTTGTCCCTGAACCTAAAACAATGACAAAGGGAGTGCGGAAAATAGAGCCTGGGCATTCTTTCACCATGAAGCCAGGCGAGGATCCAACTTTCAAGCGTTATTTCCATGCAAAGTTTGACCCTGTGCAAACTGAGAAGCAACAACTAATGCGACAAATCCGTGATGTAATGTTTGACTCTGTGAATGTTCATATGCGAAGCGACGTACCAGTTGGCTCATTTTTATCTGGAGGAATCGATTCGACGATTATTGTTGCGATTGCGAAAGAGTTCAATCCGAATATAAAGACATTTTCAGTAGGGTTCGAAAGAGAAGGGTACTCGGAAGTCGATGTAGCGAGAGAATCTGCTGAGAAAATTGGTGTTGAGAATATTTCTTATGTGATTTCACCAGAAGAATATGTGAAAAAGCTTCCTAAGATTATGTGGCATAATGATGATCCTCTGGCTGATCCAGCTTGTGTACCGTTGTATTTTGTTGGGCGTGAAGCGTCGAAACACGTGACCGTTGTGCTATCAGGTGAAGGTGCTGATGAATTATTCGGTGGGTATAATATTTACCGTGAGCCTGAATCTTTAAAAGTGTTTAAATCGGTTCCAACGCCAGCCAAAGATTTGCTGAATCGTGTAGCGAAAGTGTTACCGGAGGGAGTAAAGGGTAAAAGCTTCTTGGAACGTGGTACAACACCTCTCTCTGAGAGATATATCGGGAATGCGAAGATGTTTGAAGAAGCAGAGAAATCTGCTTTATTGAAAACGTATGACCAGCACAACCCGTACCAAAAATTTACCAACCCCTTGTACCGAGAAGTGCAAGGAACAAATCCAGTGAATCAAATGCAGTATGTTGATATCCACACCTGGTTGCGTGGAGACATTTTGCTAAAGGCTGATCGAATGACAATGGCTCATGCATTGGAATTACGCGTACCGTTTTTGGATAAAGAAGTATTCCGTGTTGCCAATTCCATTCCCGTTGATTATAAAATTGCCAATGGTACGACGAAATCAATCTTGCGTGAGGCGATGGAAAGTGTAGTTCCGGAGCACGTGTTGAATCGCAAAAAATTAGGCTTCCCCGTACCTATCCGTCATTGGTTACGCAATGAATTATATGATTGGGCGGCGGGGTTAATTAAAAACAGCCAGACCGATTATTTGTTGAATAAAGATGTAGTCATTAATTTGTTAGAAAAGCATCGAGAAGGTAAGCAGGATTATAGTAGGAAAATATGGACAGTGCTTATGTTCATGCTATGGCATCAGATTTACATTGAAGGTGTTTATAGTATAGAAGAATTACAAATAGAAGATGAAGCAAAAAGCAAGCTTACGACGAAGTAATCGTAATTGCTTGCTTTCCCATCTGCACCCAAGCGGCGCGAAAATCGTCGATGGGTGCTTTATTTATATCTTGTTGTAGGGGATCATTGAAGTAAATGAATTCCTCATCATAACCGACAACAAGGACGGAGTGTTCTTTCATTGTGATGTCGATCTTACCCTGAGGGGTGCTCCATGTTTCAAAAGCAGTATTAGGTAAAGGTTTGAAGGTAGTGTTAGTAATGACTAAAACTGGTTCATCTTCGTGAACCGAAGCAAGAATATTCTCAAAGGAGAATCCGGTGAGGTTTTCTACTCTTTCTCCAGCGTATTGTTTCGCTAACTTCTCTATTGGTCCATTATAGACACCGTAACCAGGGTTCTCTAGTGAAAACATATCCCCCACGAAACCTTCATGTGGGTTTCCGAAGTGGACATTACCATTCTTGTTCTTCATGGGTGTTGGGTCTTTTTTGATCTCATCAGCCAACTCCATTTTATCAGCTTCTATTTCATGATAATTTAATAGCATTGCAAGAGTGGTTACCTCACAACCACGGGGTAGTTGCGGATATTGCTGGATGATGGGAGCTTCAATCAATTTCTCCTCTGCCAAAATATACTGTTCGATCAGAGAGTTTTCAGTTATCGATGACCAATTATCGTTATTCTCCGCAAAGACAAGTGAGGAATTAGCCTGCTTGTCTATAAAGGTTTCCTCGTACCACCCGAGAATAGCTGGGTGGTTTTGTCCTAGCATAATAATAAAAAGTGCGATTGAACATCCGAAAAATAAGCCAGCAAATAAATAGCTAACTTTTCGGAAACTTTTTTGTTTAATAGAAGATACAACTAGTAAAAGTGCAACTAGTGAACTGAATACCAATAGCCATCCATACATATAACTTACCCCTTAAGACTGGTTCGATTTGTAAACTTGTCCTTTTTCCACATACTCTGTACGAATACGTTTCATTTCCTTATAATCTTCATCGGTCAAATCTCTGACAACTTTAGCAGGTCGTCCGAATGCTAAAGTATTGGAGGGGATTTTTTTACCAGGCGGTACGAGGCTTCCAGCACCAACAAAGGCATTTTCTCCAATCTCAGCACCATCTAAAATAGTCGACCCCATCCCAATCAATGCATTCTTGCTAACTTTGCAAGAGTGGAGCAATACTTGGTGACCAACGGTGACTCCATCTTCTATTTCTAATGGCATACCAGGGCTTTGGTGAAGCATACTCTGGTCTTGGATGTTGACACTTTTCCCTATAATTGTTGGGGCTACATCGCCACGAATGACAGTCTTGAACCAAATACTACAATAGGCTCCTATTGTTACCTCGCCTGTCACTACAACATCTTCTGATAAGTAGGCTGTGTCATCAATTTGAGGGTATTTTCCTTTGTATTCGAGTATCATATTGTTCCTCCTATAATAGGTTGTGATAAGATAATTATATCAAATTAGAAGAAACAGATGGTAGGAGAGGGATTGGATGATTGTAAGAGAAACAGAGAACCCGACAGCTGTTGTGGTTGTCATTCATGGTGCATTCGAACATTCTGGTCGATATGAATGGCTTTTTAATAAATTATTGAAGCAAGGCTATCACATTGTATATGGCGATTTGCCTGGGCAAGGGGTTACCCAGAAAAAGTTAGGCCACATCAAATCGTTTAAGCAATATTTTGACACGGTTTCTGAATGGATCGATCAAGCAAAAACTTATGATTTACCTGTTTTCCTTTTAGGTCATAGCATGGGTGGATTAATTGCTATTCGCATTCTCCAGGAACAAAACATTGAGGTTGATGGAGTGATTTTATCCTCGCCAGCCCTCGGTTTATGCAATGTTCCAGAAAAGCCGTTATACATGTTATCAAAGGTGCTAAACGTATTAGCTCCGTCTGTTCTAGTTCCTACCAATGTCCATTCAAAAATGGCTACGCGGAATGAAGCATTTATTGCTAGGGATGTTAGTGATCCTTTATATTTAAGGAAAGTCTCTGTACGTTGGTATTTGGAATTTGAAAAAGGGATCGATCTTGCCTTTAAGAAAATTAAGAAATATCCTGATGTACCGACGCTGTTACTCCAATCTGGAGAAGATTTATTAGTTGATGTTGATGCGGTTAAGAAATGGTTCAACCAAGTGGACTTATCAGAGAAGAAAATAAAGATATATGAAGACCTTTATCATGAGATATTGAATGAACCAGAACGTGATGAAGTATATGCCGATGTGATACAGTTCATCGAGCATCAAAGAAATTAATCGAAGGATTGATAGCAAGGATCTTTACAGGAGGATGATTTAGATTAGAAACATTCCAACCTCTCTCACGAAAATATTATCAGTCAGTTATCGTAAAATTTTCCCCCAGGCAAATGAAGAGCTTGATGGTTGGAGAAAATTAGCTGAGAAGATACCGAATGATGAACTAAGAACACAAGCACTTGAAAGCATTGACTCTAAAACATTCCACTGTGAAGGTGGCTCGATTTATGCTGTGCTGGCTAGAGAAAACTGGGAGGACGCGATTAGCTTCATCGTAGCTTACCAGACAATCAGTGACTATCTAGATAACTTATGTGATAGAAGTACTTCGCTTGATCCAGAGGATTTCCGCCAACTTCATTTATCCATGTTAGATGCAATTTCGCCAAATTCCGTGAATAAGAGAAGAAATTATTATCAGTTTAGGGATGAACAAGATGATGGAGAATACCTGGCTTCACTAGTCGCCACATGCCAGGAAATAACTAGGCGAATAAAAGATTATGAACGAATTTATCCGACGATTCATCGTCTAGCTGGGTTGTATATCGATCTCCAGGTACATAAACATGTACGACTAGATGAAAGGGTGCCTCGGTTAGAGGAATGGTTCAATAGGGAAAAAGATGATGAGGAACTCTTTTGGTATGAATTTTCTGCTGCGACGGGGTCTACCATCGGAATCTTTTGTTTAATTTCTTATGGTCTGGATGATATTTACGTTGGTGAAGAAGTGTATCAATCTTATTTTCCGTATATGCAGGGGTTGCACATTCTCCTAGATTATTTCATCGACCAAAAAGAGGATGAAGTTGAAGGTGACCTGAACTTCTGTCATTACTATGAAAGCGAAGATATTTTGAAAGAACGGTTCGAATATATGATAAAAAATGCTCGAGAAGGAATTAATGGAATACCGGATCCACAATTCCATGAACAAATTGTTGTATGTTTAGTAGGGCTTTATTTATCTGATCGAAAAGTGAACGATTTTCATAACGGAAAGGAAATCTGTAATCATCTCTTGAGGAAAACAGGTTGGAAAGCTAAATTCATCTACTGGAATGGAAAAGGCTATCGGAAAGTTAAAAAGCGCATATGACTCAATAAAAAAGCCTCCTGAAAATTTCAGGAGCCTTTCGTCTATTTTTTAAAAACTGCAATTACATATGGTGCAGCTTCACTTCGGTTGACCATCTGATATTTTGCGATGTCGGCATCTTTTGCAGGGATTTTGGATAGGTGTGACACGAGTGAGTCGGACTCATGGTTGCCTTGTTCGTGACCGGGATAAACCACGAAAACGATGTATTTATTTGGTTTAAGCAATTCAAAAAGATCATTGAATGCTATGATGGTTGTTCTGCTGAGAGTAGTAACAGTGTGATCGCCACCTGGTAAATACCCCAGATTGAATATCACCCCATCAATTGATTCGACTTCTTTTTGTTTTAAAAGGTCTGCAGCGTTCTCGTGTCCTATATTGAAAGTGTATATATTTTGGGCGTCTTCTTGTTGAAAAAGTTTTTTTGACTGTAATATAGCCTCCTCTTGGATATCAAATCCATAGACAGCTCCCTCTTTCCTCACAATTTTACTGAGGAACAAGCTGTCGTGTCCGTTACCTAAAGTAGCATCAACTACTATATCGCCTTCACGTAATGATTCTTCCAAAATAGAATGTGCAAGGGGAATGATTGATTTCACTTAATCCAACACCTTTATATTTACTGATTCTGACTGAATAATTTTATCATGGGGAATGCTAAAGAACAAAGCTACCTGAAGCTTTTAAGAAGATCACCATTATAAAAACTTGACAATTAGCACTTATTTAATTAAAATACTTTCATATATTATATACTGACAGTGATAAGGAGTAGTAAGATTTAAAGCATGTATAGAGAGATGACGGTTGGTGGAAGTCATTCTTGCTTAATCTGAACTCGCCTTTTGAGTTGTATACATGAACTGAAGTAGTGTATACCGTCTTCCGCGTTAAGGAGTCAAGTGAGCATAGCTTCTATGCTAATTTGGGTGGTACCACGGGTAACTCTCGTCCCAACGTTTGTTGGGGTGGGAGTTTTTTATTTTATATATAATTTAGGAGGAATTGATATGGCTTTCGATCATCAGCAAATTGAATCAAAATGGCAAAATTACTGGCAAGAGAATAAAACATTCAAGACAAATACATTATCTGAAAAAGAGAAATTCTATGCGTTGGATATGTTCCCTTACCCTTCTGGAGCGGGTTTACATGTCGGGCATCCTGAAGGCTATACGGCAACAGATATCGTTTCCCGTATGAAGCGGATGCAAGGATATGAAGTATTGCACCCTATGGGATGGGATGCTTTCGGACTTCCTGCAGAACAGTATGCAATTGATACCGGCAACGATCCGGCCGATTTCACTGAGGAAAATATCCAAACGTTTAAACGGCAAATTCAGTCTCTGGGCTTTTCCTATGACTGGGACCGGGAAGTAAACACAACTGACCCTGATTATTACAAGTGGACCCAGTGGATCTTCATTCAATTGTATAAAAAAGGTCTAGCATATATCGATGAAGTACCTGTTAACTGGTGCCCAGCACTTGGGACAGTTCTTGCAAATGAAGAAGTCATCGACGGAAAGAGTGAACGTGGAGGACATCCGGTTGTTCGTAAACCGATGCGTCAATGGATGCTAAAAATAACCGCTTATGCGGATCGTTTGCTTGAAGATCTTGAGGAGCTTGATTGGCCAGAAAGTTTGAAAGATATGCAGCGTAACTGGATAGGAAAATCCGAGGGTGCTGAGGTAAGCTTTGAGATTGAAGGTGCAGCGGAGTCGTTCAAGGCTTTCACTACACGCCCGGATACCTTATTCGGTGCGACGTATGCTGTTTTTTCTCCAGAGCATCCGTTAGTTGAAAAAATTACAACTAAAGATCAATTGTCCGCGGTAGAAGCGTATAAGAAAGATGTTCAAACGAAAAGTGAACTTGAACGAACTGACCTTGCGAAAGATAAATCAGGTGTGTTTACTGGTGCATATGCAATCAATCCGATTAATGGAGAAAAAATGCCGATCTGGATTGCAGATTATGTGTTGATGTCTTATGGTACTGGTGCCATCATGGCTGTTCCTGCTCACGACGAAAGAGACTATGAATTCGCGAAAAAGTTCGAACTACCAATTGTTGAAGTCGTAGCTGGTGGAAATGTGGAAGAAGAAGCCTATACAGGGGACGGAGAACACGTGAATTCTGGATTCTTGAATGGCTTAGGTAAAGAAGAGGCTATTACAAAAGCAATCGATTGGTTGGAAGAAGAGGGTGTCGGAAAGCGTGAAACGACTTATCGTCTAAGAGACTGGTTGTTTAGTCGACAACGTTATTGGGGTGAACCAATTCCGGTAATCCACTGGGAAGATGGAACAATGTCGCCAGTTGATGAGGACGATTTGCCTCTTGTATTGCCTAAGACAACTGAAATAAAACCATCCGGAACTGGAGAATCTCCTCTAGCTAATATTACAGAATGGGTTAACGTTGAGGATTCTGCAACAGGTAAAAAAGGACGTTTAGAAACAAATACAATGCCACAATGGGCAGGTAGCTGTTGGTATTATCTTCGTTACATCGATCCAGATAACAGCGAGATGCTAGCTGATCCTGAAAAGCTGAAGAAATGGCTACCAGTTGATATCTATATAGGTGGAGCAGAACATGCTGTGCTTCACTTACTATATGCTCGTTTCTGGCACAAGGTTTTATATGATATTGGAGTAGTTCCAACGAAAGAACCTTTCCAGAAATTGTTTAACCAAGGAATGATTCTAGGTGAAGGTAACGAAAAGATGAGTAAATCTAAAGGTAATGTTGTCAATCCTGATGATATTGTAGAAACTCATGGAGCTGATACTTTAAGATTGTATGAAATGTTCATGGGACCTCTTGAAGCTTCAGTAGCTTGGAGTACAAATGGCTTGGATGGCGCTCGCCGTTTCCTTGACCGCGTGTGGAGACTATACATGGAGGATTCAGGGGAACTTTCAGGGAGAATCGTTGACGATTCTAATGCTGATCTGGAAAAGGTCTATCATGAAACAGTCAAAAAAGTTACTGAGAATTACGAAGCACTCCGATTCAATACAGCAATTTCTCAAATGATGGTATTCGTCAATGAATGTTATAAAACTGACAAACTTCCTAGACAGTTTGCAGAAGGATTCGTACAATTACTTTCACCAATAGCACCGCACGTTGCAGAAGAACTGTGGTCGAAACTTGGGCATGAAGGTACGATTTCTTATCAGGCTTGGCCGACTTTTGATGAATCAAAGCTTGAAGAGGATCAGGTAGAAATCGTTATTCAAGTAATGGGTAAAGTTCGCTCAAAAGCGTTGGTCAATAAAGACGCTGATCAAAAAGAATTAGAAGAAATAGCACTTTCTGATGAAACTATCCAAGAATGGATTGAAGGCAAAACCGTAAGAAAAGTAATTGCTGTCCCAGGCAAATTAGTAAATATTGTAGCGAATTAAAAAGCGAATTATAACCTTCCTCAATTATTATGAGGAAGGTTTATTTTTTGGAATATTAAGTTCGAATAATGGAATTGACAATAGGGCCATTTAATTTTTAAAATAGAAAATGTAGATGAAAGGATGATGACGATGAGTCAGCCAATAAATGAAGTTACTTCAGATGAATTATTGAAAGATCTTGAGGATCAACAACGTTATAAAGTAATTGATGTAAGAGAAGATGAAGAAGTAGCTCAAGGTATGATTCCGGGTGCAAAACATATTGCATTACAAACAGTGCCAGAACGATTGGGTGAACTATCAAAAGATAAAGAGTATGTAATCGTATGTCGTTCTGGTCGAAGAAGTCATAATGCTTGCTTGTTTTTAGATGAGCAAGGATATAAAGTTAACAACCTTAAAGGTGGCATGCTAGACTGGAACGGAGAAGTCGTATTTTAATAGATACTTCAATTGAAAATGTTGAATTTGCAGTTGTTTTATTAGAATAACTAGGAAATTTATTTTTTTATTGAAAAGTTATTGACACTTATACTAAATTGATATTATACTGGTTCTTGTCGCTGAAAAAAGCGCACCAAAAAATAGCTATTAAAAATATTGACAGATTAAGTGGAACTGTGGTATATTTAATAGTGCTCAACAAAAAGATTTCGAACCTTGAAAACTAAACAAAATAGCCTGACGTCAATTCGTTTTTTCTCATCTGATTGGGAGAGAAAAAACAAGTAAGACAAGCCAATCAAACTACTTTTATTGGAGAGTTTGATCCTGGCTCAGGACGAACGCTGGCGGCGTGCCTAATACATGCAAGTCGAGCGCGGGAAGCAAGCAGATCTCCTTCGGGAGTGACGCTTGTGGAAC